>JBOGYJ010000182.1:0-2078 GCA_050696795.1 Solirubrobacteraceae bacterium | reverse complement strand
TCCTTTGCTCTCGTCCCGCTTCTTCTCGTGCTGGTTCGCGGCTACATGCGGCCGCCGGCGCGCTATTCCCCCCGGAGGGGGAGGAGAAGAAGTCGAAGGTCGAGGGCGAACGCCATCGCGCCGGAGGCTAGCGGCTAGGGCACCGGGTCGTCAATCGGGTCAGAGCGTGAGCGAAACGCCGGCGACGAAGCCGTCGCTGGTGGCGATCTCGTGCACGAGCTCGTCCGGCACCACCACGTCGGTCGTGACCACCATTGCCGCGAACGGCTCGTGATCGCCGCCCTCGGCTTGCCGGCCGACGATCGCGGACGCGATGTTGACGTTGTGGGCGCCGAACAGCGAGCCCACACGGCCGAGCATGCCCGGACGGTCGTGGTAGCGGAACATCGTCAGGTGCTCTTCGAGCTGCACCTGGAACCGCTGCCCCCAGGCCTCGAGCAGGTGCGGGCGGTGCAGGTTGCCGATCACGGTGCCGGCGACGCTGGCGGTGTGGCTGCTCGAGGTGACGCTCACGCGGATCATGTCCGTGTAATCGCGCACCTGCGGCTGTTGGGCGTCCTGTGTCGAGATGCCGCGCTGCTCGGCCAGCGCCGGGGCGTTGACCTCGTTGAGGTCCTCCGCCCCACCCTTGGCGGCGAGCACGCCCATCAGCACGTTGAGGCCCAGCAGGCGGGTGTCACGCGCGGCGATGCCACCGAGGAACTCGACCTTGACGGTCTCGATCGCGGACTCCTCGTCGAGCGAGGCCGCGATCTTGCCGAGCGCACGGGCCAGCGGGACGAAGGGCGTAAGCGCCTCGATGTCCTCGTCGGGGATCGCCGGGATGTTCACCGCGGTGGTGACCGAGCCGCCGGTCAGCGCCGCCACGATCTGCTCGGCCGCCTGGAAGCCCGCGCGGTCGTTGGCCTCGGCGGTCGAAGCGCCCAGGTGCGGGGTGACGATCACATTCGGGTACGCGAACAGCGGGTGGTCGGTGATCGGCTCGGTCTGGAACACGTCGAGCGCGGCGCCGGCGACCTTGCCGCTGTCGAGCCCGGCCCTCAGATCCTCGTCGACCACCAGCGGGCCACGGGCCACGTTCAGCACGCGCACGCCCTCCTTGCACTGGGCGATCACCTCGGCGTTCAGCCAGCCGGCGGTCTCCGGTGTCTTGGGCAGGTGCAGCGAGAGGAAGTCGGCGACCGCGTACACATCCTGCGGCGCGGCGGCACGCTCGACCCCGAGCTCGTTGTAGCGCTCGTCGCTGACCACCGGGTCATAGGCGATCACGTTCATCCCGAAGCCCCGGGCGCGCTCGGCCACCAGCTGGCCGATGCGGCCGAAGCCGAGGATGCCGAGTGTCTTCTCGTAGAGCTCGACGCCGGAGTACTTGGAGCGGTCCCAGCGTCCCTCGCGCAGCGACTGGTTGGCCTGTGGGACGTTGCGGGCGAGCGCCAGCAGCAGCGCCATCGTGTGCTCGGCGGCGGTGACGACGTTCGAGAGCGGCGCATTGGCGACGACGACGCCGCGCTTGGAGGCCTCAGGCACGTCGACGTTGTCGACGCCGACACCGGCGCGGCCGATCGCCTTCAGCTTCGTGCCGGCCGCAAGCAGCTCGGCGTCGAGCTTGGTCGCCGAGCGGATCAGGATGCCGTCGAAGTCGGGCAGCCGCTGCTTGACCTGCTCGCGGTCCCAGTCGAAGCCGAGCTCGACGTCGAAGTGCTCCTGCAGCAGCTTGATACCGGAGGCACCGACCTTCTCGGCGACGAGGACGCGCTGTCTTGGGTTCGTGGCGCTCATCAGCTCTGCTCCAGGACGTAGTCGATGCAGGCGGTCAGCGCCTGCACGTCTGAGGGGTCGGTGGCGGGGAACATCGCTACTCGCAGCTGGTTGCGCCCCAGCTTGCGGTAGGGCTCGACGTCGAGGACGCAGTTGGCGCGCAGGACCCTGGCGACGGTGGCGGCATCCACCCCGGCGTCGAAGTCGACCGTGCCGACGACGTGGCTGCGCTCGGCGGCCTTGGCCACGAAGGGGGTGGCGAAGGACGATGCCTCGGCCCAGCCGTAGAGGACCTCGGCCGAGCGGTCGCAACGCGAGGC
>JBOGYJ010000181.1:0-3811 GCA_050696795.1 Solirubrobacteraceae bacterium | reverse complement strand
GATCCCGACCGTCTGCAGCAGGACGCTCAGCTCGCCGGCGGCCTCGGCCAGGCGAGCGTCGGCGGTGGCGGCATGGTCCTGCTCGGCCGCATGGGCGTCCGCGGCACGCTTCAGCTCCGCCTCGCGGCCGGCGAGGCGTTTCCGCGCATCGAGCGCGCGCCGCTGCGCGGCTTCATGCTCTCGCGTGCGGTCCTCGAGCCGCGCCACCGCCTTGTAGGCGTCGGAGCCGACAAGCTCGAGGTGCTCCTCGTCGACGTGGCGGTAGCGAGCGTGCAACCGCCTGGCTTCCTCCTCGGCCGCCCGTAGAGCGGCGGCGGCTTCCGTGAAGGCCGCATCCGCGTCGCGTAACGTTGTGCGCGCTCGCTCGTAGGCGCTGTTGCTCACGCGCAGTCGCTCGCCGCGGACCGCGAGCAGCCCGCGGGCGTAAGCGCGTGCCTCTCCGCTGACGAGTGCCGTCACTTCGGCGCGCGCCGCGTTGAGCTCGTCGTACTGGCGTTGCAGCTCGTGGAGCTGCTCGAGCGCGTCGCCAAGCTTGCGCACGAGCAGCTCGTCAACGGCCGGCAGGGCAGCGGACAACATCGTCGAGAGGCCTTTGACGTTGAGCGTGTCCGACAGCTTTGGCTTGCGCAACTGCCGAATCACTTCGAGCATCTGCTCGTACAGGTCGCTCGTCGCGAACGGCAGCAGCCGCTCGCGCAGCGCCTCCTTATAGGCGGTCGGGCCGTCATGCAGCGCCCCCTCGTTGCCGAGCTGACCCGCGAGGTCGGCCTTGACGACCGGCTGGGCCGCAAGCGCCCCGGCGTGCGAATCGTCAGCACCGCCGACGAGCCTCGCCAGCGTGAGATCGACGCCGACCCGCTGCGTCGTCGTGAAGTACCAGCGGTCCTTGATGCCGTCGGCGCCGCGGGTGGCCTCGAGCCCAAGCCCGCACGTCAAGAAGCGTTCCTCACCGCCTTCGTCGAACGCGCGGAACTCGGCCCACACATAGCCGATGCGCTTCGTCGCGCGGCGCTCCGGGTACGGGTCGGTGCATTCGATCAGGTTCCAACGCATCGTCTTCAGCGATGAGGCGAACGGGTCGAGCTTGCGAGGCGTGATGTCACCGTCGAGCACGTAGGGGATCAGCAGCTCCAGCGCCTTGCTCTTTCCCGACGTGTTGCGCCCGCGAAGCGCGAGCCGGCCGTCTTCGACGTCGAACGTCTGGTCGGCGTACTCGTACAGACCGACGATCCCCAGACGGTGCGGACGGAATCTGCTCGGCGTCATACAAGCTCCAGTTGCGCCGGGGCAGCGGTCCGGCGACCGACCGCTTCGCGGTAGCGGTGAGCAAGCGGCAGCACCCGCAGCGCGTCGCCGCCGGCATCGCACGCCACGAGCCGGTGGTCAATCAGCACGGCGGTCGCGGCAGCGCCCGCCCGAGCAATCGCATCGGTGTCGGCGGCGTCCCAGCTTGACCAGTGCTCGCCGTGGCGGCCCACCAGTTCGCGCACCAGCCCATTCACCTCGGCGCCAGCGATGCTCGTTCCCGGATCTCCGGCGCGCGAACACAGTTCCGGCAGCAGCAGCAGCGCCAGCTGCTTGACGTTCCCGCGCGCGGGAAACGGCCGGTCGGTGAGCTCGCGTCTGGCACAGATCAGCGCGGTGCCCTCCTGGCGACGCTCGACCTCGAGGCCGGTGATCGACTGAGCGATGCCCTCGAGCCTCGCGCGCTGCGCGAGGAAGTAGAGGCGGTCCTCGTCGCCCAGATCCTCGAGGTAGAGCACTGGGTCCTCGACGAGCGCGCGCACGAGGCGGCGCGTCCGGGCACGATGCGCGAGGTCACCACCCTCGCGATCCGGTTGCTCGAGATCGCCCGGAGCGGTCGCTTCGGCACACCGCACGGGGTCGACCAGCAGCAGCGCAAGGCGTCGCCGGTGGACGTCGTAGAACGCCTCATCGTCGCTCTCGAGCTCGCCCGCGACACCGGAGCGGAGCTCGAGTACGCCCATACCAGCGAGGAACTCGATCGCGTCGGCGAGCGCGATCCTGTCCGCACGTGAGCGCCAATCGAGCGCGATGTCGAGACCACGCGCGTGCGTTAGGACTTCCTCGGCGAGCGCGCCAAGCGGGGCCTGCGTCCAACCGCGACGCTCTAGTACGCCGGCGACCAGGCAGGTGAGAAGGCTGGACTGCGCGTCGAGCTGGCGGCGTTCGTCGATCGGCCTTGACCGCTCGCTGGCGTTGCGTGGCCGGAGCCGCAGGGGTCGCGCACCGGCGAGCGTGACGCGCTTGGCGAGGTGGGCGGTGTCGGCAGTTACGGTGAGCGTCGCGCCAAGCTGGTCGCGCAGGGTCGCGGCGAGCTGGTCGCGATGGCGGCGCGCGAGCGCGAACTCCGGATCGCGCGGGGTCAACAGCTGACGCTCGAGCAGTGCCCGAGTGGCGCGCTCGCGCTCCTCGGTGGCTGCCGCGGCGACTGGATCGATGCTCACGCGAGGATCTCTATCGCGTAGTCGGGACAGTCAAGCCGGCCGTGCTCGGCGTCGATCGTCGTGCGCGAACCGTCGGCTGGCGGAATCAGCCGCAGGCGCAGGCGACCGTCAGACGATGTAGCGCGCCGCGTGCCGTCGGCTTCACGCCGCTGCGCGAACGCTCGCGAGAGCAGAGCGAGCAGGTGCTCGAGCTCGACCGGGTGCAACCTGTGAAGGTCGCACATCCTCAAGGTCTCGCCACTGCGCAGGCGCGCGAGCAGACGCGCGAGCTGAGCATGTTCTGCAGCCTGGCGGGCGCGCACACGATCCGCCAGGCCGGCGTTGCCAGCGAGCCGCGCTGGCGTGCCCGAACCGGGCATACGCGTTCCAGGCGTGCGCAGGTGCGCGGCGACCGTAATCGCGGGGGCATCGCGCCAGGCAGTCGAGCCCGCGTGCTCGAGCTGATCTGCGTCGGGGTTCTGACCGGCCACGTGCCGCGGCGCCCGCAGGCCGGTCGCGACGGCGAGACATGCAGGAGCGGCAGCCGCGTCGGCGCGAGCGACAAGCTGCGCCAGCGCATCCCAAGCGGCGACGCGATCGCGCCGGCCGGCTGCCCGGTCGATCAGGCGCTCGGCAATGTCGATGATCGCGCGGATGGCGTCGAGCAGCTTGCCTGTCAGCAGCGCCCACGGAGCATCCGTCGACCCAGGTTCGCCAAACCATGCGCGCACTCCATGCCAGCGGGCGAGCAGGGCGGCGCGCGCCTGAACGGCGAGCTGCTCGGGTGTCAGATCGCCGATCGCCGGCGGTAGCTCCCGGACATCCATGACGAGATCGACCAGACGCGCGGACCCGAGTTCCTCGATCTCCGCAATCGAGTCGAAGATCGGCCCGGCGTGGCGGCGCAGATCGCGATGGAACCCCTGAAGATAGGCGACGATGAGATCCTGTTGCGCAACGAACTCGGAGCTGCTCACGCGATCAGACGCCGTGAACTTCTGCAGCTGGGTCATGAAGTCGGTAGCACCCTGCCGAAGTGCCGAGACCGATTCGGCAACCGCCTCGAGATCGTCGCCGAGGCGCCGGGCGATCGCCGATCGGTCAGCGCCGGGCGTGCCGTGTTCCCGCAGGCCGGCCGCGATCCGCGCAAGCGCGTCCCGGATCGCGAGCAGGCGGCCGGATTCCAGTGCGCCGATCTCCTCCCCGAGCGCGTCGAGCTCGGCGAGGAGTCGTTCTACGCGCTCACCCGCCGGGGTGATGTCGTAGACCGATCGCTTGCGCCGCCACTCCGCCGCTGAACCAACGGCGCGCGTGTCCGCCCGGGCGGCGAGCGCACCGTCCCCGGCGAGCCGCTCGAGGCACCG
>JBOGYJ010000180.1:0-11088 GCA_050696795.1 Solirubrobacteraceae bacterium | reverse complement strand
GGTCGATCGAGCGCTTAGTCCGCGAGCCGTTCACGATCGACCAGGCGTCCAATCGGGTCGGAATGCGCCTGCGCGGGCCGGAGCTCGCGCGCGCCACGGCCGGCGAGCTGCTCTCAGAGGGTCTCGTGCCCGGCGCGATTCAGGTGCCGACGGACGGGCGGCCGATCCTGCTGCTGGCCGATCACCCGACGACGGGCGGCTACCCGGTGATCGCCGTGGTCCACAGCAACGACCTGCCGCTCGCCGCGCAGCTGCGGCCCGGTCAACAGC
Source organism: Solirubrobacteraceae bacterium (assembly GCA_050696795.1). Lineage (GTDB taxonomy): Bacteria > Actinomycetota > Thermoleophilia > Solirubrobacterales > Solirubrobacteraceae > Palsa-465. The sequence continues at coordinate 10,818 of JBOGYJ010000180.1, read as the reverse complement.
TGCGCTTCGAGACCCTGTCGCTCAGCTGAGCGCAGTGTCAGATGAGCCCGTGCTGCATCGCGAACAGCGTTGCGATGGAGCGGTTGGAGGCGCCGATCTTCGCGTAGATGTGCTGGATGTGGTGGTCGGCGGTCTTCGGCGAGATGCCAAGCGCCTGCGCGACCTGAGCGGTGGTGTGCCCGATCGCGATCAGCTTGAGGACCTCGAGCTCTCGCGGCGTGAGGTTCGCGGGTGCAGTCGATCGCTTCGGCGAGCCGTGTCCGGCGACCGCGAGGACTGCGTCGACCGAGTCACCGTCGAGCTGGCCCGCTCGCGCCTGTTCTCGTAGCTCTGTCGCGGCCTGCTCGATCGGGAACGCTGGGCGGTGCGGTCGGGCATCGGTGAGCGCGTCATAGACGTCTGCCGCGGCGAGCAGCCGGGCCGGCTGGGAGATGGCGGTGCCGGCGAGGCCGCGCGGGTAGCCGCTGCCATCGAGCCGCTCGTGGGTGCCTGACGCGAGCTCCGCGAGGCCGGCGAGGTTGCCACGGCGCAGGATCCGGTCGGTGTAGTAGGCGTAGAGCTGCATCCACTCCCGCTCGCTTGGCGTGAGTGCGCCGCGCTTGTCCCAGATCGTGTTGGGGACGCCGGCGCGGCCGAGCGCGTGGACGAGCGCGGCCCGTCGCAGCCGGATGATCTCGGCCTGCGGCAGCCGCAGCCCGCAGGCAGCTGATGCCGCAAGCTGCGCGACGCGGCGCGAGTGACCGCTGAACCAGGGCGATTTCAGATCGGCGAAGTCCCCGAGTGCCGCCAGCGCCGCGTCGAGCTGCGAGCCGAACAGGCGTGGACGCGTACCGGGCTCAGTTGCGATCACCGCGTCCCAGCTATGTTCGTCCAGGCCGTCGAGGATCTCGTGGGCGTTGGCGACGAGGGCTCCGACGACCTGCGGGTCCAAGAGCGATCCCGAGAATCTGCGAGCGCACGTGACTGCCGCCTCGACGCCATGGGAGCGGTGCTCGACCTCGACGTAGTTGGCGACGACGAACACGCGGGCGGCGAGCTCGATCGCATCGCCCGACAGACCGCGCGGCACACCCTTGCCGTCCCAGCGCGCGAACGTGTGCCGGAGCGGATCGCAAACACCGGCACCGAAACCGAGCTGCTCCGCCAGCCGACCGGTGACCGTGCAGTGCGTCGTCAACGACTCGACCACAGATCGCATGCCGGTCACGAGCAGGCGCGCGCTCGCGCTGGCGCGCCGTCCAGGGCCACCGTCCGAACCCGCTCGGGAGAGGAAGTAGCCGGCGATCGAGAGCTCGGACGGCCCGGCCTGGAACATGCCGGCTCGCAACGCCAGGTCGTCGCCGAAGATCTGGCGCAACTCGTAGGAGTCAGCCGTGCAGCCGACCATCCCCAGCAGGCTGACCCAGTAGACATCATCGCGCGCCGGGGTATCGAGCCCGAGCGCGGTCGCCAGCCGCACAGCGATGATGCAGGCGCGCATCCCATGGTCCATCGGTTGGCCGAGCCCGAGATCCGCGGCCAACGAGAACGCCGCGACGACTTCCACGAGCCGCGGTCGCAGCTCTTCAGATGATCCGCCCTGCGTCGGCTCCTCGCCGGTCTCGGCCTCCACGCGCCGAACCCTAGCGGCGCATGAGGCGCAGCTAGAGATAGGGAGTGTTCCCGATGGCGAGTCGGAGGCTGCTGCGTACGGTGCGCTGCACAAGGCAACACAGCGATCAGGAGGTAACGATGGAGCTGTACGCAATTCTCAGACGAGGTGGCTGGCAGTCAGCCGAGGAACTGGACGCCGCCGCGGCCCGGTCGGTGAAGATCGCCGACGAGCGGATGGGCGACGAGGTTCGTTGGATCCGCAGTTACGTGCTCGACGAGGGCGGCGGCGCACTCGGCACCGTCTGCATCTACCAGGCCGTGAGCCCGGAAGCGATCCGCACGCACGCGTTACTGGCCGAGCTCGCCGTCGACGAGGTCATCCCGATCGTCGACACCGTGATCGTGCGGCCCGACCCAGAGCCAGTGGAGGCATAGCCAGGATCTGATCGCTCACGCGCTCTCACAACCACCACCGACCGAGGAAACCATGGCAAACAAGATGCTGGTCAACCTGGCAACGGGCCTCGAGGATCCCGAGCGGGTCACGATCGCATTCCTCATAGGCACCGCTGCCGTTGCCAAGGGCAAGCCGACCGCGATGTTCCTGACCAAGGATGCTGTCCGGCTCGCGCTGCCCGGCCACGCCAAGGGCGTCGCATGCGACGGCTGCCCGCCCCTGGAGCGGCTGTTCATGCAGTACGGCGAGGGTGGTGGCGAGCTGATCGCCTGCCCGATCTGCTTCACCGCACGCCAGCTCGATGAGACCGCCCTGGTCGCGAACGCGCGACTCGGCGGCGCCACCCCACTGCTCGACTGGATCGCGGAGGACCAGACGACCGTCTTCAGCTACTGAACCGATCGCGACGCCTTCCGCGTCGACCCTCGGGCGCCAACCAAACCAACCAGCCAACCTCTACAAAACCGGAGTTTTCCATGATCTGCACACTGACCGCTCGCCGCCTCAACCCCGGCGCCTATGACGAGTTCCGCGCCGCCTGGGACGCAACCTACACGACCCACGATCAAGTTCGTCGCTGGAGTCACATCTACCAAGCCCGCGACCTCACCGATCCCGACATCGTTGTCTCGTTCGGCCTCTTCGAGGGATCCGCCGACGAGCTACGAGCCACCCAAGCAGGCATCTCCGGCGACGCCGCCGACCTGATCACGCCACACGTCACCACCGTCCTGCTCGACGGCTCATACGAAGTGCTTGCCGAGCTCACCCCGAGCAGTGCTACGCCGTAGGACGACGCCGGCCGGAGAGCAGGAGCCGGCGAGCGGGACGTTCCCGGGCGAGCGCGACAGCCGGGACAGCGGCTGCGCTTGCGGGCGGTGCGGTTCAGCTGAGCGCCGGGGCCACGCGCGGACCGGCGCCGGCCGCCCGCCGCACCGCCCGCACCGCAGCCGCCAGACGCCGCACGCCCTCGTCGATCCGCTCCTCGTCGAGCAGCGCGAAGGACAGCCGCAGCCCGGTGAGGCCGTCGCCGTCGACCGTGGTCGCGCCGCCCGGGGTGAATGAGACGCCCTGGCGCAAGGACTCGGCGATCAGCACGCGCTCCTCGATCGGGCGGCGGAACGTGATCCAGAGGTGATGGCCGCCCTTGGGCGGGGTGAGCAGGACCTCATCGCCGAGGCGTTGCTCGATCGAGCCGAGCATCGCCTCGGCGCGCCTCGCGTAGATGGCGCTGACGTGCGTCAGATGACGCTCGTGCGCACCGCTCGACAGCCAGCGCGCGGCGAGGTGCTGGGTGAGCACCGGCGTGTGGTAGTCGGTGGCCAGCTTCAGCTCCGTGAGCCGTCGCCGAATCTCACCGCTTGCGGCGATCCAGCCCAGGCGCAGGCCGCCGCCGATCGTCTTCGAGAGCGAATCGACGTAGACGACGTGGTCGGGGGCGCTCAGGCGCATCCGCCGTGGCGACCCCGAGCCGAAGCGAATCGTGGAGTAGACGCCGTCCTCCATGACGAAGAAGGAACGTTCGCGCGCCAGCTCCAGCAGGCGCCCGGCACGCTCAGGGCTCATGTCCTGACCTGTGGGGTTCTGCGAGCCGCCCTGGACCGCGACGAGCTTCACCTCGTGGCGCGCGAGGATCTGCTCGAGCGCGTCGACGTCGAGGCCCTCGGTGCCGTAGGGAATCCCCAGGACACGCGCCCCCGAATCCTGCAGCGAGAGCAGCGAGCCCATGTACGTGGGCGACTCTGTCACCACCACGTCGCCCGGCCTGACGATCGCTCGGGTCACGAGGTGGATCGCCTGACGGCCGCCGCTGGTTACCACGACCTCATCGGCGTCGCGCGCAAAGCCTGCCTCCGTACCGCGCTGGGCTATCTGTTGGCGCAGCTCCCAAAGGCCGTCGGGATCGCCGTAGGCCAGGGCGTCCGAGCCAGCGTCCGCGAACACTTCGCGGCTGATCCGCGCCAGCTCCCGCACAGGCAACAGCTCTGGCGAGGCCCAGCCGATCGCGAGGTTGATGTGATCGTCGTCGTCGGTGATACGCCAGGTGTCGGCCACGACCTGACGGATGTAGCTGCGGTCTGCGGGCGGCAGGACGGCGTGCTGCCAGCGCCCGTCGCTGGAGGCCACGGTGGGCGGCGCCTGCCGCACGAACGTGCCGCGTCCGCGCGAGGCGGTGACGAAGCCCTCCCCGGCGAGGCGCTTGTAGGCCCGCACGACCGTGAGATGGTTTACCCCGGCGTCCTCCGCCAGCGCTCGGGTTGTCGGCAACTTGGCGCCCGGCGGCAGGCTCCCATCCTCGATGGCGCTGCGCACAAGCTCAACAAGCTGCGCGGTGATCGACTGCTCTGAATCACGTTGTAGCCGAGACAAGTCCAACTTGTATGACATTGACTACACCATCTGGGCGGGCATCATGTAGTTCAAGATGCTACCTCGCGTAAACAACTGGCACAAGCGCCAGCCGCTCGCGCACCTCCCGTCGCCGCTCGATCACGGCCTTGCCTTCACGATCCGGATCGCCTACCCGGACGACGAGGTGGCGCTGCGACGGCTGGCGTCGTTCGACTCCCAGCCCCCGCTTAGCGGCCGCGTACTGATCGCCGAAGTCAGCGATGAGCTATGGGCAGCCGCCAACGTCGACGGGGACCGGCGGGTGATCGCCGATCCGTTCCACAGCACCGCCGCGCTGGTCAGCGTCCTCGAGCAGCATGCCGTCGCCGGTGTTCCCGCTCCCCGAGCACACATCCCCGTTCGGGGAGCGGGAAGACCGGCGGCGGCCGTCACCGCTTGATGTGTGATTCCACGGGAGTCGGCGGGCGAGGTTCGCGAAGGGAGCCAGAGCCACGCGCCTCCTGACGCGCACCGCCGGGTCAGGCGAGCGCCGGCTCGATCTCGGCCTCGAGCCGCTTCTTGGGATAGGCGCCGGTGACGCGCTTGACCTCCTGGCCGTTCTTGAAGACGATCAGGGTGGGGATCGAAAGCACGTTGTACTGGATCGCGGTCTGCTGGTTCTCGTCGGTGTTGATCTTCGAGACCTTCAGCTGACCGGCCTTCTCGGTCGCGATCTCCTCGACCACGGGACTGACCATCCGGCAGGGACCGCACCAGGGAGCCCAGAAGTCGACCAGCACCGGGACGTCGGACTCGAGCACCTCGGCCTGGAAGTTGTTATCGGTTACCTCGGAAACGTTGCCCGCCATCACGGCTCCTCTAAGATCAATTGGTTACTTCAAAAAGTATAGCGGCGCCTTCCGCTGCGTTACGCCGCAATGGCGGGGCGCGCCCAGGCTAACGCGCCAAGTCGGACGGCCCCGTGGACGTATCCTGTCACCGTGATCGGCTCGAGGACCCCAGCATCTGGAATCGTCGCACTGTCCGGCCGCCGCGTGCGCACGCACGGCGGCCGCTCGCTCTGGCTGGCGCAGGCGCTCGCCGGCCAGGAGCCATACGACAACCCAACCTTCCAGGGCCAGGCCAAGACCGACGTCTGCATCATCGGCGGCGGCTTCACCGGACTCTGGACCGCGCTGGAGCTCAAGCGCCGGGCGCCGGGGACCGAGGTCGCGCTGGTCGAGGCTGACCTCTGCGGCGCCGGCGCGAGCGGCCGCAACGGTGGCTTCGCACTGACCTGGTGGGCTCACTTCGAGCATCTGGTCTCGCTCTGCGGTCCCGAGGCCGCGATCGCGCTCGCGCGGCGCGCCGAGCAGGCGGTGCGGAACATCGCCGAGTTCTGCCACGCACGCGGGATCGACGACGCCTTCTCCATGAACGGCTGGGTGTGGGCGGCAACCAACCCCTCGCAGGTGGGTGGCTGGGCGCAGACGGTGCGCCTGCTCGATCAGTTCGGGGCGCGCCCCTACCAGCAGCTGACGCGTCAGGAGCTCACCGAGCTGAGCGGCTCACAGCAGCACCTCGACGGACTGTTCGAGCCGGTGTCCGCCTCGGTCCAGCCCGCGAAGCTGGCGCGCGAGCTGGCGCGTGCCGCGCGCGAGGCCGGCGTGCAGATCCACGAGCGCTCGCAGGTGCGTGCGATCGAGTACGGGCCGCACACCAGAGTCGTACTCGAGCGCGGCTCGATCCTCACCGACCAGGTAGTCCTCGCCGTCAACGCGTGGGCCGCCCAGATCAAGGAGATCGGGGCCGGTCTGGTGGTCGTCGCCAGCGACGTGATCGCCACCGAGGCTGCCCCGGAGCGCCTGGCCGAAGCCGGAATCCGGACGGGGGTCTGCATCTCCGACGGCCGCCGGCTCGTCAACTACTACCACGCGACCGCCGAGGGTCGGATCATCTTCGGCAAGGGCGGTGGAGCGCTCGCCTACGACCACAACATCACCGCCCGCTTCGATCATCCGGGGCGCCGTGAGCCGGCGATCCGCAGCCAACTGCTACGCACCTATCCGGCACTCTGGGATCTGCCCGTGGCCGAACGCTGGAGCGGGCCGATCGACTACTCGCTGAGTGGGCTGCCGTTCTTCGTGCGCCTGCGCGAGGCGCCCAGCGTGCTGGTCTGCGCCGGCTTCTCGGGAGACGGCGTGGGTCCCTCACGGCTGGCCGGCGAGATCCTGGCGGAACTCGTCGCCGATGGCGGTAGCGCCGGCCTGCCCGGCGCGCTGCGCTCGGTGCCGGCCAGGCTGATGCCACCCGAGCCGATCCGCTACGTCGGTGGCCGGCTGGTGCGGGCGGCGATCGCGCGCAAGGAGCGCCGTGAGGATCTGGGCTGCGAGCCGCGCCTGGCCGACCGCTTCCTGGCCGCGCTCGACCCGACGGGCTACGAGTACAGGGGACCAAAGCGCGCCGCCTGACGCGGCACACTCAGGATCAGTGGCTGAGACAGGCAACAGCGCCCCGACCAACAGCGAGATCGCCGCGGCGTTCGACGAGCTCGGCGATCTCTACGAGCTCGACGGCGCGACGATTCACCGGATCGTCGCCTACCGCAACGGCGCGCGCGCCGTGCGCGAGGCGTCCAAGCAGGTGGCGCAGCTCGCACTCGACGGGCAGGCGACCAAGCTTCCGGGAATCGGTGCCACGCTCCAGGATAAGATCGTCGCACTGGCGAGCACGGGCGAGATCCCCGCGCTGGTGAAGCTGCGCTCCAAGTTCCCTCCCGGCCTTGTCGAGATGACCAAGCTCCCGGGGCTCGGGCCCAAGCGCGCGCGCCGGCTCTACGAGGAGCTCGGCGTCGACTCGCTGCAGGCGCTACGGGAGGCGGCGAGCGCGGGCCGCATCAGCGAGCTCAAGGGCTTCGGCCCCAAGGCCGAGCAGGCGCTGGTCGAGGCCGTCGCGGAATACGCGCAGGCCGGACCGGCCCAGCGCATCGTGCTCAGCCGGGCACTCGCGGTGGGCGAGGAGCTGCTGGCGGAGATCCGTGCGCTCGCGGTGACCGAGCGCGCCGAGCTCGCCGGCTCCGCGCGACGCATGGCCGAGAGCGTCAAGGACCTGGACATCGTCGCGACGGCCAGCGACCCGGGCGCGCTGGCGGCGGCCGTGGCGGGACTGCCGCAGGTCGAAGCCGCATCCACGCCGGGCGCCAACGCGGTGCGGATACGAACCCACAGCGCGATCAACGTAGACGTGCGGATCGTCGAACCCGACCAGTTCGGGAATGTGCTCCAGCACCTGACGGGCTCCAAGCAGCACAACGTCGCGCTGCGCGACCTCGCCGTGCGGCGCGGGATGCACATCTCGGAGTACGGCGTGCTCGACGACGCCACGGGCGTCACACACCGCTGCGCGACCGAGGTGGAGGTCTATGCCTTGCTCGGCATGGACTACATCGAGCCCGAGCTGCGCGAGGACCGCGGCGAGCTCGCGGCGGCACTCGAGCACGCATTGCCGGAGCTCGTGACCGCGACGGATCTGAAGGGCGACCTGCACTGCCACACGACCGCCTCGGACGGCACCGCCTCGATCGAGGAGATGGCGCAGGCCGCGATCGGGGCGGGCTACGAGTACCTCGTGATCACCGACCACTCGGCGTCGATGGGCTTCGGCGCGGACGTCTCGGCGGAGGAGCTCAGGCGCCAGATCGAGCGCGTGCGCGAGGTCGATGCGACGCTCGAGAACTTCACGCTGCTGATCGGATCGGAGGTCAACGTCCTGCCCGACGGCTCACTCGACTACGCGGACGAGGTGCTGGCGGAGCTCGACTGGATCGTGGCCAGCGTGCACACCTCGTTCCGCATGCCGCGCAAGGAGATGACCGCCCGCATCGTGCGCGCGATCGAGCACCCATACGTCGACTGCATCGGCCACCTGAGCGGACGCAAGATCCTGCAGCGGCCGGCCTACGAGTTCGACTTCGAGGCGGTGCTCGAGTCCGCGGCCCGCACCGGCACGATGCTCGAGATCAACGCCAACCCGGACCGCCGGGATCTCAACGAGCTGCACGCGCGCGACGCGGCCGCCGCCGGGATCGCGCTCGTGATCAACTGCGACGCCCACCGCACCAGCGGCTTCGAGGTGGTGCGCTACGGGATCGCGACCGCGCGTCGCGCCTGGCTCACGCCGTCTCAGATCGCGAATACGCAGGGGTGGGAGGAGGTGGCGGCCCAGCGGGGCCGCCACCAGGCTTAGCGAACTGAATCCTCGCGAACCAGGCCAGGCCGCCGACGGTTCCGATCAGCGCCACCCAGAAGTTCAGGCGCATGCCGAGGATGTGCTGCGAGTAGTCGATGCGCAGCGTCTCCTCGAAGATGCGGAAGGCCGAGTAGCCCGCGACGTAGAGCGGGAACAGGCCCGGTGGTCTCACCCTGCGGCGGTTGTCCAGCCACACCAGCGCGGCCGCCAGCAGCAGGTTCCAGATGATCTCGTAGAGAAAGGTGGGCTGAAAGGTCGCGTAGTGGGCGTAGCCGGGCGGACGATGGGCGGCTGAGACCTTGAGCGCCCACGGCAGTGTCGAGGGCTTGCCGAACAGCTCCTGATTGAAGTAGTTGCCGATGCGCCCGATCGCCTGCGCGACCAGCAGTCCCGGTGTCGCCGCGTTGATGAAGCGGTAGACGTCGGACCAGCCCAGCTGCCGGCGCAGGTACCAGATGCCGACGGCGGCTCCCAGCGCGATCCCGCCCCAGATCCCGAGGCCACCGTCCCAGATCGCGAACGGCCCCCACCACTGGTGCGGCATCTGGCTCGGCGTCGTGATGTCGAAGTAGATCCGCCCGCCGATCAGGCCGGCGGGGAACCCCCACCAAGCGACGGTGTAGACGATGTCCGGGTCACCGCCGCGACGGGCCCAGCGCCGGCGGGAGATGTAGATCGCGGCCGCCACGGCGAAGACGTAGCAGATCCCGTAGGCATGGAAATACAGCGGCCCGAGTGAGAAGCCGCTGCTCGACGGGCTGGGAATGTAGGCGATCGGCGGCATCCGCGGCTGGCCTCAGGCATGCCGCCCGGCGGCCGGGGTCGCGCGCTTGGCCTGGGCGATCTCGGTCAGGTTCGTACGGAAGCCGTGGGTGCGCACCAGCTTGATCGGCCGCAGCGGCGAGGTGTGCTCCACGTAGAACCGCGCGCCGTCACGCTCCTCGATCGCGGTCACCGCCGCGGACTGTCGCCGCCAGGCCAGAGCCCAGATGATCGCGAAGCCGGTCGCAATCGCCGGCACCTGTGGGTATACGAACGCGACCGCACCGGCGCCGATCGTGCAGACGATGATCGGCCACAGCCGGTTCAGGACGATGCGTCCGGGGTTGATCTCGGGAAGCATTGCCTGCGTCCGGGCGGTGGCGAGCAGGATCGCGATCTGACGCGAGGTCGCGTTCCGACGCCCGATGCTGACGCCGGCGATCGCGGCGATCACCCACCAGCCGGCCGTGACGGGCACCAGCAGCACGTTGCCCTTCTCGTTGGCGCCCGCGACGGTCACGGCGGCGAGCAGCGTCGCCGCCGCCGCGCAGAGCACGACGGTAGTTCGCAGGAGCTCGGTGAACCGCATGCCATGAACGGCAGCTACTCGGCCACCAGCGCGGCCAAGAGCTCCCGCACTCCCTGAGTCCCGGCGACCACCACGTCAGCCTCATCCTCGATCGCCGGTGGTCCGTCGCCCGAGTGCACGCCGGCACAGATCGCGCGCTCGACGGTCCCCTCCTTGACGAGATCGCGCAGCGCGTGGAAGGCGTCGAGGTCGGTCGTGTCGTCGCCGACGTAGAGCGCCGCGGAGAAGCTGCGGCCGCCCAGCACGGTGCGCACGCCCAGTCCCTTGTCGATCCGCACCGGCGGCCGCACCTCCATGACCTTGCGACCCCAGTGCACGTCGAGGCCAGACTCCTGGGCGTGGGCCGCAATCGTGTCGATCGCCGCGCGCGCGTCCTGCTCATCGACCGCGCCCCGCCAGTGGTAGGCGATGATCGGGCCCTTGTCCTCGATCCGCACGCGACGCCGGCGCAGCTCGGGAGTGTCGGACTCGCGCCTGAACTCGTCGAGCCGCGGGGCCCACTCCGAGAGCGCCGGATCGATCTGTGCCTCGGTCCAGCCCGAGCGCAGAAGCTCTGCTCCGTGCGAGCCGAGGTAGGCGATCGTGCCGACGGAGACCATCGCCCGTGCCTCCGATGCCCGGCGACCGCTGATGCAGGCGACCTGCGCGTAGCGCCGCGAGATCGCGATGATCAGCTGCCGGGTGGATTCCGGGACGCTGGCATCCGCCGCGTGCTCGACGATCGGGGCGAGGGTGCCGTCGATGTCGAGCAGCACCGCGGAAGTGGACGGGTTCGCTCGCAGCGGCGCAAGCGACTCGCTGAAGAGCGCTGACGTCACGCCTACCAGTATGGCGCGTC
>JBOGYJ010000179.1:0-9618 GCA_050696795.1 Solirubrobacteraceae bacterium | reverse complement strand
GATCACGACCGAGGTCGGGTTGAGCAGGTTGACGGCGTCCGCGAGCGCGGAGCCGACAAGCCGGCCGCTGCGGCGCACCTCCCTGGTGGCGTCGGGATGGCCCTCCTGGGCGAGGCGGACGACGTCGGGCGGCGTCGGCGCGAGCTCGCCGAGGCGCCGCGCGATCGCCCAGCCGCCGGCGACCGCGTCCAGGCAGCCGACGTTGCCGCAGCGGCAGACCTCGGTCGCGTCGGGGTCGACGACGATGTGGCCGATGTCGCCGGCGGCGCCGCGCTCGCCGCGCAGCACCCTGCCATAGGCAATCAGCCCCGCGCCGATACCGCTGCCGATCTTCACGAAGATCATATGGTTGTCGCCGCGCCGCGCGGCACGGTGCTCGCCGAGCGCCATGATGCGCGCGTCGTTGTCGGCGAGCACGGGTGAGTCGGTGATGTCGGCGAATATGCTGGGCACGTCGGCTCCGTCCCAGCCCGGCATCGCCGGCGGGCTGACGGGGCGCCCGGTCTCGAAGTCCACCGGGCCGGGCAGCCCGATGCCGACACCGAGCACGTCGCTCCAGTCGCGGTCGATCTGCGCAAGCAGCTCCGAGAAGCGGGCCTTGACCCACTCGAGCACGACCCTCGGGCCCTGCTCGATCTGCAACGAGGCGGTGAGCTCGTTCAGCGGACGTGCACCCAGGTCACAGACGGCCAGGTGACATCCCGTCTGCCCGAGGTCGCCGACGACCACCACGCCGGCGCTCTCGTCGAAGGCGAACATCGAGGCGGGACGGCCGCCGCTGGACTGGGCATCGCCGGCGACGCGCACCAGGCGGGCGTCTGTGAGCACGCCAAGGCGTTGCACAACCGTCGAGCGGGCGACACCCAGGCGCTCGGCGAGTTCGTTGCGGGTTGTCGCCTTCCCTGATCTGATCAGGGAGAGGACGGATCCGGGTGAAGCTGGCTCGACGATTCCGGACACCTTAGAGGGTGAATCGTTCGGAAACGCTTATGCGTCAGCCGCTGCTCGTCGCTAGGCCGAGCCGCGGCGCACTCGCTCCGGTAGCCAGTGCACCGGTTGATTGCGGGTGCGACGCAGCAGCAGGAAGGCGATCGTGCCCCACGTGGCGGGCACCCACAGCGAGATCGCGTGGTAGACGATCGTCGCCGAGGTGGACATCGTGTCGTTGAAGCCGTAGAGCACGAGCATGCCGACCAGGCTGCCGTCGAGCACCCCGATGCCACCCGGGATCGGGATCAGGTTCGAGAGGTAGCCGATCTGGTAGGCGAGCACCAGCGAAGCGACCGGTGCGTCGAAGCCGAGCGCCTTGAAGCACACCCACAGCACCGCGATGTCGAACCACAGATAGGCGAACGCGCCAAGCAGGCGCCAGTCGAAGCTGAACAGCTCACGGCGGCTGGCGCGGATCGTTTCGGACATGGCGGCGGCCCAGGTGGCGGCACGCCCCTCGAAGCGGTTCACGATCAGCCGGTCGTTGAACCATGGGAGCATCAGGAAGCCGACGAAGATGGCGACGCCGACCGCGCCTGGCACGAGGCTGAGCAGCAGGTCGTTGTTGCCTGGCAGGATGCCGACCCACAGTCCTAGCCCGGCGAGCGCCAGCGTGATCACGTTGATGCCGCTGGTCAGCAGGAACAGCACGGCAGAGCGCTCGGCGACCGGTCCCGGGCGGGCGCCGCGCTCGATCAGCAGCCAGGCGCCGACCGCGACGCTGCCCGCGCCGCCGAGCGCGACCGCGGCGCCGAACGCGAGTTCGCTGAGCGCCACGCGCGTGCCGAAGCGCCGTGGCGCGCGGTCGAACACCAACAGGAAGACGACCACGTAGCCAACGCACGAGAGAATCTCCAGGCCGATCGCGATCAGCACCCAGCCGATCCCCATCCGCAGGATCTCGTGAGACACGTCGTGCAGGCTCGGCACGGCCAGGAACAGCCCGGTCGCCATCGCGATCAGCACTGCCAGCGAGGCCAGGCCATGCTTGAGGTTGCGGGTTGCCTTGGCGTCATCCAGACCCAGGGCGTGGGCCGCCGCCTCCCGCTTCGTATCCGCCGCCACGAACACATCGTGTCATCCTGCGCCCATGGGTCGACTGGAGTTCCCCGGGTACGACGCCGTCGGCATCCGCGCGAACAATCCCGGACCGCTGACGCTCAGCGGCACCAACACCTGGATCTACGGACGCGAGCCCTCCTGGCTGATCGACCCCGGCCCCGCATTGCCCGAACACCTCGACGCGATCAGCGAGGAGATCGATGAGCGCGGCGGTCTCGGCGCCGTGCTGCTGACCCACGATCACCCCGACCACGCCGCGGCGGTTCCAGAGATCGTTGCGCGGTTTTCCCCGGTCCCGCTCGCCGCTGCTGGTGCTTCCGTCACGAGTGCGGGCGGACTCGCCGACGGGAGCGTATGCGCGGTCACGACGCTGCTGCAGGACGGCGAGCGCTACGGCCCGTTCGAGGTGGTCGCCTCACCCGGGCACACTCCCGATCACCTGGTGTTCGTGGCCGGTGACCTCGCCTTCACCGGCGACGCGGTGCTCGGCGAAGGCAGCGTGTTCGTCTCCGGACAGCTCGGCGAGTACCTCGGCTCGCTGCGGCTCCTGCAGGCGCGGCACCTGTCGCTGATCGCGCCCGGGCATGGGCCGGTGGTTGACGATCCGGCCGCCCAGCTCAGCGCGTACATCGACCATCGCCTGGCCCGGGAAACGGCCCTCGTCACCGCGCTTGCCTCTGGCAAGCGCACGATTCACGATCTGCTCGATGCCGCGTGGGCTGACGCGCCGGAACACCTGCGGCCGGCGGCGGCGATCACGCTCGAGGCGCACCTGGAGAAGCTCGCGTCTGAGCGCCGTCTACCACCAGGCGTGGAACGCGGGGGTGGGGGTTGATCCCCGCCCCCGCCAGCGCCCAGGGTCTCTCGTCGGCGGCCCAGGTCCCTCGTCGGCGCCCAGGGTCTCCCGTCGGCGGCCCAGGTCCCTCGTCGGCGCCCGGCGTCCCTCGTCGGCGCCCAACGTCCAGCAATCCGGTGGGCCAGATACATGCTCTCGGATGTATTTGGCCCCTCGCTCCCGCTCGATCGCGCATCGGTCATGGTTAATAGAGGCGCGGCGGCCCTCTGATAACCCCCCAGTACTCTGAAACGCTCCCCAGTACTCTGAAAACGCGATGGATGCAACGGCAGGTATCGGAATCCCGGTCGCCTTTGGCGCCGGGCTGATCAGCTTTCTGTCGCCCTGCGTGCTCCCGCTGGTTCCCGGCTACATCTCTTCCGTGACCGGCATCAAGGACACGGCTGAGATCAGGGCGCGGCGGGTCATTGCCCCGAGCCTCGCCTTCATCGGCACCTTCAGTGCCATCTTCATCGCCCTCGGGCTGCTCGGCCAGCAGGCGCTGCGCGGTGCGCTGACTGGTGGTGCCGCGCGACAGGTCTGCGGCGCGATCATCGTCGTCATGGGGCTGCTGTTCGTGCTAAGCCCGCTGATCCCCCGGATCGCGCGCGAGTGGCGCGTGCAGTCACTGATGCAGCGCGCCGGCGAGTCGGGCCCGGTGCTGACGGGCGTCGCCTTCGCGATCGCCTGGACGCCCTGCCAGGGTCCGACGCTCGGGGCGATCATCGCCGCGACCGAGACCTCCTCGAGCGCCTTCCACGGCGCCTTTCTGCTCGCGATCTACTGTCTCGGGCTGGGCGTCCCATTCCTCATCACCGGCCTCGCCTTCGGCAAGGCCACCACCGCCTTCAACGTGATCAAGCGCCACTACCCCATCGTGATCGGCACGGGTGGGGTGATCCTGATTGGCATGGGAGTCCTGATCTGGACCGATCAGTTCGCCGTGCTCAACCAGCACGTGAGCAACTGGCTTAGCGCGCTGGGCCTGCCGAACTTCAACAGCGACACATAGCGCGCGGGGAGGCCGGCCAGCGCGCTGGAGAGCCGCTCGACCAAGGTCGCGACGAATTGAGCCGCTTGACGCCTAGCATGCCGAGGTATAGGATTACTAGGTATGAAAGCGGAAGAGCTCAAAGGACACCTCGACGGCCTGATCCTGTCGGTCGTCTCACGCGCGCCGCTGCACGGCTACGCGGTGATCGAGGCGCTCAAGGCACGCAGCGGCGGGAACCTCGCGCTGCCCGAGGGCACGGTCTACCCGGCCCTGCACCGCCTCGAGGCCGACGGCCTGCTGAAGAGCGAGTGGTCAACGGCCTCCGGCCGGCGCCGGCGCGTCTACAGCATCACTCAGCGCGGGGAAAGACAGTTAGGCGCCAGTCGTGAACGCTGGCTCCTGTTTTCGAGCACGATCGAGGCGGTACTCGCATGACCTACCTGGAAGCTCTCGAGTCCGAGCTGAAGACGGCTGGGATCCCGTCAGCGCGTCGTGCGCGGATCATCGCGGAATTCGCCGACCACCTGCACGAGGACGCCGATGCCAGGCTCGGCGCTCCGCGCGAGCTCGCGCGCCAGTTCGCCGACGAGCTGGGCACGCGGCTCGCCCGCACGGCTGCGTTTCGCACCTTCGGGGCGCTCGCGTTCGTCGCAGTTGCGCTTGGAGCGATGTTCCTCGCCGTTGGTCGTATGCGCGCGCTCACGATGTCCACCCAGAATCACACGCCAACTCCCGGCTGGGCCGCGCCGATCCTGATGTTCGCGGTGTTGGCCGGCCAGGTCGCCCTGGCCGCTGGCGGGACGGCGCTGCTCCGGACATGGTGGCTGCGCCGCCAACCCGTGATCAACGCGCGGGAGGCAACCGTCCTCGCGCGCAGGTCCGCCGTGGGAATCGCCGGCGGCGCGGTCGCGCTGCTCGCGCTGCCGACCATGGCCCTCGCCTTTCACCGACAGGCCGGCGTGGCATGGACAATCACCGCGTGGGTTCTGACGGGCGTCGGTTTCCTCGCGCTGGCTGCTGTTGTGCCCTCGGTCCGAGCCGGGACACGACTGCGGCCAGAGGTGGCTGGGCAGGCCGGCGACCTGATCGACGATCTGGGGCCCTGGGCGCCAACCGGACTCACGCCGGTTCGGCTCGCGTGGCTCGTCGCGGCGGCGATCGTGGTCGCGCTCGGGGCCGCGGGAGCGGTTACTGACGACCCGTACGACGGCATCGCAAGGGGTGTGTTCGACGCAGCCGCGTGCATGACCGGATTCATGGTGCTCGGTCGTTACCTGGGGCTGCGGACCGCCAGGTAGACCGCCCAGTAGTCTTTCGCGGCGACCGTGTCGCCGACGATCCCGATTCCACCGCATGACAAGCCGTTGACCGGCGGGTCGCCATTCCCGGCGATCGCCGAATACGCGTTCCTGTCGAACTGCCACACGGGCGCCCTTGTGGCGCCCGACGGCAGCGTCGAGTGGATGGGTGCGCCGCGCTTCGACGCGGCCTCGATGTTCGGCGCGCTGCTCGACCGTCGCGCCGGCTCCTTCCGTGTGGGTCCCTACGGGATGGTGGTGCCGCTGACCGTGCGCTACGTCCCGGGCACGATGGTGCTCGAGACGACCTGGCTCACGCCGTCCGGTTGGATGGTCGTGCGTGACGGCCTTACGATCGGCCCCTGGCGCGAGGGCCATGACCACGGCGACGAGATGCGCACACGGCCGCCCACCGACCAGGACGCCGACCACATGCTGGTGCGTCTGATCGAGTGCGTTCAGGGCAGTGTCCAGGTCGAGGTGATCTGCGAGCCGATGTTCGCGTACGGCAGCCAGCCGGCCGAGTGGATCGTCCAGGACGGCAACTGGGGCGCGGCCGAGGCGACCAGTGCTGCCGGGGACAGGACCGCGCTGCACTCGGACATGCGTCTCGGCATCGAGGGCAGCCGCTGCCGCGCCCGCCACACGCTCGTGGAAGGCGAGAAGCGCTACGTCGCGCTGGGCTGGTCGAGCGGCATCGATGGTCCCCGCGACCTTCAGGACGCGGAGGAACGGCTGCTCTACACCGAGCACTACTGGCGCGACTGGCTCGCGGGCGGCCGCTTCCCCGACCATCGCTGGCGCGGGTACCTGCACCGCTCGGCGTTGACGCTCAAGGGCCTCACCTACGCGCCCACCGGAGCGACGGTCGCAGCGCTCACCACCTCGTTGCCAGAGACACCACAGGGCGAGCGCAACTGGGACTATCGCTACTGCTGGATGCGCGACGCGACCTTTACGCTGTGGGGGTTGCACGCGCTCGGCTTCGACTGGGAGGCCGACGACTTCATGCAGTTCGTGGCCGACCTCAACCGCAACGACGACGGCGGCCTGCAGATCATGTAGGGCGTCGGCGGCGAGCGCGACCTCGCGGAGTCCACGCTCGACGGGCTCGGCGGCTACGAGGGCGCGCATCCGGTGCGCATCGGCAACGGCGCCTACAACCAGCGCCAGAACGACGTCTTCGGCGCGGTACTCGACTCGATCTACCTGCACACCAAGACGGGAGGCCACATCCCGCAGCGACTCTGGGGCGTGATCCAGGACCAGGTCAAGTGCGCGATCGCCGTCTGGGACAAGCCCGACCAGGGCATCTGGGAGGCCCGCGGCGAGCCCAAGCAGTACGTGTCCTCGAAGCTGATGTGCTGGGTCGCGGCCGACCGCGGCGCGCGGCTGGCCGAGCGCGAGGGCGAGGAGGAGCTGGCCGAGGAGTGGCAGGGAGTGGCCGACCAGATCCGTGACGACATCCTCGCCAAGGGCGTGTCGGAACGCGGCGTCTTCCGCCAGCACTACGACACAGATGCGCTCGACGCCTCGACGCTGCTGATCGTTCTCAACCGCTTCCTGCCGCCCGACGACGAGCGCGTGCGCAACACGGTGCTGGCGATCGCCGACGAGCTGACCCAGGACGGCCTGGTGCTGCGCTACCGCACCGAGGAGACCGACGACGGCCTCTCCGGCGAGGAGGGCACCTTCCTGATCTGCTCGTTCTGGATGGTCTCGGCGCTCTCGGAGATCGGCGAGCAGGAGCGCGCCGCGATGCTGTGCGAGCGGCTGCTCTCACACGCCTCGTCGCTCGGGCTCTACGCCGAGGAGCTCGACGCCCGCAGTGGCCGGCACCTGGGCAACTTCCCGCAGGCGTTCACGCACCTGGCACTGATCAACTCGGTACTGCACGTGATCGCCGACGAGGAAGCGGACTGAACGTCCGAGCTGGTAACCCCCATGCTGGGGTGGGGGTGTGGGCCGGCTCTGTTACGCGGCTGACCGCTCTGTGACGTCGCTCAGTCCAGGACGATCCGGGCTTCGTTGCCGACGCCGACGATCCGCGGCTGGATCGGCTGGATCTGAGCGATGCGCTCACGCGCGTACGCGAGCGCCTGCTCAGCCGAGCCGAACGCGCTCAGCTGCTCGAGCTGCCGCTCGGTCGGGAAGGCCAGCCGGAAGCCGCCCGTCGCGCCCGCGCCGAGCCCCTGCGCCGGCGTGAGCCAGCGGAAGTCCACGATCTCCACGCCATCGACCCGCGGCTGCGCTCCAGCCGGCGCGGCAGCCAGGTAGAACCAGGTGTCGAAGCGGATCGGCGATTGCGTCGGCGTGATCCAGCGCGCGAACGGCACGAGCGCGCAATCCGGAGCCAGCGCGATCGCCGCCTCCTCCGCGAGCTCGCGCGCGGCCGCCGCCCGTAGGCCGGCCTGGCCCTCGCCGTCCTCGGCGTCGACGGCGCCACCCGGGAAGACCCAGTGGGCGGCCATGAATCTCGCCGCCGGGGTACGCTGAACCATCAGCAGCTCGAGGCCGTCACCGCCGTTGCGCATCAGGATCACGGTGGCGGCAGCTCGCGGAGTCACACGGCGAACCTAGCGCGCGCCGGCCCTGGGCCTCGCCGCGGGCAGTCAGCTAACCTCGGGCGCGTGAAGTACATCTGCGAGTCCTGCGGGTATATCTACGACCCCGACGAGGGCGATCCGGACGGCGGAATCCCCGCGGGGACCGCCTTCGAGGACATCCCCGAGAACTGGTTCTGCCCGGTATGCGGCGCTCGCAAGGTCGACTTCACGTCCTGGGACGAGTAGCCGCGCGGACGACTCGCAGCCGCTCGGACTACTCGCGCGCTGCCCCCGGCTACTCGAGCAGTAGCCGCGGACGACTCGCAGCCGCTCGGACCACTCGCGCGCTGCTCCGGGCTACTCGAGCACGATCAGGACGTCGCCTTCGGAGACGGCCTGTCCCTCGTGGCAGCGGATCTCCCTGACGACGCCGGAGTCCTCGGCCTCGACGGGCATCTCCATCTTCATCGACTCGAGGATGACCACGGCATCGCCCTCCTCGACCGTGTCGCCGACCTCGACCTCGACCTTCCAGACGGTGCCGGTGATGTGGGCTTCGACGTCGGGCAACTTACTCTCCTCGATACGACTGGAATGGACCGTCGGCCAGCATAGTACGGAGAACCGGATTCTCGCAATTTGCGGGTTCCGTCCGGGCCTTGTTATTGACTACCTGAGGCAGGATCAGTGTTCGTTCGATATCGAGGGACTGTATGGATGGCTCAGGGCTGTTCGTGAGTTCGTGTAGTCGCCGGCAGCTGGCCCGGCGCCGATCCGCCGGTCGCTTCTGGACCAGGCAGAACCTGCTCTGGATGCTCGGTCGGCTGGTCGGACCGTCGCGACGCTCGCTTCGCTGAAAGCTTTGTCAATGCCGGTGTCGTAGGCTGCTGGTGTGGAACCGGAGGAGAGTTCGTCGCCCGACTTGGATCTCGTCGCCGCGGCCCTGCGGGCAGACCTCAGCGACATCGGCGCGTTCGTGGAGGGTCTCGCGACGCGGCTCGAACTGGCACTGCCCGGACTCGTGCAGGTCAAGCGCTCGAAGAGCGGCTTTCGGGGCCCCAAGTTGGTCGATGAGATCTCGGTCCAGGCTGGCGACGAACGGCTGCAGCTGCAGCGTGACGGCGGGATGATCCAGACCGCTCGCGCCCGTGTGTCCGGCGGGATCGTGATCAAGACAGAGGCGCTCGACATCGACACCTGGTTGTCGGCGCTGACCGGGGCTGTGGCCGAGCAGGCACAGCGCAGTGAGCGCACGCGTTCGGCGCTTCAGCAGCTTGTACTCGACAGATAAGGAGCAGGGGCATGGGTTTCCTCGACCGACTTTCCGACCCGGCCGGGCGTCAGCCGGGACCGGCGCCCGCCGATCCGGCGCAGCAGCCAGATCGCTCCGCACAGTCCGAGGACTACCGCGCGGGCTCGCTCGAGGGGCTGCCTCAGTCCGGGCGGGAACGCCTGGAGCGGATGAAGCAGGACATTGAGCGCGGGTTCTTCACGAGCGACCTGTCCGTCAACGAGTTCCTGCTCGTCAAGGAAGCCGGTTTCGAGCCGCTCGGGTTGGTGCTCGGCAGCTCGATCTATCACATCGGTTTTCAGCAGGCCAACTGGAATCAGAACATGGAGATGCAGGTTCTGACCCAGGCGATGTACCACGCGCGCGAACTCGCGATGACGCGCATGGAGCAAGAGGCCAACGTACTCGGCGCCGACGGCATCGTCGGCGTCCGCCTTGAGGTCGAGTTCAAGGAGTGGGGCTCCGACATCGCCGAGTTCCTCGCCGTCGGCACTGCCGTGAAAGCCGACGCGAATCACCCGTCAGGGCAGACGAACTGTCGCAACGACAAGCAAATGCCATTCACCTCCGACCTGTCCGGCCAGGATTTCTGGACCCTTGTG
>JBOGYJ010000178.1:0-16261 GCA_050696795.1 Solirubrobacteraceae bacterium | reverse complement strand
CGTCGTCGGCTTCGTCTACATCCCCTACGTCGTGCGTCCGGTCCGCGCCCAGGTGCTGACGCTGCGTGAGCGCGAGTTCGTCGACGCCGCGCGTCAGCAGGGCCTCGGCAGCGTGCGCATCATGTTCGGCGAGCTGCTGCCGAACCTGGCCTCGACGATCATCGTGTTCGTACCGCTGATCCTCGCCAACGCGATCCTGCTCGAGGCGGCGCTCAGCTACCTGGGCGCCGGCGTGCAGCCGCCGAACTCGACCTGGGGCACGATGCTCTCGGAGGGACTCTCCCTCTTCCCCGGGGCATTCCACATGGTGCTGGTCCCAGGCATCATGCTGGTGCTGACGGTGATGTCGGTCAACATCTTCGGCGACGGGCTGCGGGACGCGCTCGACCCGCGCTCGAAGGTGGCCGCCTGATGGCACGCTTCGTCACCCGGCGGCTGATCACGATGGCGCTGATGATCATCGTGATCTCGCTCGTGACGTTCCTGTTGTTCGTCGTCGCGCTGCCCGGCGGCAACCCGGCGGCGCTGATCGCCGGGCGCCTCGCCAATCCCGCCCAGGTGCATCTGATCAGCGTCCGCTACGGCTTCGACAAGCCGATCTGGATCCAGTACGTGAAGACGATGGCCAACATCTTCGACGGCAGCGCCTTCTCCTACCAGCAGGGCTTCAACGTGCTCGCCCAGATCGGCAGGGGCTTCCCGGCGACGCTCTCACTGGCGCTCGGCGCCGGCTTCTTCTGGCTGTTCGCCTCGATCGCGCTGGGCACGCTGGCGGCGATCCGCTCGGGTAAGTACACCGACCGCGTGCTGACCGTGCTGTCGATGGTCGGCGTCTCGATGCCGCCCTTCCTGTTCGGGGCCGTGATCATCTACTACATCGCCTACAAGACGGGTGTGCTCCCGATCGGCGGCTATGTCTCGCTCGTGCAGAATCCGGCCAGCTGGTTCTGGCACCTGATCGGCCCCTGGATCACGCTCTCGATCCTCTTCATCGGCTTCTATTCGCGCGTCCTGCGCGGCTCGATCCTGGACGCGATGGGCGAGGACTACGTGCGCACGGCACGGGCCAAGGGCCTGTCCGAGCGCAGGGTGCTGGTCAAGCACGTCCTGCGCATGAGTCTCTTGCCGGTCATCTCGCTGTGGGGGCTCGACATCGCGCAGGTGATCGGCGGCGGCGCGATCCTGACCGAGACCGTCTTCAGCCTGCACGGCGTCGGCCAGCTGGCGGCGGCCTCGATCGGAAACTTCGACACGGTCACGCTGCTGTCGATCGTGATGCTGATCGCGTTTGCGGTTGTGCTGATGAGCGCGCTGGTAGACATCCTCTACGCCGTGCTCGACCCGAGGATCAGGCTGGGATGAGCGACGCGCTGCTGTCGATCGACGAGCTCAAGGTCAGCTTCCACACCGACGAGGGCGTGGTCCACGCCGTGGACGGCGTCTCCTTCGCGGTCGACCGTGGCGAGGTCGTTGCCGTCGTCGGCGAGTCCGGCTCCGGCAAGTCGGTGACCGGCATGACGCTGATGGGACTGACGCGCGGGCCCAACGCGCAGATCTCCGGCAGCGCCAAGCTCGACGGGCAAGAACTGCTGAGCGCCTCGGACGCCGAGCTGCGGGCGATCCGCGGCAATGACATCGCGATGATCTTCCAGGATCCGATCAGCTCGCTGAATCCGGTCTACCGGGTTGGCTGGCAGATCGTCGAGCAGATCCGCACGCACAACCCGCAGGTGAGCAGGCGCGACGCTACGGCCCGTGCCGTGGAGCTGATGGAGCGCGTGGGCGTGCCGCGCGCGGCGGAGCGTCTGCGCTCCTACCCGCACGAGTTCTCCGGCGGCATGCGCCAGCGCGTGATGATCGCGATGGCGCTGTCCTGCTCGCCGAAGCTGCTGATCGCCGACGAGCCGACCACGGCACTCGACGTGACGATCCAGGCGCAGATCCTCGACGAGCTGCGTCAGCTGCGTGACGAGACCAACGCCGGGATCATCCTCGTCACCCACGACCTGGCGGTGGTGGCCGACATCGCCGACCGCATCGTCGTCATGTACTCCGGCCGCGTGGTCGAGCAGGGCACGCTCGATGAGCTCTTCTACGACCCGCAGCACCCCTACACGTGGGGGCTGCTGGGCTCGATCACACGCGTCGATCGCGACCGCACGACGCGCTTGCCGGCGATCGCGGGCGCACCGCCGTCGTTGCTCGCGCCGCCCACGGGCTGTCACTTCGCGCCGCGCTGCCCGCACGTTTTCGACAAGTGCGGTCAGGTCCCCGCGCTGGAGTCGCGCCTGCCCGAGGCGCCCGGACACCTCGACCGCTGCTGGCACACTCCCGAGGCCAAGCGCGAGCGGCGCGTCGTCGAGGGCGGGATCGGGCTCGCCGCGCCGGTGAAGGCATGAGCGACGAGCGGCATGCCTTGAGCGGCGCCGACTTCGAAGGCCCGGCGCTAGCCTCCTCCAGCGGGGCGAGCAGCAGCCTGATGACGGTGGATCACCTGCGCGTGCTGTTCCCGGTCAAGGCGGGCCTGATCGTCGATCGCACGGTCGCGCGCGTGCATGCCGTCGACGACGTGTCATTCGCGATCCGCGAGGGCGAGACGCTCGGCGTGGTGGGCGAGTCCGGCTGCGGCAAGACGACGCTGATCCGCACGCTGGTGCGCCTGCTCGACTCCACCAGCGGGCAGATCAGATTTGACGGCGCCGACATCACCAAGGCATCGCGCCGGACGCTGCGGCCGATCCGGCGTCAGATGCAGATGGTCTTCCAGGATCCGCAGGCGTCGCTCAACCCGCGCAAGCGCATCCGCCAGATCCTGGCGACGCCGCTGAGGCTGCGAGGCGTGCCGGGCGGCGAGGTCGAAGCTGAAAGTCGCGGGCTGCTGGAGCGCGTCGGCCTGCGCGCCGAGCACCTCGGCCGCTACCCGCACGAGTTCTCTGGCGGCCAGCGCCAGCGCATCGGCATCGCGCGCGCGCTCGCCATGGGCCCGAAGCTGGTCCTGCTCGACGAGCCGGTGTCGGCGCTCGATGTCTCGATCCAGGCCCAGGTCATCAACCTGCTCGAAGACCTGCAGGATGACTTCGGATTGAGCTACGTGTTCGTCGCTCACGACCTGAGCGTCGTGCGCCACGTGTCCGACCGGATCGCGGTCATGTACCTCGGGAAGATGATGGAGATCTCGCCGTCGGAGGAGCTCTATACCAAGCCGATCCACCCATACAGCTCGGCATTGCTCGCGGCAATCCCGATCCCGGATCCGAAGGAGAACCGGGCCCGGACGCGCACGAAGGTGACGGGCGAGGTCCCAAGCCCGATCGACCCGCCACCGGGCTGCCGCTTCGCGGGCCGCTGCCCACGCGCGACCGACATCTGCCGCCAGGTGGAGCCGCAGCTGACCGAATATGAAGGCGGCCACCTCGCCGCCTGCCACAACCCGCAGAACGTGACCGCCGACGAGATCGCGGCCGCCACGCGCTCGCCGCTCAGCCCGCTGAGCGCGGGCGATCAGATGCCGACGTACACGCAGTAGCGGCGCGGCGCACCAGCTGGGCGACCATGCTCCGCTCCGGCGCAGCCGATTGATCTACGCTGGCGCCATGCGTTACCCCGGTGAGTGGGAGCCACACGAGCGGACGATCATCGGCTGGCCATGCCGTGCCACGCTCTGGGGACCGACGCTCGAGCAGGCGCGGACCGACTACGCCTTCGTCGCCAACGCGATCGCCGACTTCGAGGACGTGACGATGATCGCCGGCTCCGCGCAGGACGCCCACGCCGCGCGCGCCGCATGCACCGGCCGGGTTGAGATCGTCGAGTTGCCGATCGACGACTCGTGGCTGCGCGACAGCGGACCGATCTACACAGTCGATGACTCCGGCGGGCGGCTGGCGGTGCATTTCGGCTTCAACTCCTGGGGCGAGAAGTTCGCACCGTGGGACAGGGACGCCGAGATCGGCGGGCTGATCGCGCG
Source organism: Solirubrobacteraceae bacterium (assembly GCA_050696795.1). GTDB lineage: Bacteria > Actinomycetota > Thermoleophilia > Solirubrobacterales > Solirubrobacteraceae > Palsa-465. Next base: position 12,294 of record JBOGYJ010000178.1, on the reverse strand, counting down.
CGAGCTCGGCGACGAGGTGCTGAAATGCCCGATGGTGCTGGAGGGCGGCTCGGTGATCAGCGACGGCGCCGGCACGATCCTCACCACCGAGCAATGCCTGCTCTCGCCCAACCGCAATCCGTCGCTGTCGCGGGGAGCGATCGAGGAACTGCTCGCCGAGTGGCTGGGGGCTGAGCGTCTCGTCTGGCTGGGGCTGGGATTGGTCGAGGATCGCGACACGGACGGGCATGTCGACCTGATCGCGGCGTTCACGCCGGACCGGCGTGCGCTGGCGCAGACCGTGCCGGCAACCAATCCCAATCACGAGCGCTGCGCGGAGAACGTCCAGCGCCTGCACGACGCTGGAATCGACACGATCGAGATTCCGCATCTGAGCTACCGCGAGGTCGCTGGCGAGCAGGTCGCGGTCGGCTACCTGAACCTCTACATCTGCAACGACGCGGTGATCGTTCCGGCGGCCGGGGATGAGTTCGACGAGGAGGCGATGGCGATCATCGGTGCGGCGTTTCCCGGGCGCTCTGTGGTCCCCGCCCCGGGAGCGACGATCGCCTACGGCGGCGGCGGCCCCCACTGCATAACCCAACAGGTGCCGGCGGTATGAGCGGGCGCGAGCCGCAGGTGGGAGGCGGGCGCCAGCCGCGATGAGCGACTACGCCCTGAAGCTCGCCGAAGCCGTCCCCGAGTCGCCTGCGCGCACGCGGCCGCCGGAGCGGCCGCCACTGCGCCTCGGACTCGTGCAGCAGCGCTGGCACGCTGACCCCCTGCAGCACGAGCGGCTGCTGAGCGAGGGCATCGTGATGGCCGCCGATCATGGCGCGCGCGTGGTTTGCCTGCAGGAGCTGACGCTCTCGCCCTACTTCGCGACCATGTCCGACGGGGCCGAGGCGCTCGAGATCTCACCCGAGCCACTCGAGGACGGCCAGACGATCACCTTCGCACGCCGCGCCGCGGCCGAGTCGGGCGCCTACGTTCACGCCTCGCTCTACGAGGCCGCCGAGCGCGGCGACGGACTCGGCTTCAACACGGCGATCCTCGTCGCACCCGACGGTGAGCTCGTGCAGCGCACGCGCAAGCTGCACATCCCGATCACCGCCGGCTACCACGAGGACAAGTACTTCCGCCCGGGCCCGGCGAGCGGCGAGGGCGACCCCTTCCCGGTGGTCTCACTGGAGCTTTCGGACCGCGACGCTGATCCCTCCCGCACCGGCCCGCTGGCCGGTGCGGGGGCCGCGAACGCCCACCTCGGCCTCCCGACCTGCTGGGACCAGTGGTTCCCGGAGCTCGCCCGCGCCTACTCGCTGGCCGGCGCCGAGGTGCTGATCTACCCGACCGCAATCGGCTCCGAGCCGGACCATCCCGGTTTCGACACCGAGCCGCTGTGGCAGCAGGTGATCGTCGCGGGCGGCATCGCCAACGGCACCTTCATGGTCGCGGTCAACCGCTTCGGCGTCGAGGGGCCGCTGACGTTCTACGGCTCGAGCTTCATCTCTGACCCCTATGGCCGCGTCCTCGTACAGGCGCCCCGCGACCGGCCGGCGGTGCTGGTGGCCGACCTCGACCTGGATCAGCGTCGCGACTGGCTCGAGCTGTTCCCGTTCCTGACCACGCGCCGGCCCGACGCCTACCGGACGCTGACCGAGCCGTAGCCGCAATACCGTTTCCTTAGTGTCCGGTGGTGGGGTTATGGTTGCGCCGTGCCTCGATCTGGTTGGGTCAAGCCGGAGACGGATCAGCGTCTGTCAGATCACATCTCGATTGGGGTGCTGACGCGGGTTTTTGCACCGGAGCTGGTGGACCGGGTGGTCGGGGAGGCTGGGCGTGTGGAGCAGCGCCATCGGCTGTTGCCGGCGCGGGTGGTGGTGTATTACGTGTTGGCGATGGCGTTGTTCGCGGATGCTTCCTATGAGGAGGTGATGCGCTCGTTGGTGGAGGGGTTGGCGTGGCAGTCTGGGTGGGCGCGGGCGTGGGAGATCCCGGCGAAGGGGTCGATCTCCAAGGCGCGCTCTAGGCTCGGTCGCGAGCCGCTTGAGCTGCTGTTTGAGACGGTCGCCCGTCCGATCGCTGATCAGCGCACGGCCGGGGCGTTCTATCGGGGCTTGCGGCTGATGAGTCTGGATGGCACGTGCCTGGATGTCGCTGACACGCCGGCGAACGAGCGGGAGTTCGGGCGGCCGGGAACGGGCCGCGGGCAGGGGGTCGGCGCGTTCCCGCAGCTGCGGCTGGTGGCGCTCTCAGAGACCGGCACGCACGCGATCTGCGCGGCGGCGACCGGCCCGCTGTCAAGCTCTGAGAACGCGCTCGCCGACACGCTCCTTGAGCGGCTCGAGCCCGGGATGCTGTGCCTTGCCGATCGCGGGTTCTACAGCTTCGCGCGCTGGCAGAACGCCCGCAAGACGGGGGCGCAGCTGCTGTGGCGCGTGTCAGCGACGCTGCTGTTGCCGCGTGAGCAGCAGCTCCCGGACGGGTCATATCTGACCCGCATCTACAAGAACCAGTCCGACCAGCGCGCCCACCGCGACGGCCAGCAGGTCCGCGTGATCGAGTATCAGCTCGATGATGGCGCTCGCACCGATCCCGAGCAGCGCTACCGGCTGATCTCAACGATCCTCGATCCCGAGCAGGCACCCGCCGTCGAGCTCGGCGCGGTCTACCACGAACGCTGGGAACTGGAGAGCACCCTCGACGAGCTCAAGGTCCACCAGCGCGGACCACGAGTGGTGCTGCGCTCAAAACAACCCGACGGCGTCTACCAGGAGGCCTACGGGTACCTCTGCACCCACTACGCGATCCGCCGGCTGATGCACGACGCCGCACTCCAAGGCGATCTCGACCCCGACCGATTGTCGTTCACCACAAGCCTCCGCGCCGCCCGCCGAACCGCCCGCACCCAGCCGGGATTTTCCCCCCCAGACGATCAACGACGCGCACCAGCAGGCGATCGCTGAGATCCTCGCCAGCCCGCTCGGCCCCCGCCGCCTCAGGCGCAACCCGCGGGTGATCAAACGCAAGATGAGCAACTGGCCGGTCAAACGCCCCGAGCACCGCAACCCGCCCAGACCGGTCATCGCACTCGACGACGCGATCACCATCCTCGCCGCCTAAGGAAACGGTATTGGCCGTAGCCGGGCAGCAGCGCACGCGCAGGGTTCAGACGACGATCACGTCGATCAGGCTCTCGACGGCGCGGCCGAGCTTCGCGTCGGCGGTGATCAGCGGGCAGGGCATCATCTGCGCGAGCGCGACGTAGGTGGCGGCATAAGCGCTGACGTTCTCACGCAGCGCAACAGCACGCTCAGTCATGCCTTCGAGCAGCGGCCAGAGCTCGAGTGTCGCCTCCAGGCGCTCGAACCTCCTCATGGCGTCGATGCCACCTTGAGGTGACAGCGCGGTGCCCCTCACCTTGCCAGTGACCGCCGACAGCACCTCGAATGCGATCAGATTCGGAGCGTGTGCCTGCTTCCCTTCAGTCTCCCGCTCGACCGTGGCAGCCTTGGGAGAGGCGAGCACCACCTCAACCAGAGCGGATGCATCAACGACGATCATCTGGACTCACCGGCCGCCGGCTGATCGCTGAGGCCAGCTGTGCATCTCGCTCCTCCCGAGCCTCGTGTAGGTAGTCGGCTGCGCTGCGATCATCTGGCTCGCCGAGCGGTCCCTCCGCGCGAATCCGGGCAACAACCTCGGAGAATGTGGGCCTCTCGACCTCACGCTCGACGATCTCCAGCATGTACGAGTTGAGGGATTTGCCCTGCGATGCCGCACGAGCCTTCAGCTTCTCGTGCATCTCCTCTGGGACGCCGCGTATCTGGATCAGAGTGGACATGCATGCATTGTGCATGCATGTCCAGCTAACGTCAAACCAGCGCGCCGGCGCGCCCCAGCATCCCGACCGCCGCGTCGACCGCGGCATCGACATCGTCGTCGGGCGGGAACAGCAGCGAGCGACCGACCACCAGGCCGTAGACATTGGGCAGCGCGAGTGCCGCCTCCCAGGCGGCGAAGGCGCTGTCCTGATCGGCTGACACCTCGCCGCCGAGCAGCAGCGAAGGCAGCGTCGTGGCCGCCATCACCCGCTCCATCTCGGGCACGACCGGCAGCTTCAACCAGGTGTAGGCCGAGCTGTCGCCAAGCGCCGAGGAGATGCCGATCGAGCGGATCACCGCCTCGGCGGTGAGCTGGTTGCGCAGGCGGCCGTCGACGCGTGCGGAGATGAACGGCTCGACCATCGCCATCAGCCCACCGGCCGCGAGCGCGCCGACGGCACCGGCGGCCGCCTCCAGTGCCGCCGCCGTGGCGGGGTCATCGATGTCGATGCGCAGCAGCAGCTTGCCCGCGTCGTAGCGGTCGCGCACCAGCGCCTGCGCGCTGTACGCCGTGTAGCGGTCGTCGATCTCGAAGACCGATCCGCCGAGCCCGCCGCGGTTCATCGAGCCGACCACGAACTTGTCCTCGAGCGCCCCCAGCAGCAGCAGATCCTCGAGGATGTCGGGCGTGCCGAGCACGCCGTTTACGCCGGGGCGCGAGAGCGCCGCCACCAACCGTCCCAGCAACTCCGCGCGATCGGCCATCGCCTGGCCGCGAGCGCCGGCGCCGACCATGCCGCGCGCGGGATGGTCGGCCGCGATCACGAGGACGCGCCCATGGGGCCCGAACGGACTGGTCGGCCGCTGACGTGCCAGCGCGGCGGCGGCGATCCGCCCCGGATCGGTCGCGCGGATGCGCGTGAGCTCATGGATCTCGGTCATCGCCGGCCCAGCCGGGTCATGGTTCGATCAGCCCGGTCATCGCTCGACGAAGTAGCTGCCGTGGCCCTGCCCCGACGAGAAGTACCTGGTGGTGATCGTCTTCTTGCGCGTGAAGAACTCGACACCGTCGCTGCCGTGCGCGTGCAGGTCGCCGAAGAAGCTGTCCTTCCAGCCACTGAACGGGAAGAACGCCACGGGCGCGGCCACACCGATGTTGACGCCGATCATGCCGGCCTGCACCTCGTGGCGGTAGCGGCGCACCGACGCACCCGACTCGGTGAAGATCGAGGTGCCGTTGCCGAAGTTGCTGGAGTTCACGAGCGCGATCGCCTCGTCCAACGATTCGACCTGGATCACCGTCAGCACCGGACCGAAGACCTCCGCACGGGCGATCTCCATCTCCGGCTTGACGCCGGTGACGATCGTCGGACCGAGGAACGCGCCTTCCGGGTTCACGCCGCTCACGGCGCGGCCGTCGAGCACGACGCGGGCGCCGTCGGCCAGGGCGCGCTCGACATAGCCGGCGATACGGTCGCGCGCGGCACAGGAGATCACCGGCCCGAGCTGCACCTGCTCGTCGATGCCGTCACCGACCTGCAGCGCAGCGGCCGCCTGCGTCAGCGGCTCCATCAGGTGCTTGTGGGCGTCGCCGACCGTGACCACCACCGAGCCGGCCATGCAGCGCTGACCGGCGGCGCCGAAGGCCGACGCGACGATCCCCTCGACGGCCCTCTCGATGACCGCGTCGGGCATCACCACGACGTGGTTCTTGGCGCCACCGAGTGCCTGCACGCGCTTGCCCGCCTTGGCCGCACGCTCGTAGACGAGCTTGGCGACCGGCGCCGAGCCGACGAACGAGACCGCGTCGATGTGCGGGTGATCGAGGATGCCGTCGACCACATCACGCCCACCGTTGACAAGGTTCACCACACCGGCCGGCAGCCCCAGCGCATCCAGCTCCTCGAACACGATCGCCTGAGTCATCGGCACCTGCTCGGAGGGCTTCAGCACGAACGTGTTGCCACACGCGATCGCGAACGGCAAAAACCAGAACGGCACCATCGCGGGGAAGTTGAACGGCACGATCGCGGCACAGACGCCGACCGGCTGGCGCACCGTCTCCGCGTCGATGTTGCGCGAGACGTCCTCCAGGATTGCGCCCTGCATCGTCGTCGGCACCGCGCACGCCGCCTCGACCATCTCGACCGCGCGCCCCACCTCCGCGCGCGCATCACCGATCGTCTTGCCCATCTCCGCCGTGACCGACCGCGCCAGATCCTCGCTGCGCGCCACCAGCCGCTCACGCAACTCGAACAGCTTCCGCGACCGCGCGATCACCGACACCGCTCGCCACTGCGGCAACGCCGCCCGCGCCGCCTGCACAGCAGCATCCAGATCCGCCCGCCCCGACAATGGCACCCGCGCCAGGACACCGCCGGTCGCGGGATTGATCACGTCCAGCTCGCCCGTGGCGGCCCGTGCCGGCACCCACTCGCCGCCGACATAGTTGTCCAACAAACGCGTTGCGGTTGCAGTCATGTTCACCCTTTCAGCGCTCGGTGAGCGTCCATTCATGGTCGGCGTCGTTGGCCACCGCCCAGATCCGGGTCGGGCCCGCCATCACGTTCAAGTAGTACAGGTCATAGCCCGGAGGCGTCGACACGGTGTGGTAGCCGCGCGGCACCAGCACGCAGTCGCGGTCGCCGAAGGCGACCGCCTCGTCCAGCGAGCGATCATCACTGTAGACACGCTGCAGCCCGAACCCGCCGGCCGGCCGGATCCGGTGATAGTAGGTCTCCTCGAGCAAGGTCTCGCGCGGCGGATCGTCGATATCGTGCTTGTGCGGCGGGTAGGAGGACCAGTGGCCGGACGGCGTCAGCACCTCGCAGACCAGCAGCGACTCGGCCTCACGACCGGCCATCAGGATCGGGCGCACGTGACGCTGCTGCGCGCCCCAGCCGCGAACCTCGACCGCGACCTCCGCGCCCGGGAGCTTTCGCGCTGGGGCGCCGCCCCGCTGGGCGGGCGCCCAGCACAGGCCGAGCTCACAGCCGCCGACCCCGGCCTGCAGCGTGACCTCGCTGCCGGGCGGCAGATACACGGCATCCGGCGACCCCGCCCACGGGTCGGCGCGACCCCCGACCGACGGCCACTCAGCCGTCGCTGAGTGCAGGTTGACGACACCCGCGACGACGACCACGCACAGCTCGCGATCACCCGTCGCACGGCGGGCGATCGCGGCGGGCTCCAGCCCCAGCGCCTCGAACCCCACATAACCCCAACCCGCGGACTGCGGCGTGACCCGCAGGAACGTGCCATCCGGCTCCGGCGGCGAGGGCTTGACGAGCAGCTCGCTCATGGCCCAGCCGGCTCCAGGTGCAGGTGCTGGCGCTCGCGGTCGCGCTCATACTGGGCCCGCGCGGAGTCGACCTCCGGCTGCTGCGAGACGCCGGCGACCGGCACCTCCCACCAACCCTCATAGCCGGGCACGCCGGCGTAGCGGTCGGCCTCGACCAGGATCACGACCGGGCCGTCGGCGCCGCGTGCCTGCGCCAGCGCGGCGCGTAGCTCGGCAATCCCCCGTGCGCGCCGCACGCGCGCGCCGAGGCTGGCGGCGTTGGCGGCGAGGTCGACCGGCAGCGGCTCCGACCCCGAGGGGTCCTCCAGCCCGGAGGCCTGTGCGTTGTCGGTCGGCGCCACCCCGTTCAGCGCGCGGCGGTGGTGGGTGCCGAAGCCGTGCGAGCCGAGCGAGCGCGACAGCGCGCCGATCGACGCATAGCCGTGGTTGTCGACCAGCACGATCCTCAACGCCACGCGCTCGGCGACCGCGGTCACGAGCTCGCCGGGGAGCATCAAGTAGGAACCGTCGCCGACCAGCACGAAGACCTCGCGCTCCGGGGCCGCCAGCTTGACTCCGATCGCGCCGGGGATCTCGTAGCCCATGCAGGAGTAGCCGTACTCCACGTGGTAGCCCTTGCCGTCGGGGTCGCGGGCGCGCCAGAGCTTGTGCAGATCCCCGGGCGCAGAGCCGGCGGCGCAGACCACCACGCCGCGCTCGCCAGCGGCGTCGTTGATCGCGCCGATCACGGCGGCCTGAGTCGGGAGGGCTGCCGCGCCAGCGGGCGCGGCAGCAGCGGTACCGTCGCCCGCCTGAGAGGAGCGGCCGGCGCCGTCGGCCACCAGCCGCGCGACCTCGCCCGCCCAGGCGGCCGACTCGGTGGCGGCGCGCTGCTCCCACACAGCCGGCGCGCGATGCCCGGCGAGCGCCTCGCGCAGCTGCTCGAGCGCGACGCGAGCGTCGGCCTCGAGCGCCAAGCCCGAGAGCTTGGCGGCGTCGAAGCCGGTCACGTTGAGGTTGATGAAACGCACCTCGGGGTTCTGGAAGGCGGACTTGGAGGCGGTCGTGAAGTCCGACCAGCGGGTGCCGACGCCGAGCACGAGGTCGGCGTCGCGGGCCAGGCGGTTGGCTGCCAGCGTACCGGTGGCGCCGATGGCGCCGAGACTCAGCGGGTGCGCGGAAACGAGCGCGCCGCGGCCCGCCTGGGTCTCGGCCACGGGCATGCCGGTGGCGTCGACGAGCTCGCGCAACGCGGCCGTGGCGGCGCTGTAGATGAGGCCGCCGCCGGCGACTATCAGCGGGCGCTCGGCAGCACGGATCAGCGCGGCGCCCTGCGCAAGCGCCTCGGGCGCGGGCGGGCGACGGAAGATCGTCCAGACACGCGGCTCGAACAAGGCGGCCGGAAAGTCGAAGGCCTCGGTCTGCACGTCCTCGGGCAGCGCCAGCGTCACAGCGCCGGTCTCAGCCGGGTCGGTGAGCACGCGCATCGCCTCCAGCGCGGCCGCGATCAGCTGCTCGGGGCGCTCGACCCGCTCGAAGAAGCGCGACACTGGCCGCAGCGTGTCGTTGACCGAGACGGTCGCGTCGCCCGGGTGCTCGAGCTGCTGCAGCACCGGGTGCGGCGCGCGCGAGGCGAACGTATCGCCGGGCAGGAGCAGCACCGGCAGGCGATTGACGGTCGCGAGCGCGGCGCCCGTGACCAGGTTGGTCGCGCCCGGGCCGACCGAGGTCGTACACGCGAACGTGCTCAGCCGGTTGCACTGGCGCGCGTAGCCCGAGGCGATATGCACCATCGCCTGCTCGTTCTTGGCCGGGTGATATGGCAGCAGTTCATGGTGTTGATGCAGCGCCTGGCCGATCCCGGCGACATTGCCGTGGCCGAAGATCCCGAAGCACCCCGCGATCAGCCGCCGACGCTCGCCGTCACGCTCGCTGTGCTGCGCCGCGAGGAAGCGCACCAGCGCCTGGGCGACCGTCAGCCGCACGCTGCTCACGATCCCTCCACCTCGGCGACCGTGACCGGACGGCCCTCGCGCAGCGAGCGCCAGGCAGCCAGCCCGATCACCAGCGGAGCGCGCGCGTCGGCCAGCTGGCCGGCTGCCGGCTCGCGGTTGCGCACGATCTCGATAAAGCGCTCCCATTCACGCACGTAGCTCGGGATGTAGCGCTCGAGGAAGAAGTACGGGAGTGGTGGCGCCTGGGTGCCGGCCGCGGTGCGCACGATCCCGGTGTGCTGCAGCGGGTTCTCGGACGCGACCATGCCATCGGAGCCGAACACCTCGACCCGCTGATCGAAGCCGTAGACGGCGCGGCGCGAGTTGTCAATGGCGGTCAGGCAGCCGTTCTCGTGCACGAGCGTCGTCAGGGCGGTGTCGACGTCGCCCGCCTGCGCGAACGACGGCTCGATCCGCAGCGCGCCCCGGGCGTACACCTCGACGACCTCGCTGCCGGTCACGTAGCGGGCCATGTCGAAGTCGTGGATCGTCATGTCCAGGAACAGGCCACCCGAGACCCGCACGTACTCGAGCGGGGGCGGCTCCGGGTCGCGGCTCGAGATCCTGACCAGGTGCGGCTCGCCGACGCGACCGGACACAACGGCCTCGCGGACCGACGCGTGGGCCGGGTCGTAGCGGCGGTTGAAGCCGATCAGGAAGGGCACTCCCGCGTCTGCGACGGCAGCCAGCGCACGGTCCATCGCGGCGAGCTCGAGCGACACCGGCTTCTCGCAGAAGATCGCCTTGCCGGCGCCCGCCGCCGCCGCCAGCAGCTCGGCGTGCGAGTCGGTGCTCGAGCAGATCGCGACCGCGTCGACGTCATCGTCCTCGAGCAGCTCCTGAACGCTGCTCGCGTGCTGGACGCCAAGCTTGTCCGCGAGCTCGCGGGCGCCCTCGTCGAATGGGTCGTAGACGGTCTGCAGCGCCGCGCCCGGAATCTCGCGCGCGACCAGCTCGGCATGCATCCGGCCGATGCGGCCGGAGCCCAGGACGCCGACGCGCAGCGGCCGCAGCGCCGTCTCGGCGTCGCGCTGCGGGGCCGAGGTCACGCCACCGCCTCCGGAGCACTGTGCAGGGCGACCCTCACGCCACGGCCTCCGGCGAGGGCTCGGCGGCACTCAGCGGCAGCACGTCCTCCCACTGGCCGCTGGCGGCCGAGCGCAGCAGCGCGTCCTGCACCTCCGCGGCCTCGAGCGCCTGCTCGAGGCTGGGCGTGAACGGCCGCCGCGCGCTCACCGCCGCGCAGAACTCGTGATCCTCGATCGCGACCAGGTCCTCGAAGCCGATCGGGTTGCCGGCGCCCGGCACGAAGGCGCCGTGATGCGCGAAGCGCTCGCCGCCGAGCACGGCCGTGTAGCCCGAGCCGCGATCCTCGGTGCGCCGGTAGAGCTGCAGCTCGTTGATGCGCTCGAGGTTCCAGGCGAGCGCGCCATCGGTCCCGTATACGTCGAACGCCATCTGGCTCTCCGGTCCGACGATCGAACGGCTCGACTCGAAGCTGCCGCGCACGCCGCTCGAGAACTCGACCAGCATCGCCGCGTAGTCCTCGTTGGTGACCGGCGCCGTCGGATCCCCGGGGCGGCCGCGACCGTAGTGCGAGCCACCCGCGCCGGGCTCGGGCCGTTGCGCGATATAGGTGTGGATCGTGCCGGTCACCCGCACGATTGGTCCGAGCAGCATCAGTCCCATGTCGACCGCATGGCTGAGCAGGTCGCTGGTGACGCCGTAGCCGCCCTCGGCGAGCTGGAAGCGCCAGGAGTTGAATCCCAGCGGGTCGGCGCCGTACATCGAGAAGAAGCGCCCGCGGTAGTTGGTGATCTGACCGAGCTCGCCGCTCGCGATCAGCTCGTGCGCATATTGCACCAGCGGCGCCCAGCGGTAGTTGTAGCCGACCCCGTTGAGCACCCCGGCCGCGCGCGCGGCTGCAGCGGCGCGCAGCACGTCGCGTGGGCGCCCGCCGACGGGCTTCTCGCAGAACACCGGCTTGCCGGCTGCGGCGGCGGCCTCTACCACCTCCACGTGCAACATGTTCGGCGCGGCGACGAACACGACGTCGACCTCCGGGTCAGCCACGACCGCCTGCCATTCCGGCGCCGCACGGCGAAACCCGAATGAGCCGACGGCCTGCTCGATTCGCGCCGGGAGCGGATCGGCACAGGCGACCAGCACGGGGTCGTAGTCGCGCTCCTCGAACAGCGTCGGGATCCGCAGCAGCGAGCGGCTGTGCGCCTGGCCCAGCCAGCCGAAGCCGATCACGCCGATGCCCAGCCGGTGACGGGCGCTCATCGCGCACTCCCGGCGAGCAGTTGCTCGACCTCGTGCTCGTGGGGCATCGCCTGCGAGCAGAGCAGGCGCGAGGCGACGATGCCACCGGCGGCGTTGGCGAACTCGATCGTGCGCTCGTGCGGCCAGCCCGCCAGCAGGCCGTGGCAGAGCGCGCCGCCGAAGGCATCGCCGGCGCCGAGCCCACAGACGACCTCGATCGGGGCTGAGGCGATCAGCCGCTCACCCTCCTCGTGAGCGACCAGCACACCTTCGCCGCCGAGCTTCACCACCGCCAGCTCGACCCCACGGGCGCGCAGCCGCCGCGCCGCCTCGTGCGGATCGTCGGTGCCGACGGCGACGGCGCACTCCTCGCGGTTGCCGACGGCGATCGTGGCGTGCTCGACTGCCGCGCCGATCCGCTCCGACGCCTCCTCGCGCGAGCGCCAGAAGCTGGGGCGATAGTCCAGGTCGAGGATCGTGTGGCGCCGGCGCCCGCGCGTGCGCAACATCTGCTCGCTGGCGCCGGCACTCGGCTCGGCCGAGAGCGCGCCGCCGGAGACCCACAGCAGCTCCACCTCCGCGGCCGCCGTCACGGCCGGCTCGTCGGCGCGCAGTTGCAGATCGGGCACCGGCGCGGCGCGGCGGAAGTGCAGCTGCGGATCGGCGGGCGGAGAGAGCACGGCGAATGCCAGCGGGGTCAGACCGTCGGGCTCGATTCCGACGAAGCGCGTATCGACGCCGAAGCCGCGCAGCTCGGCGAGCGCCACCTCACCGAACGGGTCGGCGCCGACCTTCGTGAACACGGCCGCATGATGCCCGAGCCGGGCCGCCGCGATCGCGACGTTCGTGGGGCTGCCGCCCACGGCCTTGGTGAAGCTCTCGGCCGCGACCCAATCGGCGCCGAGCTGGCCGCAGTAGAGGTCGACGCTGATACGCCCGACCGTGAGCAGCT
>JBOGYJ010000177.1:0-16367 GCA_050696795.1 Solirubrobacteraceae bacterium | reverse complement strand
GGGCAGCGCTCACCGACGCCACCAGCGTCAAGGACGGAAAGCTCCGCATGCAGGTGTTGATCTCAGAGCTCGAGCACCGCGGGTTCGAGTCAGCCGCCCGCTGCCTGGCCGACGACCTCGACGCCCTCGTCGTTCACCTTCGCTACCCGCTCAGGCATCGCGAGCGGTGGCGGTCAACGAACCTGCTGGAGCGCTCCCTCGGAGAGGTCCGCCGGCGCACCAAAGTGATGGGCCGCTTCCCCGGCGAGACCAGCTGCCTCTCACTCGTCTTCGCCGTGCTCGACCTGTTCATCACACACGCGTCAAACGGCGCGACGTTCACCGACGTGGACCGCCAGCATCTCTACCGAATCAAATACCAACAGCTCGACCCAGACACCCTCGACGAGGAGGTCACAGCCGCCTAGACTCGATCCCCGGGAACCTCAAAGCCGCGACGAATTTACAGCGGTTAAGAGACGCAACCCCAAGCACTAGTTGGTACCGCTCCTCGCCAGAACCAGGGCCGGTGAGTGGCTGCCGCCTACGGTCCAACTGGCGTGCGATTACCAACGACGCTCCTCGCGCCGGCTCCCCTGGGGGCCAAGCTAGGTCTCACATTCCAAACTACCGATCCAAACTGGCCGTCATATTCGCAATTGGCGTGAGCGGCAACACGCATCGCCCCGGTGGGCGGGAGCGTTTGTTCCTCCCTCGTGTTCCTCCCTCGCCTGAAGCCAACTGGTCCGGTTGCCTTTAGCGGCTGAAATCCCTTTGTCTTAGGGAGATCCGAAGCAGGGGAGACAGGACTCGAACCTGCAACCCCCGGTTTTGGAGACCGGTGCACTACCAATTGTGCTACTCCCCTTCGGTCGGCCCATTGTAGGCGCCCAGGCTGTGCGGGGCGGGCCACCCGCGGAGCGTAGTAGACCTACCATCCGGCCATGGAGACTCTAAGCTGTAGGTCCCATTGCGGGCGAAGTGTTGTGGTGGCACCGAAGCCTTCCAAGCTTCTAGGGCGGGTTCGATTCCCGTCGCCCGCTCTCAGCTGCCGAAGCCAAGCTCGACGCGACGAGGATTCTCGTCTCCGGCACCAGGCGTCACCCACTTCACCGCCCACCCGTGAGATCCGAGGGCGTCTCCGCGGAGACGCGCGCCGGAACGCTTGTACGCGATAACGGACACCTCCGCACCGAGGGCAACACGCTCGCGACGCCAGCGATCGGTGCCGGCGCCCGTGGCCCTAACGGTGCGCGGGGATCAGCTCGAGCTCGGCGTCGCCGGCGGCGGGCGCATCGAGCTGTGCCAGCAGATCGGCGGCGCGCTCACGCATGCGCTCGACGTTGGCGAGCTTGATCCCCTCGTACCCACGCACCATGTCGGGCAGCTGCACGATCTGCAGCACGACCGACGCCGTCCTGGGCGCGAGGCCGTCGAGCGCCTTGGCCACCAGCGCCCGGTACTCGTCGATCAGCGCGCGCTCGAGCCGGCGGATCGCGGTGGGAGCGAACGGGTCGAGCGCGGTGCCGCGCAGGCGCCGCGCTCCGCGGAGAACCCGGAACAGCGGTACCGCGGAACGACCGAGGCGCAGCTTGCGCTTCATGCCCATCGCCCGCAACAGCGGCGGGTGTAGCAGCACCTTGACGCGGGCGTCCTCACCGAACTCCGCCGACAGGCGTGCCCGCTCGACAGCGTCTAGGTGCAGGCGCGCGACCTCGTACTCGTCCTTGTAGGCCATCAGCTTGTAGAGCCCGTCGGCGTAGGCGCCCGCGATCTCCATGCCGCCCGCCCCGAGGCGCTCCTGCACGATCGCGGCGACGGACTGGACGTCGGCGCCGTACCCGGCCGCATACCCGGCATTCTGATAAGCGGTCAGCTCGCCCTCGTAGCGCTCGAGTCGATCGGCCAGCGAGCGCCCACGTCCGGAATCGGCGCGGGGCTCAGCCGCGCCGGCTCCACCGCCACCACCGGCGCCAGCACTGGCGCCATGCTCGGCCAGCAGTTCCGGCCGCGCGACCACCGCGCGGCCCCAGCGGAAGGCGGCGATGTTGGCCTGCGCCGAGGTGCCGTTCAGCTCGATCGCGCGCTCGATCGCGCCGGCGCGCAGCGGCAGGCAGCCCTGCTGATACGCCGCTCCGATCAGCAGCATGTTGGCCTGCAGGTGACTGCCGAAGAGCTGCTCGGCCAGCGTCTCTGCGGGGATCGCGAGCGCCTCGGAATCCCGGGTCATGCGTCGCACCCGCGTGACAAGGCGCTCGGGCTCCGGCGCCAGCGCGTCAACATCCATCACCATCGACGCGGTCGGGGAGACGTCGGTGTTCAGCACTGCAACCGTCCGCTCGACCCTGAGCACGTCGACGGTCTGCGGCGCGACCGCCCCGAGCAGGTCGAAGCCGAGCAGCACGTCGACGCCGCTGCGGCTGGCGCGGATCTGGCCGCAGATGGGCGCTGAGGCCAAGCGCAGATCCGAGATCACGGGTCCGCCCTTCTGGGCCAGCCCGGTCTGGTCCAGCGCGGCGGCGTAGCGGCCCTCGAGATGGGCAGCGGTACGCAGGATCGCGGACGCCGTAACCACCCCGGTACCGCCTACGCCCGGCATCCGAATCAGGGCGTCAAGCGGTACGCGCAGTGTTGGCTCGGGCAGGTCATCCGGCGGAACGGGCGCCTCGACGCGAGCTCGCGGCGTGACCCGCTCGACCAGTAGGAACGACGGGCAATCGCCCTTGACGCAGCTCATGTCGAGGTTGCACGAGCTCTGATGAATGCGGGTCTTGCGGCCGAATTCGGTCTGCACTGGCTGAACCGACAGGCACGAAGACTTCTCCCCGCAGTCGCCGCAGCCCTCGCAGACGCGCTCGTTGATGAAGACTCGCTCGGCCGGCGTATCGAGCAGCCCGCGCTTGCGCATGCGGCGCTTCTCGGTGGCGCAGCGGTCGTCGTGGATCAGCACGGTCACGCCCGGGACCGCGGCGAGCGCGGCCTGCGCCTCGCCGATCTGATCTCGATGGCGCACCGTCGCAATCGGCGCCAGCGCGACGCCCGCGTAGCGCTCCGGCTCGGGGGTCGTGATCACGATCTGGCTGACGCCCTCGGCCGCCAACTCGCTCACGATCTCGGTCACCGTCATCTTGCCCACCGGCTGCTGCCCGCCGGTCATCGCGACCGTGTCGTTGTAGAGCAGGCGGTAGGTGATGTTCACGCCCGCGGCGATCGCCGCGCGGATCGCCAGCGAACCGGAGTGGTGGAAGGTGCCGTCGCCGAGGTTCTGGGTGAAGTGCTGTTCGCTCGTGAACGGCGCGAGGCCGAACCACTGCGCGCCCTCACCGCCCATCTGCGCCATCCCGAGCACATGGCCGCGACGGTCGTCGGGCTCCAGCGCGACCATCGTGTGGCAGCCGATGCCAACCCCGATCAGCTGCTCGTCGCCCATCCGCGTTGAGGTGTTGTGCGGGCAGCCGGAGCAGAAGTAGGGGGTGCGCTTGGTCGCGAGCGCGAGCCGGTCGAGCGGATTCGAGCGATCCTCGACGGCGGCGCGCATACGCACCACGAGCTCCGCCGGGGCGCCCTCTGCGGGCAGGATCCGCGCCAGCGCCCGCGCGACGTCGTCGGCCGAGACGGCGCTCGAGACCGGCAGCAGCTCGCGCCCCTCGGCGTCCTGCTTGCCGAGCACCCAGGGCGCCCGCGGGACGCGGAAGAGCGCCTCCTTGAGCTGCGCCTCGACGAAGGGCAGCTTGTCCTCGACCACCAGCACCGTCTCGAGGCCGTCCGCGAAGGACCGCAACTGCGCGGCCTCCAGCGGCCACGGCATCGACATCTGCACGAGCCGCAGACCGAGCGCCTCCCAATCCTCACGCTCGAGTCCGAGATCCGCCAGCGCCCGCAGCACGGCCTGATGGCTCATGCCGGCCGCGATCACACCCACCCTCGGCTGTCGAGGCTCGAACCACACGCGGTTGAGCCCGACAGCCAGGGCGTACTCCCGCACTCGTTCGAGCCGCGCGGTGAAGAGGTCCCGCTCGGCATCGAGGTTCGTCGGTGAGAGGAGCACCGGCGGTGCGTGCGGCTCCCGCGGGGTCAACGCGGGCACGACGTCGAGGGCTGCGCCGGCCTCGACGATTCCCGAGGAGTCGGCGAGGTCGGTGACGATCTTCAGGGCCGTCCACACGCCGGCATGGCGCGAGATCGCGACGGCGTGCAGGCCGAAGGCGAGCAGCTCGGAGACAGTCGTCGGGGCCAGGATCGGCATCCACAGCGCGCGGCAGGTCTGCTCGCTGCTGCCAGGAACGGTCGAGGACTTGGCCATCGGGTCGTCGCCGACAAACGCGACGGCACCGCCCAGCGGGGCGGTGCCGGACAGATTCCCGTGGCGGATCGCGTCCGAGGCCCGATCGAGGCCGGGCGCCTTGCCGTACCAGAAGCCGGTCACGCCCTGCTTGGTCGCGCCCGGCAGCTCGCCGAGCAGTTGCGTGCCGGCGACCGCGGTGGCCGCGAGCTCCTCGTTGAGCCCCGGCCGGAAGACGATCCCGGCCGGCTCGAGGTGGCGCGAGGCGCGCTCCAGCTCGAGGTCGAGCCCGCCGATCGGCGAGCCCGGATAGCCGCTCACGAAGACGCCGGTGTCGAGCCCGCGACGGGAGTCGAGCCGGCGTAGATCTAGCATCAGCCGCACCAGCGCCTGCATGCCGTCCAGCATGATCGGGCCGGACTCCGCGGTGTAGCGATCCTCGAGCGAAAGCTCGCGCAGGGGGGTGGCCGTACTCATGCGTGAAGCAGTGTCCTCTCGGTGGTTTTATCTCGGCGCGCTGCGCCGCTGCTACGCGCGCCGTCTGCAGCGCCGCGGGCGTCGGTCAGGATCTGGCGTACTCGCTCGGTGGCGAGCTTCAACGGCGTCTGCGCGGAGCTCGCCGCCGCCTCCAGCAACTCACGCGTGCGCGGGCCGATCCGCATCACGTCGTTGCGCAGCCGCTCCTCGCTGTGGTGGACGCGCAGGCTGTGGATGTGGATCACGCCGCCGGCGTTGGAGAGGAAGTCCGGTACGTAGGTGATGTTCCGCTGCGCCAACAGGTTGGCGCAGCTGTCGACCGAGAGCGTGTCGTTGGCGGCGCCGGCGATCATCCGGCACTGCAGCTTCGCCACGATCTCGGGCGTGATCACCTTCGCCACCGAGCACGGGGCGAGGACGTCACAGGGCGTCTGGATCACCGCATCGGCCGCGACGGTCGTGGCGCCGAGCTCGGCGGCCAGGGCCTTGGCGCGCCCGCCGTCGATATCGGCGAGGATGATCTCGGCACCATCGGCGGCGAGGTCGCGCGCGAGCGAGGCACCCACGTGCCCGGCGCCCTGGATCAGCACCCGCACCCCGGCGATGCCGTCGCGCTGGTCGACGTGCTCGATCGCGGCGCGCACCGCGGCGGCCACGCCGACCGCGGTCCACGGCGAGGGGTCCTCGTCGTGGCAGGAGACGTCGGCGCCGATGTCGGCCATGGCCTGCAGGTCCTCGACGCTCGTGCCCATGTCCACACCCGGCAGGTAGGCGCCGCCGGTGCGGATCACGAACTCGCCGAAGCGCTGCATCAGCGCGCGGCGGTTGACCTCAGGCGCGGGCGCGAGGATCACCGACTTGGCGCCGCCGAACGGCAGCCCGGCGAAGGCGTTCTTGAGTGTCATCGCGGCTGCGAGCCGCTGCGCCTCGGTGATCGCCGCGGCGTCGGTCGGGTAGCGGACGCAGCGCACGCCGCCGAGCCCCGGGCCCAGGGTCGTGTCGTTGATCGCGATGACGGCGCGCAGTCCCAGCGCGTCGTCGTGACATAGCACCAGCTGCTCGCTGCGCCAATGGTCGAAGGATCCCTCTTGCATCTTCCTGACCTCCTTCGGTCCTATGCAGACTGCACAAGCAAAGTGCCCGCTGCGGACGAAAGCAATCAGATCGCAAGCCATTCATCCTCAGACGCAGGAATCAAGCGCCCCAGTGGTCCTCACCTACAAAATCTTGCGCGCATCGGCGCGCGGACGGCTATCGTGCGCCGTGATGGCCTCGCACGTGAACATCGATGAGATGGACGAGCGCATCATCGAGCTGCTGCGCGAGGATGCCCGCCGGACGCTCACCGACATCGCCGCCAACGTCAACCTCTCACCGGCGCCGGTCAAGCGCCGCATCGACCGGCTCGAGCAGCTCGGCGTGATCACGGGCTACACCGTCTCGGTCGACCACGCGCTGATCGGTCCCTCGATCGACGCCTTCACCGAGCTGCGCTTCGCCGGCGACGCCGACATCGACGAGATCCTCGGAGCGGTCGAGCAGATCCCGGAGATCCGCGAGGTCTTCACGATGGCCGGCGACCCCGACGCGCTGCTGCGGATCCGCGTCAACGACGTCGAGCACCTGAAGGCGGTTGTCAACCAGCTGCGTCGCACCGGGCGCGTGACCGGCACCAAGACGCTGATGGTGCTCAATCGCTGGTCGCGCTGAGCTCGCCGGGCGGGCGCGTTGAGCTCACCGGGCGGTCGCGCTGAGCTCGCCGGGCGGTCGCGCTGACGCCGGGCTACGGTTTCGCCCCGCGCTGCCGAGTACTGCATCAGGAACCTCGCCGGCATGACCGATTTCACCGAACAGCGGCGCACGAGCTTCGACGCCGCCGCCCAGCTCTACGAGGACACCCGTCCCGCCTACCCCGAGCAGATGGTGGATGTCGTGCTTGCCTACGCGCAGCTGCCACCTGACGCCCGCGCCCTGGAGATCGGGGCCGGCACCGGCCAGGCGACCGCCCAGTTCGCGTGGCGCGGGGTCGCCGTGCACGCGGTCGAGCCCGGCGCCGCGATGGCCGACTTCATCCGCGAGAAGTTCGCCGGTGCCGACCTCGACGTGACCGTCGAGACCGCCGACCTCGAGACCGCCGAGCTCGAGCCGCACAGCTTCGACCTGGTCTTCGCCTCGACCTCGTGGCACTGGCTGACCCCTGGGGTCCGTTGGGCGATCGTCTGCGAGACGCTCAAGCCCGGCGGAACGCTGGCGGCCTTCTGGAACATCCCTCACTGGCGCCGCACGGCCCTGTGCTCGCAGCTCGATGTCGTCTACCGGCAGAGCGGCGCCGACCTCACCCAGCTCGGCCCGATGGCCACGGCCGAGGTCGATCACGGCGCGCTGATGGCCGAGTTCTTCAACGACGCCCCGAACCCTGAGGCGTTCAGCGACTTCCGCGGGGGCCAGTTCGACTGGTCGGCGACCTACGGCGCCGACGACTATGTGGCGCTGCTGGGCACCTACGGTGACCACCTGACGCTCGACGAGGAGATCCGCGCGCCGCTGTTCTCCGGCATCCTCGAGGTCATCGAGCGCAGCGGTGGCACGATCGAGCTGCCGTACACCACGCACCTGCTCGTCGCCCGCGCCGCGCAGTAGCCACCGCGCGCGGTGACCTGCGGGCAGCGGCAGCCGCCCGCAGCTGGTGGTCTCGTCGTCGGTGAAGAAGAGGCGATAGGTCACGCCCAGATCGCAACCGCGGGAAGAACCCGCGAACAATGCACGCGCCGGCCCGTGTCTACGAGAGAGCTCTCGCTCACAAATACGCGCGCACCCACTCGCAAGTACGTGCGTGCCCGCTCGCAAGTACGTGCCTCGGGAGCAGGGGCATACCGCTGCGCGAAGGGTGCTCGGTCCCGATTCCCCGAGCCCCTGCGGGGAGCATGATCCCCGGTGCAGCACCGGAGGGCGAATCACCTCAAAGCAGGAGGAACCGGAAATGCAGCGCAAGGGTTTTGACAGGTTGGCATCGGCCATCGGCGCGGTGCTCGTCGTGATCCTGCTGGTCGCGGGCGGGCTATTGATCTGGGGGCACAGTTTCGCGAACAGCAATGTTCACAACCAGCTGGCCCAGCAGCAGATCTATTTCCCGTCGCAGACCGAGATCAGTGCGGTCAAGGCGCAGTACGCCAAGGGTGGGCAGAAGGCGGTCACCGATGGTGAGTTCCCCAACGCCAAGCTGATGATCGCCGCGCTCGAGCCGTACGCCGGCAAGCAGGTTCTGACCGGCGAGCAGGCGCAGGTTTACGCCAACGACTTCATCGGCCAGCACCTGTATGCGATGCCGTATCACGGCGTCTACTCACAGATCAGCGCGGCCGCGCTGGCGGCCAAGCCCGGCAGCGCGCAGGCCACGACGCTCGGCGCGCTGAAGACCACGACGTTCATGGGCACGACGCTACGCGGCATGCTGCTCGAGGCCTATGCCTTCGGCACCATCGGCCCGGTCATGCTCTGGGGCGCGATCGCCTCGTTCGTCGGGGCAGCCATGCTGGCGGTCCTGACGGCGCTCGGGCTCCGCCACGCAAACCGCACGTCCGCGGAGCAGCGCATCTTCGATGAGCGCGAGCGCGAGCACGCAGCCGGCAGCGACAGGCTGGCAACGCTCGTCTGACAAGAGCTCCGGGGTCCTCCGTCATACCCCGAAGTGGACGCCCGCGCCGTGCACCCGGCGCGGGCGTCGTGCGGCTAGGCGGCGGCTAGGCGCGGCGGTCGTCGTCTTGTTCGGAGTCGGTGCCGGCCCCGCCGGCGCTGCTCCCGGCTCCGGCGCGGACTGGGCCTCGACCAGCTTGGCCTCGGCGGTCGTGCCCTTGGCGACGCTGTAGACGGCCATCGCCCTACGATGCCTGATATGGCATCTAGAACATGGTTCATCACCGGAACCTCGCGCGGCTTTGGACGCGAGTGGGCACTGGCGGCGCTCGGACGCGGCGATCGCGTCGTCGGCACGGCCCGCGACACCAACAGCATGCACGACATCGCCGAACGCTACGACCGCGCGCAGTTCCTGCCGCTGCAGCTCGACGTGACCGATCGTGCCGCCGACTTCGCTGCGATCAAACAGGCGCAGGAGCACTTCGGCGAGCTCGACATCGTCGTCAACAACGCCGGTTACGGGCACTTCGGCACGATCGAGGAGGTGACCGAGCAGGAGGCTCGCGACCAGATCGAGACCAATCTGTTCGGAGCGCTCTGGGTGACCCAGGCGGCGCTGCCCTACATGCGCGAGCAGCGCCGCGGACACGTCGTGCAGGTCTCCTCCATCGGCGGAATCTCCGCGTTTCCGACCGTGGGCATCTACCACGCGTCCAAGTGGGGCTTGGAAGGCTTCAGTCAGGCCCTGGCACAGGAGGTCAAGGAGTTCGGCATTCATGTCACGCTGATCGAGCCAGGTGGCTTCTCGACCGATTGGTCCGGTGCGTCGGCAATCCGTTCCGAATTGCTGCCCGCCTACGACAACCTGCGGGAGGCGAATCAGCGTTGGCGAGCCGGTAACGTCCCCGGCAATCCGGTCGCCTCGGCCGCAGCGGTCCTCAAGGTCGTCGACGCCGATCCACCGCCGCTGCGCTGCTTCTTCGGCGAGTCGCCACTATCGATTGCGGAGCTCGACTACCAGAGCCGGCTGGCCAACTGGCGTGAGTGGCAGGACGTCGCGGTGCTGGCCCAGGGTTAGGGCGGGTCAGGGCGCGCGCAGCACCACGACGCAGTTCTGGCCGCCGAAGCCGAACGCGTTGACCGTGGCAGTCCGCACCGTCGCCTCGCGCGCCGTGAGCGGCACGTAGTCGAGATCGCAGGCCGGGTCGGGGTTCACCAGGTTGATGGTCGGTGGCACCACCCCGTCGCGCATCGCCAGCACGCTGACCATCGCCCCCAGCGCGCCGGCGGCGCCGATCATGTGGCCGACCATCGACTTCGGCGAGCTCACCAGCAGCTCGTCCGCCGCCGGCCCGAAGATGTCGCGGATCACGCTCGTCTCGACGGCGTCGTTGATCCGCGTGGCGGTGCCGTGGGCGCAGATGTAGTCGACCTCCGACGGGTCGGTGCCGGTGCGCTCGAGCGCAATCCTCATCGCCCGTCGCGGCTGGCGGCCGGTGGGGTCCGGGTGGCTGATGTGGAAGGCGTCGGTCGTCAGCGCTCCACCGGCGAGCGTGGCGTAGGCGCGCGCGCCGCGGTCGCGCGCATGCTCGGCGGACTCGATCACGAACAGCACGGCCCCCTCGCCGTAGACGAAGCCGTCGCGGTCGGCCGAGAACGGTCGGCTCGCGCCCTCGGGATCGTCGTTGTTGGCCGAGAGCGCGCCCATGTTCGAGAGCCCCGCGAACATGACCGGGGAGATCCCGGCATCGGTGCCGCCGGCGACGACCACGTCGGCCTCGCCGGCGAGGATCAATCGCCGGGCCTCGAGCAGCGCGGCGTTGCCGCTCGCGCAGGCCAGCGCGCTGGCCGTGACGGGGCCGTGCAGGCCGAGGTCGATAGCGACCTCGCAGGCGGGCATGTTGGGGATCATCGATGGCACGTAGTAGGCGCTGACGCCGCGCAGGCCCTCGTCGATCAGGCCTCTGACGTTGGCCTCGGTCTCCGGCAGTCCGGACACGGCGGTGTTGACGATCACGCCCACGCGTTCGTGGTCGGAGCTCGACTCGACGCCCGCGCCGGGCTGCAAGCCGGCGTCGGCAAAGGCCTCGCGCGCCGCCACGATCGCCAGCTGCGAGAAGCGCGCGGAGCGCCGTGCGCGCTTGGTGCCGAGCAGCGCCTCGGCGTCGAAGCCCTTGACCTCGGCGGCGATCCGCGTTGGCAGCTCGGAGGCGTCGAAGTGCGTGATCGCAGCGACGCCGGACTCGCCCGCGACCAGGCGCCGCCAGCTGGTCGGCACGTCGTGGCCGAGCGGGGTTACGGCGCCGATGCCGGTGATCACCGGATCGGCGGCCCGCACTCGAGTTGCGCTCACGGGCGTTCCAGCAATCCGGCGGCGGCGTCTGCGCGCGCCTGCTCGCGGACCTTGTAATGGAGCTTCTTGCCCGTGGCGGTCAGCGGGATCTGATCCACGAAGCGGTAGGCGCGCGGTCGCTTGTAGTCGGCGAGCATCGGGTGTCCGTGCGTGTGGCGCTCGAGCGTGGCGGGGTCCAGCGGGACGCCGCCATCGGGAACCACGTATGCGACGACGAGTTCACCCCAGCGTTGGTCGGGGACACCGACCACGGCCGAGTCGGCCACGCCGGGATGCTCGTTGAGCACGGCCTCGACCTGGGCTGGGTGCACGTTTTCGCCGCCGGAGATGATCATGTCGTCCTTGCGGCCAACGATCGTGACGTAGCCGTCGGCGTCCCAGGTTGCCAAATCGCCGATGTAGAGCCAGCCGTCGCGGAAGCGGGCACCCTGCTCCTCGTTGTTGTTGACGTAGGCGTAGCCGGACTTGACCGAGCGCACGATCACCTCGCCGACCTCCTCGCCGTCGGGCGCCGCGAGGTCGTCGGGAGCGGCCACGCGATCCTCGTAGACCCGCACGACGGCGACGTCATCATCGGTGCAGGCCCGCCCGGCGGAGCCGGCATGCTCGGGCAGATCGGCGGGGCGCAGGAACGTGTTCCAGAACGCCTCGGTTGTGCCGTAGCCGTTGAAGATCCGCGGCGTTAGCAGCTCCTGGTAGCGCAGGCACGCCTCGCGATCGAGCGGCGCGCCCATCGTCACGATTCCGTGCAGGCTAGAGAGATCGCGCGGCCGTGCCTGCTGCTCGGCGCTGAGCAGCGCGAGGTTGGTCGGTGCGCCGACCAGGAACGTCAGCCTGTGCTCCGCCACCCAGTCGAGCACCGTCGCGGCGTCGAAGGTGCGCAGCGGAACGGCCTCGGCACCGACATAGAAGACCGGGTTGGGGCCGCCGGAGTAGAGGCCGCCGCGGTGGAACCACGGCGTCATGTTGAGCGTCCGGTCCTCGGGCGTGAGCGGGAAGTGCATGATCACGTCGTGGGCGGAGAGCACCTCGACGATGTCCGGGAGCGAGACGCCCTTCGGCAGCCCGGTGGTGCCCGACGTGTACAACCGGGTGGTCTCGGCGTAGATCGAGCGCTCCGGCTCGGCCGGCAGCTCGGAGGTGTCGTCGGCGAACAGCTCGGCGAACGGGATCGCGGCCGCCACCGGCTGGCGCCAGTCCTCGTGGTCGACGCCCACGACCAGCCCGGGGCGATGGTCGGCGAGCCACAGGGCCTCGGCTCCGGCGTCGGCGAGGCTCGAATCGAGCATGAAAACCTTCGGGCGGCTGTCGTCGAGCACGTGCGCGATCTCGCCCGCGGCCAGGCGGAAGTTGATCGGGGCGGCGATCGCTCCGATTCGCTGGGCGGCGATCCAGGTAAGCGCGAACTCGGGACCGTTCAGCAGGTCGAAGACAATCACGTCCTCGGCGCGCACTCCGTGCGCGTGGAGGCCGGCGGCGAGCCGCTCGCTGTCGGACCACAGCTCGGCGTAGGTCCAGCGCCGGCCGCCCGCGGGATCGTGCAGGGCCGGGCGCGAGGCGAAGCGCCGGCTGTTGCGGCGCACGCCGGCGAGATAGCCGAAGCTGTGCTCGAAGACCTGCCGGAACTGATCTGGGTTGTAGCGGTACTGCGGGGTGCTGCTCACGTTTCTCCTGACGCCTTGCTGGATCGCGCGTCGCTCAGCGATCCTATTCGGCTGCTCGCGTCGGCCAGGCGCTCGATCTGCTCTAGCGGCCGTGCGCCCAGCGGTAGCAGCAGGATCTCTGAGACGCCGACGCGGGTGTAGGGCTCGAGGAACCCGGCAACAGCGTCGGCGGAACCCAGGGCGCTCCAGCGTTCGACGCGATCGAGCGCCATCCCGTACTGGCCGCGCAGGTGCGCGTCCGCCTGCTCGCGGGCACGGGAGCTGCTGTCGTCGACATGGGCCAGCACCAGCAGCGACAGCCCGGGCCGCGGACGGCCGCGCGCCTCGCTGAGCTCCGCTAGCCGCTCCGCCCGCTGGGCCAGTGTCTCGGGCGAGACCCACATCGGCAGCCAGGCGTCGCCGAACCGCGCCGCACGCTCGAGAGCGCGGTCGCTGCGCCCACCGACGAGCACCGGCGGCATCGGCGCGCTCGGCTCCAGTGAATGCTCGTTGCCGGGGGTCAGAAACCGGGGCAGTTGCGCGAGCGCCTGGTCGAGCCGCGGGCCGCGCCGCGCCAGCGGAACCTCGGCCGCCTCGTACTCCTGCGGGAACTCGCCACCGAGCCCGACGCCCAGGCGCACGCGGTTGCCGGACAGGTGCTGCAGCGTGGCGAGCTGCTTGGCGGTCCACGCCAGTGGCCGCATCCCCAGCAGCATCACGCTGAAGCCGAGCTGCGCGCGCGTGGTCACGGTCGCGGCGACGGCAAGGCAGGTGGGTGCGTCGAGAACCGGCGCCGGGCACTTCAGGTGATCGCCGACCCAGATCGAGTCAAATCCGGCCCGCTCGGCCATTTGCGCTGCCTCCGTGACCGCAAACGGCGCGCCTAGCCGCAGCGGGTCGAAGGTCGGCAGCAGTACCCCCCAATTCGTCATCTGCGCCCGAAGCTAACGAACTTCTCAAGCGCACGGGTGGGCGCCCCGACGCATGGGGGGTGCAAATGCGCGATCCTTTCGCCGACGTGAGTGAGGGGTACTGAGGCGAGACCGTGGGGCGCGAAGGCGAGATGTCCGATCGGCGATCCGGCGATCAGCGCCGCGATGCGTTTCGGCTCAGCATGAACCTGCCGGTCTACGTCGATGCGCCGATGGAGACCTACTGCGAGCTCGTCGATGTCTCCCTGCTCGGGCTGCGCTTCGACCGTGAGCTGCCCTGCTCGCCGGGCGTGGCGATCGACTTCCGGCTTGTGATCCCGACCTACGGAGCCACCCCCAAGCCCGAGGAGCTCGAGCTCTACGCGCAGGTAGTGCGCGTAGAGGACGGCTTCACGGGCCTGCGCTTCCTGCATCTGGAGATCGACCAGACGCGCGCCGTGCGCGAGCTCGTGCACGGGCATCAGCGGCGGTTGCTGCTCGCCGAGCGCCCGGCGGCGCTCGACCGCCGCAAGCGCTGGCTGCACCGTTAGAGGGCTCCCGGCTGAGCGCGCAAACCCGCGCTCAGGTCTTCCCGCGGCAGGTGCCGATATGTACGGTGCATGCAAGGGAGAACAGCCGTGTTTTCAGAGACGATCGAGCGGATCCGTGGGTTGGCGGCGTCAGTTGACGGCTCGGCTCTGGACGACGTCGCCTGGCGCGCCCGGCACCGCTACGTGTCGATGTGCTCGGCCGCGCTGGCGCTCTTCGATCTGTGCTTCGCGTTGGCCGATCCAAGCCGGTCTGGTGAGTGGATCTACGTCAGCACCGGCGTGATCGCGCTGTCGCTGGCGCAGGTCCCACACTGGCGCCGGCGCACGCGCGAGATTCTCGTGGCGATCTTCCTGATCGTGGCCCAGCTCTACATGTCGAAGTACGTCGGCAACTTCACTCTCGGCCCGCTGGCGATGATCGTCTTGACCTTCTACCAGGACTGGGTGCCGATCGCGGTCGGCTGTGTCGCGACGGTCGCCGTTGGCTTGATCGCCTTCATCGAGCCCTCTGTGCTGAGCAACGACATCGCGCTCGCACGCGAGGATCCGACGACGGGCATGGCGCTGCGCGGCGCGGCGATTCTGCTCGCCGCGGTTCTCTCACTGGCGATCTGGCGGTCGGGAACGCAGCTCGCACGAGATCAGCTCACCGGCATGCTTTCCCGCCTGGGGGCCGAGCGCGTATTGGAGCGCGAGATCGCTCGCGGCCGCCGGCCTGCCGTCTGGGTGTGCGATGTGGATAACTTCGCCGCCGTCAACCGTCAGCTCGGGCCGCGGACCGGAGACGTCCTGCTGCGGCACGTCGCGAAGCGGTTGCAACGCGCAGCCGGCTTGCTTCCCCGCGGCTCGATCACCGCGCGGCTCGGCGGGGACACCTTCATGATCGCGCACAGTGACAGCGACGACGCCGACGCGGTCGAGAAGTTCGCCCGTCGGATCGAAGCGGAGGTTGGCGCTTCGGCAGACGGGCCCGCCGGGGAGGCGGTCCCCGTGCGTCTGTCGGTCGGCGCGGTGATCGCCTCGCCGGGCGAGAGCGCAACGCACCTCGTCCGCGCCGCCGAGCGCAACATGCGAGCGGCGAAGGGGCTCGGGTCCGTCAGGGTCGTGGTCGACGGCGGCGACCGGCTGGTGGACCACAGCAGGTCACTGCTCACCTCTGAGCTATATGGGGCCTGCGAACGCGGCGAGCTCGAGCTGCACATCCAGCCGGTCGTCGCACTGGCCGACGGCACGCCAGTCGGCGGAGAGACGCTGGCTCGCTGGCGGCACCCGGAGCGGGGCATGGTCTACCCGACCGAGTTCCTGCCGGAAGCCGAGCAGGACTCGGCGTTGATGGCGGTGATCTCAAACATGCTGGGCAACGTCTTCCATGAGATCGTGACCGACTTCGCACGGCGCCACGGACCGAATTGGCTGCCACACGGGCTCAGCTACAACCTGGCCGCGATCCGGCTGCGTGATCCGACGCTGACGGCAACGCTCGCTGCCGACTTCGAGCGCACCGGGCTCACGGGGACAGGCGCTCGGGTCAATGTCGAGGTGACTGAGGGCGCGCTGATGGACATCGAGCATGGAGTGCCGGACGCGCTGGCGAGATTCCGTGCCGCCGGCTACCGCCTGGCGCTCGATGACTTCGGCACCGGCCACTCATCACTCGCGCATCTGCGTGACTTCCCGATCGACACCGTCAAGCTCGATATGAGCTTCGTCCAATCGATGGGGCGCTCGCCGATCGACCGGGCGGTCGTCGAGGCCGTGGCCGACATCGCGTCGGTGAGCGGGCTGCAGGTGATCGCGGAGGGCGTCGAGACCGAAGCGCAACGCGAAGCGCTGCTCGAGATCAAGCCGGACATGCTCGCGCAGGGCTGGCTCTACGCGAAGGCGATGCCGGTCGCTGAGTTCGAGGCCTGGGTGCTCGACCGCCGCACCGCGGCGGTCGTCTGAGCGCCCGATCGCTCCGGTGCTGGCGCTGGCGACCTCACTGCGCAACAGCGGCGTGACGACGCTCTCGGTGCCGATCGGCAGCCTGATCATCTCGCTGGTGCTCTCCGCTCGGCTCGGGCTGGCTGCCGCGAGCTGGCGCGCCGGCCGCGCCCGGCGCGTGGCCAAATTCGACGTGCTGCAGGAGATCGCGACGCAGTAGGCGATCTCCTCCGGCGACCGCCGCTCCGGTGCGGTCTGCTCCGGGCGGCCGTCGCCGCGGTTGACAGCCTTGTCAAGCGGTTGACAGCCGCCCGCTCGCGTGGGACAACTGAAGCGATGCCTGATCACGTTCCGCTTTCGGGCAGCGCACGCCCCGTGGCCTCGGGCGCGCAGCGCGTCCGCGACATCGATCCGGACGAGCGCCTCGAGGTGACCGTTACGCTCTCCGGCCCGGCGTTGCCAGAGACCGGCGTCGGCCAGCCGCTCACGCGCGAGCAGCTGGAGCGCGACCACGGCACCGATCCCAACGCGATCGCGCAGGTGACCCGGGCGCTCGAGGGCGTCGGCCTGCGCGTCGATGAGGCCTCGCCGCTGACCCGCAGCCTGCGGGTC
>JBOGYJ010000176.1:0-1758 GCA_050696795.1 Solirubrobacteraceae bacterium | reverse complement strand
AAGCGCGGATGCTGTCGCCTCGAACACCTGCCAGCGGCGCGCGGAGGCCGCGTCCGGCTTGAACGTTGCGAACTTCATATAGAGGCAGCTATTGCAGGCGGAAGTGACCCCGCGCCACAACCACCGCGGAGCCACCGACGGCGATCAGGGTGGGGTGTTGGGCCGTCCCCTCCACGCGCGCGATCAGTTCCGAAGGCCGCCTGATCTCAACGCCCTGGCTGATCGTCAGGGTCTGGCCCGGCGTGTACCAGCCTTGGCGTGCCAGGTGCAGTGCCAGCGGCCCGGCCGCCGAGCCGGTGGCAGGATCCTCGTTGATGCCCGTACCCGGGCTGAACAGGCGCAGCTTGATGCGCGTGTGCTCGCCGGGCCTGGCATCCGGCTCGAGCGGCGCGAAGCAGCCGATGCCGATCGGCCCGAGGCGAGCGAGCCCGACCATGTCAGGCTCCAAGGCCACGAGCTGCTCGGGATCGGCGAGCCCAACCATCACGTGCATCGGGCCGTTGCTGTAGATCTCGAGCGGCAGCACCGGTCGCGAGGCGCCGAGCGCCTCGAGCAGCTCCTGCTCGCGCTCGAAGGGCCGCACGGTCGGCAGCGGCTGCTCCATCTCGCCAAAGACGATCTCCCCGTGCTCGCGCGTCAGCCTGACCGGCACGATGCCGCCACCGGCGGTGCGCAGCCGCACGGTCGCGAGGTTCTTCTCCTCGCCGACGACGAAGGCGGCGCCGAGCACAGGATGGCCGGCGAACGGCAGCTCGTGGCGGGGGGTGAAGATCCGGATGGCGGCGTCGGCGCCGTCGGCGCCGTCGCCGTCGCCGCCATCGTCGCCGGGCAGCACGAACACCGTCTCCGACAGGTGCAGCTCGCGCGCCGCCGCCAGCATCAGCCGGCTGGGGACTGATTCGCCCCCGGTGAAGACGGCGAGCTGGTTTCCCGCCAGAGGAGCGTCGGTGAAGACGTCGACGATCGTGTACGGGTGCTCGGGCTCAATCATCGTCTGTCGCCATCCCCAGCAAGGTGAGCACGGTGGTCCAGTTCCGCGAGGTCGGGATGACCTCCTTGCCAAGTCCTGCCTTGGCCCCGAGCTTCGCCGCGAGCTTGGAGCGCGCGACCCCGTCGGGATGCCAGGCGTAGATCTCGCGCTCGCGCACGCCGACGCGCTCGTTGGGCGTCGCGAGGGTGCCCAGAGCGCCCTGCAGGCCCGGCGCCAGCGAACCGCGAACGAAGGTGACCTGGAAGCGCTTGGGCTGCTGCTCTGCCAGCTCTGGGAAGGGATTGTCGGCGACCACGCGCGCAAGCTCCTGATCGCTGCGCGCAACAACGGGAACGACCAACCCAAATCTCTCAGTTATCAGCTGCTCCACCCCATCCGAGAGCTCCAACTCAGCCAGGCCTGTCTTCAGCACGATGTTCCCACTCTGTACGTATGTGCGGGCATTTTCGAAGCCCGCGCCGGCCAGCGCCTCGCGCAGCGCGGGCATCGCGATGCGATTGGTCGGACCGAGATTGATTCCGCGCAGCAGAATGACCGCAGTGGCCATGGGCCGATCCTAGAGCCGGGGTCAACCCGAGAGCAGCCGGCGCTCGGGGGGAGCCGGCGCTAGAGCCGGGGTCAACCCGAGAGCAGCCGGCGCTAGAGCCGGGGTCAACCCGAGAGCGGCCGGCGCTCGGGGGGAGTTTTGCCGCGTAGGGCGGCAAACTCCACCCGCATACCGTGCACACCACACGGGCGGTTGGGGCTTCGAGCCAGCGGGCCGGAAG
>JBOGYJ010000175.1:0-8257 GCA_050696795.1 Solirubrobacteraceae bacterium | reverse complement strand
CGGCCCAAGGTCCGCCAGGAAGTCGTCCCCATACTGGTGACCGAGCGTGTCGTTGATGTCCTTGAAGTGGTCGAGGTCGATCAGCAACACCCCGAACGCCGCAGGCGTCCCTTCCGACCCTGCGATCGTCGCATCCACCTCATCATTGAAGTGCGACCGATTCGCGAGACCGGTGAGCGAGTCGGTGCTGGCCTGCACGCGGAGCTTTTCGCCGCGGCGCTGAGAGAGCAGCAGCTCGCCCACTAGGTACTGGTAGACCACGAGCACGATCGCCAGCATCAACAGCCCGGCGGTGTGTAGGTCGTCGGTGATGAAGACTGCGACAAGTGTCAATAGCGCTGACGACAGCTCGGCGGCGAGAATGGGCCTGAACTCGGCAAGGCGCTTCAGCAGAGGGACCGCGCTGACGACCCGGGAGTAGATGGCGGCCATCACGAAGTTCATTACGAGCGCGACCACAAAGATCGCGAAGACCAGTACGTAATACGTCGGCTGGTAGTAGTAGTGGTGGTATTGAGGAGTGACGTGCGCCACCTTCGACAGCCACTGGAACAGGAGTCCACTCAGCAGCGGAAACCACGCGAACATCAGGAGGTTCTGACGGAACGATGGCCCGCGCTCGCGCCAGCGAATCCAGCTGATCCCTATGGTGAGCACGCCGACGATCGCGGCCGGGGTGCCACCGAGCAGCACGGCTGCCAGCGTCATTCCCAGGAAGCTGCCCGAGACGTTCATGCGTCCCGAGGCCAGAGCCGTCGAAGTGAGGTCGCTGACGGCCGCCAACAGCACGAGGATCCCCAGTTCTGGGAGGTCCCAGTTCGCAGTGTGTCCAGCCCACCCGGCAACGGCCAGCGCCAAGACGAACAGGCACACCTGCGTGGTGGCCACCGGTCGTGACGCGGCGCGGTCTGCGAGGCCCGCCTCGGCTGTGCTTTCCCCGAGGCAGCTCAGTGTGGTGATCTCGGTCATCGGGCTGCCACCGCTGGCAACGGAGTAGTTCGCGACCCAGATCCCGGATCCTGCGGCACCGCCTCCCGACCTTTCGGGTCGTAGTCCCGCCCATCCGATGACCAGTCTCTCAGAATCACACGGTCAATCGGGCGCACAGATGCCGCCAACAGCACAAGTATGACGCCAACGGCAGCCGCAGCGTATGCGAGCCGCGGTGAAGCCACGGCGGTGAGGATGCCGCCGATGATGAAGCCGACGGCGGGCATCAGCTGGTTGAGACCCTCCAGCAAGGTCATGACCGCGGTCTGCGCGTCGAGTGGGATCCGCTCCTGAACAGCGGTTACTGCGGCGATCCAACCCGCTCCGTTTCCCGTGCCGCCCACCGCTGACGCGACGCAGGCGACGACCAGACTCGGCGCAGCTGCCAAGCCTCCATACCCGACAGCGATGACGAGCGCTCCGACCCCGACGATCGTGGTTAGGCGCACGGAACTCAACAGCGTAAACGCGGCGGCGCCGAGCACCATCCCAGCTCCCCACGCGCCGAGCATCAGGCCGTAACCGAGATCGCCCGCGTGGAGGACGTGCTTGGCAAACACGACCTCGATCGGGAGTGGGATTGCACTGAGCAGCATTCCAAGCGCGACCGCACCTATGAGTCGACGCAGCGCGACCCTCTCGCGAATTGTGTTTGCGCCTTTGCGGAGGCGGCCGGTGAAAGTCGCGGCTGCGTCGTGCTCGACTTGAAGCCCCACTGCGGTGCAGATGATCAATGCTGTGAGCAGGAAGGTGCCGGCATCGATGAGCAAGGCCGACCGTGGTCCTTTCCAAGCTACGAGTGCACCGGCGATCATGGGCGCACACGCGGTAGAGCTCATAAGACCGAGATTAAGGATGCCGTTGCCCTCACGGAGCAGCCGCTGCTCACGTAGGCCCGCGGCTGTGGCACTGCGCGTCAGCGCCTTGGCGCTGATCGCCAGAATCCCGTCGAGCATCGACAGTGCCAGCACACCTGACATCGAAAAATGATGAGTCAGGACAGCGAGTCCGGCGAACAGTCCCGCTTCAAGCGCGTAAGTCGTCGCCAGCACGGCGCGCGGCGTGAAGGTCTCGATCCGCGCGGTTAGCAGCGGGGCGAAGACGGCGGGCCCAAAGCGCAACGCGAGAAACAGCGCGGCGGTTCCGAGTGGGCTCCCAGTGCGGTCATACACGAGCACCGTGAGCGCGATCTCACCGATCCAGTTCCCGAACTCGTTGACCCAGTACCCCAGAGCAAGGTGGCGGAACGCGCCGGAGCGCAACGGACTTAGGTCGAGCATGGTCTAACGGTCGGTTATGCAGGCCATAACCAGCTGGGGTCTACCGACGCGCCGGACATGCGAGCAACCTTCGCCATGCGTAAAGCAAGACCTTTCAGACCCTCTGCAACTAAAAGGAGAGCTGCAATGGGCATCCGGTTCCAGTAGAACGATTTTGTGATGTAGCGCCGAGGAGTTTGCTCCAGATGCGCTCGTCGGCGTTACGTCGCTTCCGTTGGGTTTTCGACAATCCCCGCAAATTCCTTTAGAAAGCCTTGCAAGATTTATTGCAAGGCTGTAGGCGCTTCTGGGTAGTCCGGTAAGTCCCATACTCTCGTCGCATGTTGGCTCTGCGTCGGGATGAGGCAGCGGAAGCTCAGGCGGGAGCGTTCGCGAGCCGGGGTCACGTGCCGGTACGTGACCTGGAGGTGGGCGAGTTGCGGGCGTTTTGCGCGGCGGCAACGCTGGGCAGCATCGCCGAAGCGGCTCGTTCTATGCACGTGAGTCAGCCGGCGATGTCGAAGCGCCTGCGCGCGCTTGAGCATGTGGCCGGCGCGGAGCTGTTCGAACGCTCGAGCCGAGGCGTCACGCTCACCCAGGCGGGCGTCCAGCTCTACAGCGCCGCTCGTCGCCTGCTGCGCAGCGCCGACTCCGTCCAGGCGCTGATCAAGACCCCGCCGGCGATGCCGGTGCGGATCGCCTCGAGCCCGACGATCGCGGAGCTGCGCCTGCCGCAGGTTCTGAGCGAACTGGCGGGCGGGGACCGTGGCGTTACGGCCGAGCTGATCTCCGCCAACTCCGAGCTCGTGCGGGAGCTGGTCCGTGACGGCCGCAGCGACCTTGGCATCGCCAGCATCGATCCGTACGCCCTCTATGCCGACGGCCTGGAGGAGCGGATCGTCTGGCGTGACGAGCTGGTGGTGGTCGTGCCCCCCGGTCACCCGTGGGAGCAGCTGGAGGAAATTCCGGCTGAGGACTTCGCCTCGACGCCGCTGGTTCAGCGCGACCCGTGGTCGAACTCGAGCCGGATCGTCACCGCCACGCTCGAGCGCATGGGTTACGAGCGCATGCCGCCAACCGCCGCGATCGGCAGCACCGCCGGCGTGATCGCGATGGCAGCGGCCTACGGGATGCCGGCGCTGATCTCGATCATGGCCGCGCGGGCGAACCCCGAGCAGCACCTGGAGATCCGCCGCGTCGAGGAGCTGCGCTTCGGACTCGAATACGCGCTCGTGTGGGCCGGTCCGATGCTCGACCTACGCGCAGAGGTGCAGGCCGTCGCGGGTCACATCATGCACCTGCCGTTCGCGCGCCCGCGTGCTGCCCCACGGCGGGGTGGCTTGGAGAATCCGCTGCCGGCCGCCGCGCAGACTGGTGCGCAGACTGGCGCGGAGAGCCCGGCCCCGGCCGCCGCTCAGACCCTGGCTCAGACCCCTCCGCCTGTCGCCGCGAGTGTCGAGCAGACACCTCAACAGACCGTCTCTCAGAGCATCCAGAGACCGGCGCCGTAGGGGTCTCACCCGCTAGGATCGCGCCCATGGCCGCCATCACCGACCTGAACCTGGTCGCTTCCGGCAAGGTCCGTGAGATCTACGACCTGGGCGG
Organism: Solirubrobacteraceae bacterium; assembly: GCA_050696795.1. GTDB lineage: Bacteria > Actinomycetota > Thermoleophilia > Solirubrobacterales > Solirubrobacteraceae > Palsa-465. The sequence goes on along the minus strand of JBOGYJ010000175.1, from coordinate 4,403 downwards.
TGAATTGCTGATCGTCGCCTCCGACAGGATCTCGACCTATGACGCCGTGCATCCAAACCCCGTCCCGGACAAGGGGGCGGTGCTCACGGCCATCTCCACGTTCTGGTTCGAGCAGACCGCCGGTCTCGTCTCCAACCATCTCATCTCGGTGACCGATCAAGTCCCGGCCGGGGTGCGCGGCCGCGGGATGGTCGTGAAGAAGCTCGAGATGCTCCCCGTCGAAGCGGTCGTGCGCGGGTACATCACCGGCTCGGGCTGGAAGGACTACGAGCAGACTGGAATCGTCTCGGGCGTGGAGCTCCCTGACGGGTTGCGCGAGTCAGACCAGCTCCCGGAGCCGATCTTCACGCCCTCGACCAAGGCCAACCTCGGTCACGACGAGGCGATCGACTTCGATGCCGCGGCCGCGCTGATCGGCGACCGCGATCGGGCCGAGCGCCTGCGTGCGGTCTCGATCGCGCTCTACCGGTACGCGGCCGACCACGCGCGCTCGCGCGGGATCATTCTCGCCGACACCAAGTTCGAGTTCGGCCTCGACCAAACCGGTGAGCTCACCCTGGGAGACGAGCTTTGCACACCCGACTCCTCCCGCTTCTGGCCAGCCGACGGCTACGAGCCCGGCCACGCTCAACCAAGCTTCGACAAGCAGATCGCGCGCGACTGGGCCACCTCCACCGGTTGGGACAAGCTGCCGCCCGCCCCGGAGATCCCCGCGGAAGTAGTTACTCGCACACGCGAGAAATACATCGAGGCCTACGAGCGTCTGACCGACAGCTCGTTTGCCGACTGGTCGGCCCGAACCAGGGAAGGCAACTGAAATGCGTGCACGTGTGCTGATCCGCCCCAAGGCGGGCATCCTCGACCCGCAGGGGCAGGCGGTCGAGCGCGCGTTGCCGGCGCTGGGCTTTGACGGCGTCTCGAACGTTCACGTCGGGCGACTGGTCGAACTCGACGTCGACGACGTCGATGAGCTGCCAGCGATGTGTGAGCGCCTGCTGGCGAACCCGCTGATCGAGGACTACGAGATCCAGCACGGGCACAGGATCGTGGGTAAGGCGGAGCCGGATTCGTGAAGTTCGGCGTGATCCGTTTCCCCGGCACATGTGACGACGTCGACGCCGAGCTCGCCGCCGCCCGCGTCGGGGAGGCCGAGCTGCTCTGGCACCGTGACCGCGATCTCAAGGGCGTCGACGCGGTGGTCGTCCCCGGCGGGTTCTCCTACGGCGACTACCTGCGGGCCGGCGCGATCGCGCGGTTCGCGCCGGCGATGGAGTCGGTGATCGAGTTCGCGCACGAGGGCGGTCTCGTGCTCGGGATCTGCAACGGCTTCCAGATCCTGTGCGAGTGCGGGCTGCTGCCCGGCGCGCTGCTCGTCAACGACCACCTCAGGTTCGTCTTCCGCCAGGTGCAGCTCGACGTCGTCGACCACAACACGCCCTTCACGCGCAACTGCCCGCCGACGCTCTCGATCCCGGTCAAGCACACCACCGGCCGCTACTACTCCGCCGAGCCCGTGCAGGTCGTGCTCAGGTACGCCGCCGGCCACAACCCCAACGGGTCACAGGATGACATCGCCGGCGTCGTCAACAACGCGGGCAACGTCTTCGGGCTGATGCCGCATCCCGAGCACGCGGTCGACGCCCTCACAGGCTCCACCGACGGACTGACGATCTTCGAATCGATCCGGACCGCCGTCGGCGAGCGCGTGCGGGTAGCTTGAGTCAGAGGAAGCGGGAGATGAGCGGCACCGGCGCGCGGGTTGGGCGGGACCGATACCGTGAGCTCGGCCTCACCGATCATGAGTACGAGCTGATCCTCGAAGGCCTCGGCCGCGAGCCGGGCGACGTCGAGCTGGCGATGCTCTCGCTGATGTGGTCCGAGCACTGCGCCTACAAGCACTCCAAGAAGCTGCTCCGGCGCCTGCCCACCGAAGGCGAGCATGTGCTCATCGGGCCCGGGGAGAACGCGGGCGCCGTCGACGTCGGTGACGGTCTGGCGATCGCCTTCAAGGTCGAGTCCCACAACCACCCGAGCGCCGTCGAGCCCTTCCAGGGCGCGGCCACCGGCGTCGGCGGGATCCTACGGGACATCTTCGCCGTCGGAGCGCGGCCAATCGCGGTGCTCGACAGCCTGCGCTTCGGCGAGCTGGGCGGGCCCGGAAATTCGCAGCGCTCGCGCTTCCTGCTCGAGCACGCCGTCGCCGGCATAGGCCACTACGGCAACTCGATCGGCGTGCCCACGATCGGCGGCGAGATCTACTTCGAGTCGAGCTACGAGCAGAACTGCCTGATCAACGCGATGGCCGTCGGCATGGCGCCACACGAGCGGCTGACGAGCGCCGCCGCCGCGGGTGTCGGCAACCTCGTGATCTTGTTCGGCGCGCTCACCGGCCGCGACGGTATCGGCGGCGCCTCGGTGCTCGCCAGCGCCGAGCTCGTCGGTAGCGACGGCGGGGACGAATCCAAGCGCCCGACCGTACAGATCGGCGACCCGTTCGCGGAGAAGAAGTTGATGGAGTGCAGCCTCGAGCTGCTCGACAAGAACCTGCTGGCCTCGCTGCAGGACCTCGGCGCCGCCGGGCTCACCTCCTCCGCCTCGGAGATGGCCAGCAAGGGCGGGGTCGGACTCGACATCGACGTCGGCAAGGTGCCGTTGCGCGAGGCCGACATGGAGCCCTTCGAGGTGATGGTCTCGGAGTCCCAAGAGCGCATGCTGTGCGTGGTCGAGCCGTACCTGGCCGACGAGGTGCTCGCGGTCTGCGAGAAGTGGGAGGTGAACGCGACCGTGATCGGCGAGGTCACGGAAGCTGGCGGCGGGCGGGCGGGCGAAGGCGGCCGAGGGTGGGCGGGCGGGACGCTGTTGCGCATCTTCAACGACGGCGAGCTCGTCGGCGAGCTGCCGGTGCCGTTGCTGGTCGACGACTGCCCGCTCTACGACCTCGAGCCCGCGCCGCCGACCGCAAGCCTGTACGTCGGTGGCGAACAGCAAGTCGCCACCGACGCGGACACGCTCACGACCCTCATGGCGCTGCTCGCCAGCGCCAACATCTGCTCGCGCCGCCCCGTGTTCGAGCAGTACGACCCGGTCGTGCAGTCGCGCACCGTGCGCCGTCCCGAGCAGGCCGACGCCGCCGTGCTGGCGCTGCCGGTGCTGTGCGCGCGCACCGGTGCGCCCGACGAGCCGATCCCCGCGATCGCGATCTCGATCGACGGCAACGGTCGCCGCGTCGCCGTCGACCCGCGCGCCGGCGCGGTCGAGGTCGTCTACGAGTGTGCCGCCAACCTCGCCTGCGTGGGCGCGGAGCCGCTCGGCCTGACCAACTGCCTGAACTTCGGCAACCCCGAGAAGCCGCACGTCGCCTGGCAGCTGAGCGAGGTGATCGACGGGCTCGCGCAGGCCTGCCGCGACCTGAACGTGCCGGTGGTCGGCGGCAACGTCTCGCTCTACAACGAGTCGCCCGACGGCCCGATCCTGCCGACGCCGGTGATCGGCATGGTCGGCAAGCTCCCCGACGCGCGTCACCCCGGGCAGATCGGCTTCGCCAAGCCGGGCGATCGCATCGCGCTGGTCGGCAGCTTCAATCCTTCGCGGGATGGGTCGGAGCTGGCGAAGCTTCACGGCAGAGCGCCCGCTGGCGCACTGCCTGACAAGGATCTCTCAGCGATCCGCGCTGCCCACGAGCGGGTGCGCCACGGCGTGCGCGGCAAGCAGTTCCGCAGCGCCCACGACATCGCCGAGGGCGGGATCCTCGTGGCGCTCGCCGAGTGCTGCATCGCCGGCGGCATCGGCGCGATCATCCACCTGCCCGAGGAACTCGACCTGTTCGGCGAGGACTTCGGCACGGCCTTCATCGTCAGCGGCCCCACCGAGGGTCTCGAGGGCCTGCCGGTGATCGGCGTGGTCGGCAGCCGTGAGCTGGTTGTCAACGACCTGTTTAGCGTCCCGGTTTCCGAGCTCAGTCACGCCCACGCCGAGGGACTGTCCGCACTGCTCCGCTGAGCGTCCAGCTCAACGGGCTCGCATACGTTCCCGCTGAGCTAGACGCTAAGCTCGTGGTGGAGTCAGCCACCGGTGTCCCCTGCTCTCGATCAACGTGACGGACCGCGCGACGAGTGCGGGGTGTTCGGCATCTTCGCGCCTGGCAGCGAGGTGTCGCGCCTGGCCTACTTCGCCCTCTACGCGCTGCAGCACCGCGGCCAGGAATCGGCCGGCATCGCGGTGGCCCCGCTCGGCGGCTCGATCATGGGCACGCGCGAGCAGGGACTCGTCTCGCAGGTGTTCGATGAGCACAAGCTGCGGGCGCTGGTAGGCGATCTGGCGATCGGGCACGTGCGCTACTCGACGACCGGCTCCTCCGAGTGGGAGAACGCGCAGCCGATCGTGCGCAATGACCACCGCAGCTT
>JBOGYJ010000174.1:0-2069 GCA_050696795.1 Solirubrobacteraceae bacterium | reverse complement strand
CTCCCAGCGCCCCCGCTCCCAGCGCCCCCGCGCGCAGCGCCGCCGCGCCCGTCACGGGGCGGGCCGCAGGCTGCTCGCCGGCCAGCATCCGGTCGTGGGCGCGCAGCAACTCTCCGAGCAGGCTCTGAAGTGGATCCTCAGTCACCGGAGTCGCCCCCAAGTCGTGATCTCAAGCCACCGAGCCCGCGGCTGACGCGCTTGCGCACCACCTGCTCGCTGCAGCGCATCCCCGCCGCGATCTCCGCGTAATCCCTGTCCTGCACGAAGCGTTCCGTCAACGCCTGCCGCTGCTCATGCGGCAGATCCTGGACCAGCTCGAATGCAGCGCGCCCATCGAGTCGCTCGATGACCCGGTTGATCGTCGACTCGCCCTCCTCACTCAACGCGAGCGCCTGCATCCCCAGCCGCTCGCGGGCACGCGCCTCGGCTTCGCCGCGCCGCAGCGAATCGACCATGCGGTTGTGGGCGATCGTATACAGCCACGACTGGCCAGGTGTCGAGGTCGGCTCGTACTGGGGCAGCGCCAGCAGCGCAGCCGCGAAGGTCTCCGCCGTCAGATCGAACGCGAGATCGGAGCGGCCCAGCGAGCGTGCGAAATACGCGAGCACCCCCGCAACATGACGCCGATAGAGCTCCGCGAACGCCTCCCGATCAGTCCTCGCCGCCACGAGCAGATCACGGTCGTCAAGCCCGCTGAAATCCATCTGGGCAGGAGCATCGTGAGTCAGGGATCATCGCTGTCGCGCAAGCCAGTCGAGCACATCTTGACGATTCAGCTCGAAGCCTGATGCGGGCAGGGTAACGATCACCTCGTGCACGAACGACCCGTAGAGATGCTCGTCGAGGCCGGCCTCGCCGGCCGCGTGATCCAGGATCGAGCGAGCAAGCTCGCGCGCTCCCAGTCCGGCGCGTCCCCAGGCGAACTCGATCACCGCGCCGCCGCGGTAGCGCAGGCCTGAGCGAACATCACCATGCTCGACCCAGACGCGGCGCCCCCACCAGTCGGCCAGCCCGATGTAACGGACAGGCACGAGCGATCCGTGGCCCGCCTCGGGCGATCCGCCACAATCTGAAACCTCTGCATGCTCGGCGCGAGCGTTCCCCATCGGAAGGGTTAAGCGCAGCAAGCGCCGGTTTGTGACCAACCCGGCGCAAAAAGAGGGCCCGGCGAAGCGCGCCGGGCCCTCGAACTACAAGCGTCTGTGCCTTGCGGCCTACATCATCCCCGACATGTCGGGCATGCCGCCGCCGGCAGGGCCGCCATCCTTCTCCGGAACCTCGGCGATGATCGCCTCGGTGGTGAGGATGTTCTTGGCGATCGAGGCTGCGTTCTGCAGCGCCGAGCGGGTGACCATGGCGGGGTCGATGATGCCCTCGGTGATGAGGTTCACGATCTCGCCGTTGGCGGCGTTGAGGCCATGGTCCTTCTTGGCCTTGCGCACGTCGTTGACGATGACCGAACCCTCGAGACCGGCGTTGGCCGAGATCTGACGGAGCGGCTCCTCGAGCGCACGGTGCACGATCCTCGCGCCCGTCTGCTCGTCGGGCTCGCCGACACCCTCGATATCGAGCGCCTTCTGGGCGACCAGCAGCGCGGTGCCGCCACCGGCGACGATGCCCTCCTCGAGGGCGGCGCGGGTGGCCTGCAGCGCGTCCTCGACGCGGTGCTTCTTCTCCTTCATCTCGGTCTCGGTGGCAGCGCCGACCTTGACCACGGCAACGCCGCCGGACAGCTTGGCGAGACGCTCCTGGAGCTTCTCACGGTCGAAGTCCGAGTCGGTGTTCTCGACCTCGTTCTTGATCTGGTTGATGCGGCCCTTGATCGCGTTCTTGTCACCGGCACCGTCGACGATCGTCGTGGTGTCCTTGGCGACGACCACGCGGCGAGCGCGGCCGAGCTGGGAGATCTGGGTGTTCTCGAGCTTGAGGCCCATCTCCTCGGTGATGACCTCGCCGCCGGTGAGGATCGCGATGTCCTCGAGCATGCGCTTGCGGCGGTCGCCGAAGCCCGGAGCCTTCACGGCGACGCCGGTGAAGGTGCCGCGCAGCTTGTTGACGACCAGCGTCGC
>JBOGYJ010000173.1:0-6797 GCA_050696795.1 Solirubrobacteraceae bacterium | reverse complement strand
GCGGACGCGTGGTGGGAGCACCGGGTGGTTCGTCTGCGGCCAGCGACGCAGAGCTCGTATGCGGCCTGTCTCATTCATCTGCACGGACGGTTTGGGAACATCCGCATGACGGACATCAGTCCCGCTGACATTGCGGCGTTTGTCGTGGCGCAGCAGCGCGTCGGCTTCAAGGGCTGGACGATTCGCGGCGACCTCACCGTGCTGGGCGCGGTCTTCACGTATGCCTCCCGGCACCTTGGCCTGGTCTGTGGTAATCCGCTCGCGACGCTGGATCGCGTAGAGCGTCCTGGGATCGACGACGCTCGCCTCAAGCGGATCCTCGGCCCAGACGACCTGCGCAGGCTCATCGATGCGGTCGATGCGCCCTATCGATTGCTGTTCGAGCTCGCGGCGGAAACCGGATGTCGGCTGGGCGAGGTGCTGGGCCTCGTTTGGGGCGATATCGATCTGGACGCCGGCACCGTCTCGTTTGAATATCAGCTCGACTGCAAACGGAACCGAGCACCGCTCAAGACCAAACGCTCGCGCCGCTCGATCGAGATCACCGAAGCGCTGACCGAGAAGTTGCGTCAGGCCAAGACCTGCTCACGAGCAAACGGACGCCATGACTTTGTCTTCGTCAGCAGGCGCGGAACCCCGTACAACCACCGCAATATTGCCGGGCGGGTGCTCGGGCGTGCTGTTGAACGCGCTGGCCTCGGGTCCATCGAGCAGGACGGCCGCGTGATCGAGTCGGCACCGACGTTCCATTGCCTGCGTCACTCCCACGCCTCTGCGCTGATCGCTGCTGGGTGGGACATCGAGGAGGTGAGCGCGAGACTCGGTCATGCGCACTGCGGGACGACGCAGAAGACCTACGTTCACGCCTTCGACGCGGCACGCCGCAGCGCCGCTCGGCGCGCGCGACTCGGGTCGTTGTACGGCCGCTTGGCGACCGCGTCGAGACTCGAGCCAAGCAACCGCCCGCAAAGCCCGGCAAGTCGCTACCGAGCCGAAGTACGAGTTGTAGGTCCCACGTGGAGCCAGGCCACGCTGAAGATGCCGACCGGAAGCTCAACTGCCGGCTGTGAGGGAGGCCCGAGAGTGGCCCCGAGTCGCCAACGCTTCCGAAACGCTTCCATCGCCGCCGCAACCGTCAGAAATGACGTCTCCCGCGAGCATTCGAAACCAGCGGATTAGCAGGAAGACTCTAGAAATGGGCACGGGTGGTTTCGAACCACCGACCTCTCGCGTGTGAAGCGAGCGCTCTCCCGCTGAGCTACGCGCCCTAAGTCCTGCAAATATACGTTTTTGACCGGTTGCTTGACATTCTGGGGTACCTACGTAGGCCTCCCCGAACCCCTATAAGGACACGGTGTCCTTTTCAACAGGGCTGCAGCTTGGTCTCGGCGAAGACTTTAGCTGCAGCGTGGGCGTAGCGCTCGCGTGCCAAGCGAACGTGCTGAGTCCCCAAGCAAAAGGACATCGGTGTCCTAAACGCGGTTTTGTCACTGCTGCTTGGAGCAGCTGACGGCGGGCGGACCTTCGGTCTTCTGCATGGCAAGGATTTCTGAATGTGGCGGGCGGCTACGCGCAGTTGCGCAGTCGCCTGCAAACCTCCCTCGGCAACACCAGCGGACAGGTTGCAGACGTGGCTCGCGGGGAGTCGCACAGCACGCCGTGGCCTAACCAACGCAGAGGTCGACGCGCTAATCGACACACTTGGGGCGCGGCTCACCGACGCTCCGCCACCACAACTGACGCTGTGGCGCGTCGACCCAGTCGGAGGACCCTCAACTCCCGTCCTGTGTGCTCGCCAGGATCCCATAAGGCGCGACCCACGGTCCTTCGTCGTTGCCGGCAGCGGCCGCCGTCACACCGCCATCCGCCGCGATCGCGGTGCTCTCTAGCCGGATCGCTACGTCCTCTGCTTCCACGTCCTCCGCGTCGACGTCCGCGCCGGGGGAGGGAGCCGGGGAGGGGAGAGGTCCTCAGAAGTCTTCGGCTTCGCGATCTCTGCGCCACGCTCGGTCAGCGCCCACACGAGCTTCTCTTTCTCGTCCTCGCCGACGATTATTCTGCTGAGCACCAGCTTGCGATGCTCGAGCGCGTGTAAGCGCCCACCAGCGGAACGTGGGGCCCAGCCGACGCGGGAGGCGATCTCGCGTGCTGTCAGCGGACCTCCGAGCAGGGTCCGCAACGCCTCGGCGTTCATGTCCACACTCATGGTTGCTCCCTACTCCGGCACGGCGCGCGGGCGCGTCGTGCGTCGTCAGGGACAACGTTGTCGGCATCGACGCGGATCGGGTGCGGGGTGACGTGGCGGCGCATAGCGCGGCGGTGCGGGAACCGGGCGGTAGTGTTCATCAGGTTCCTGATGATTGCCTCTGCGTAGGGTCGTGACCCCGGAGACACCGAGGCGTGGAGAAGGAGTTGGACGATGGCCAGATTTCGCATCTCGACGCACGGTCGGCTGCAGGACTGGATCGCGATCGAGAAGGGCTACTTCGATGACGAGGGCTTGGACTATGAGCTGGACGTCAGGCCCCAGGAGAATCGTGCCCAGGATGTCCCCGACGACCGCCCCGGCGATACGAGAGTCGGTGCCTATGAGCTCTACCGTGCCGGTGGCGGGGGCAAGAAGCACATGAGCTGCGCCTGCCACTGGGCGGTCAACCAGGCGGCCACCGACTCCGCGGGGCGGATGTGGGGGCACGCCTACTCGGTCATGCCCAGCGGCATCTATGTCCCGGCTGAGTCTGAGATCCGTCGTCCGGCCGATCTGGCCGGCGTCGAGATCGCCGTGGGCTACCACTCGGGAAGCCACTTCTCCACGATTCAGGCGCTGGAGCCGTTCATGGACTCAGACGAAATCACGCTGCGCTTTGGGGGGATGCCCTATGACCGGGTCGACGCGCTGCTGGCGGGGGAGGCCCCAGCGGCCGCCGTCTGGACCGGGGCCGGATACCTGGTGGAGCAGCAGGGTGCCCGCAAGATCGTGGACACCACGTTCATGGCCGCCTTCATGTTCGACGCCGACACCGATCCAGCCGACGTCGCCAAATATTTCGCCGGTCTCAAGCGCGCCCAGATGGACCTGGACCTGGCCCCGGAGGTCTACAAGCACTACTACACCCGGGAGATCCCAGATCGCTTCCACGATCTCATCGACGTGCGCGCCTTCGGTCCCGGTGAGCGGATCGCGTTCCTGCCCTACACCCAGCAGGCTTACGAGCAGGCCCAGCAGTGGATGCGGGACCGTGGTCTGTTCGAGCCGTCCGGCGCCAGCCCCGAGTTCGCCACCGCCGTCCACATCTGACCTTGTCCTGCCGCGGCGGGCCCCACGGCGCCCGCCGCCCCGGCCCGACGCTGGTGCGTGGCTGCTGCTGGGGGTCTGCGGGCTGTGGCCCGCGGGCGGTGCGCCGCGAGCGGTGACTTCGCCTGCTGGGCTGCTCCGCGCGCAATCATGCTCTGGATCGACACCCCCCGCAGCATGTTGATCGTTCTCAGCGCCCGCGATGGCTCTCGTCGTGCTCTGCATGACGCTGATCGCGAGAGTAACGGGGCCTTGCTGGTCGGGACCGTCGCCGCAATACTCGCCCTGTGAGAACGACGACTTCGCTTGGCCCCACCGTGACGGCGTTCCCAGACCTGAGTGTCATCGCAGGACTCAGCGCCGCGCGCGGCCTCCGCTCGCTCCCGCCGCGACACCGCGGCAGCGAAGGGTCGAGTCGCATCACTTCAGCACCTGCGGCGCGGCTCGTCCATCCCTGCTTCGCCCAAACCCCGAGCATCAGGAGGCGATCAGTCTTCTTCCTGCCTTGCGCGGCAGGCAGGGCTCTCGCCGCTGCCGGCCGGCGGGACGGGGCCATGTGGCGGTCGCGTTGACCACGCTCAAACGCGGTGAGCGCTTACCGTAGCTCGTCCACCAACGCCCGCAACAGTCGCTCTCGGCGGCGAAGAAAGCCCCGAGGCGGACCGTAGAGCACGACCTCGATCCGGCCCGCCATCAGTTCAGCTCCGTCCGGATACCGAATCTGCAGCGAGTCGAGGTCGTAGTAGCTGACCGTACGGGCGGCTACCCGCGCGCGCTCGAGCGGTCCAGACGGTTCGACCGCTCCCGCTGCTGGTGAGCGCAAGGTGAGCATCTCGGTGTCGCCGCCCCAGTGCTCGAGTACGACCTGCTGGTCCTGTTCGCCGATCTGGCCGCTTGTCACCACTGACCCCGGCTCAGTGACCTGCACGCGGTACTGATCGGCTGAGGCGGAGCATTGCCCTCTGCCGGCGCGCACGGTGGCGGCGCGAGAGAGCCGCCCACACGACACAGCTGCGAGCGCGACCACCGCACGGTCTTGCTGCGCTCTCGCTGACATGACGAGCACGATATCTGCCGCCGCTCACCGAAGGTCAGTCTCCCGATGCGGACCGGGCGTCTAGCCGGCGGCGTGGCTACTTGTGCAACTGCCCGGCGCGCTTTGCATCGACGTTGCGGCGCTCTCGGCGCGCGCCGTGAATCTGGCCAACCGCGTACCCGCCGCCAAGCGCGATAACAGTTGGGACGAACGCGAGCACAAGCGCACTGACCGTATTGGTGTTCCCGCTCTTGAGCGCACGAAGCTTCGCCACTCGTCGCAGGCCTGCAAGAACGTGACCCCGCCGCGCTCCTCATCGATTGCGGGGATCAGATCCCACTACGGTTGTTTGAGCTTCGCCGCCGGCAGCAGCGTCGCGGCCAGGAACAACTCGGCGCTACGAATCGTCCAATCCGGCTCACGCCCGAGGGCATGACGGTCGTCTCTGATCTTTGCGTAGAACGCGCGCCGGCCGTCCGGAGCCTGTCAAGCCCGGTGAGACGCTTCGTGTCCGAATTTAGTGAGCTGCGGCCTCCTTCGGCTTGTTGATCCACGCGGCGGTGGGGATCTCGGGCGGGGCTGGTGGTTTGCGGACGAACCGCTCGGGATGCTGGGCGTAGGCAGCCTCGAGGACGCTGGCGCGAGTGGCGTGGAGCTGCTGGGCGTGGCCGTGGTGGACGGCGGCGGGGGTCATCAGCCCGATCCCGGAATGACGATGCGCGCCGTTGTACCAGCCGGCGAACATGCGGAAGTGAGCGCGGGCGTGCTCGATGTCCTCGAACCGTTCGGGGAAGTCGGGCCGGTACTTCAGGGTCTTGAAGGTCGCCTCCGAGTACGGGTTGTCGCTTGAGGTGTAGGGACGCGAGTGCGTTTTCGTGATCCCGAGGTCGGCGAGCAGGAAAGCTACGGGCTTGGCGCGTTGCGGCGCGCCGCGGTCGGCGTGTAACGTCAGCAGCCCGGGCGTGATCTTCTGCTGCTCGGCGGCCTGCTCGATCAGCGCCTTGGCGAGCTGCCCGGTCTCGCGGTACTGCACCGTCCAGCCGACGATGTAGCGGCTAAACACGTCGAGCATCACATACAGGTAGTAGTAGGTCCATTTCGCCGGGCCCTTCAACTTCGACACGTCCCAAGACCACAGCTCGTTCGGGCGTGTCGCGAGCAGCTCAGGTTTCGCGTAGACAGGATGGGTCAGCTGGTTGCGGCGCTCACGGACACCGCCGTGGTGGGTGGCGAGGATCCGGTACATCGTTCGGACCGAGCACAGGTAGGTGCCCTCGTCAAGCAAGGTCGCCCAGCACTCCTCCGGTGAGACGTCAACGAACCGCTCGCTGTGCAGCACCTCAAGCACTCGTTGACGCTCGGGCTGCGTGAGCGCCCGCTCCGGCGTCGGCCGCGGCCTCGGCGTCCTGGGCTGCGGAGGTCGACGGCGGCGGTACACGGTCGCAGGTGAGGCGCCCAGCGCCCGGCACGCCGGCCTGGTGCCGACCAGCGGTGTCAGCTCCTCAACGGTCTCAGCGATCATCGCTCGGTACTCCACGCGCTGCCCGTTCCGAGCATCTCTTCCAACAGCGCTGAGACGTTTCCCTGGATCTCGATCACCCGACGCGCCTTCGCGAGCTCGGCCTCGGCGCGCTCCGCCCGCCTGGTCACCGCCGCGATCTGCGCATCACGGGTGCCGGCCGGCTTGCGGCCGCGTGGCTTGCCAAGCTCCCGCAGCGCGCCGTCCTTGCGCTGCTTACGCCAATACGTCAAATGCGACGTATACAAGCCCTCACGACGCAAAAGCTCACCGACCTCACCCGGCCGCGTGCACGCATCGGCCTCAGCAAGAACCCGGGCCTTGTATTGCGCGGTAAACGACCGGCGCTTGGCCTGCGCCACCAACTCCGGATCCGGGACCCCCTCCCGACCGGCGCGCCCGCCAGCCCCAAAGACCAGCTCGGCTACGCCTCGCTGGTCTTCGTGGCCGGCGGCAACAGCCTCAGGCGCAGCCCCATCCGTGCTCAACTCCAACATGTCCAACAGACTCCGTTCTCGCCCTCAAGGTCATTGATTCCTCGATAGTGAGCGTCTCACCGGACATTGGCAGAGAGGGGGAGAAGCGCGCCGGTCGACTCCCCGTTGTCCCGTCGTTTCGTTGAGGCGTTGGGAGCAGAACCCCGCCGCGGGGCCTCAGCCGCAGTCGTCGACGACGGCCGGGGGAGTCGTGGAGGCGTTTGGTCCTCCCTGATGGTCCTCCCTCGTTGATCCCAAATCCTCGGGTGCCGCCAGAACGAAAGAAACCCCCGCGAATGCGGGGATTTCCGTGACGCGCCCGAAGGGATTCGAACCCCTGACCTTCGGTTCCGTAGACCGACGCTCTATCCAGCTGAGCTACGGGCGCGGGTAATGAGTTGTTCCGACGGCACTGCAGCGTCAGCCTCTGACGTGGAAGACCAGCTTAGGATAACGCGCGCTGCTCTTGGA
>JBOGYJ010000172.1:0-1550 GCA_050696795.1 Solirubrobacteraceae bacterium | reverse complement strand
GCCGAGTTCTCCGCCAAAGCCCGCACGATCGGATCAGTCACCACCGCGACCATCTCCGCGCCCTCGGCGGTCGAAACGCGGATCATCTCCGCCTCGCCCCAGCGCGCGATCATGTCATCGACGCTCGCATAGAGCATCACTTGGCCTTCAGGCGCGCCTTGGTCTCTCCACCACTCCACGCCTTGTCGTTGGCGTCGAGCAGCGCGCCGAGATTGTCGGCCGTGACCAGGTCGCCCACGACCACGGTCAGCCTGGGATCGGCGGCGATCTCCTGCAGCGCCTCGCGCGCGATCGAGCCGATCGCATGCTCCGCCGCGGCCGGGTGCGCCATGCCGCCCCGGATGCGCCCCGGCACGGAGGAGACGATGACGATCTTGCCCATCGCTAATTGAGCCACGGGTTTTCGATCGCCCGCGCCAGGCCGCGGAAGGTGTTCGGCGTCAGCGTCCCGGCCAGCGGATCGAACTCGTTGTTGGCGTAGGCGACCGCGGTCGGATAGAGCGCGGTCGGCACCACCAGCAGCAGGCCGCCCTGGCCGATGCCCATCGGCGATCCGTCCGGCCGCCGGATGGTCGCCATGGCGAGCCGCCCGGCGATCAGGCTCGCGAGATTCATCACGTTGTCGCCGCGATAGGCGAGCTGCCACAGACCCATGCCCGCGTTGCACCGCCCGTCCACGCCCCAGACGAACTCGTTGTCGAAGAAGACACTCGGGTCGGTCAGCGAGAACTTGGCGACCAGCCGGAACGGCCGGCGGTTCTGGAAGATGAACGGCTTCAAAACGCGCGTGCCGTCGATCAGGTACCAGCTCGGGTTGCCGCTGCCGCTCGCATAGTTGGCGATCGTCGTCGGCGCCCCGGTGCTGGTGTAGTTCGCGTGCGCGGTGCCGAAGAAATCCTCGCCGTCGTAGGCGAGCGTCGCGGTGCCGTTCTTCATCAGGCTGGCGATCAGCAGGTCGGGCAGCCGCCCCGCGTCCTGGCCCATCTCCTGCGCGACCGGCGTCAGGATGCCGTAGCGGTCATCCTCGACATCCTCGCGCTTGATCGCGATCGTCTCCTCGAAGGTCCGGTTGGTGATGGTGAACGTCTCCTGGCTCAGAGACTTCACCACCCGATCGCCGATCCATTCGCGCAAGCCCGTCAGCATATCGAGCCTGGGATAAACCTCCGCCGCCCCGGCCGATGTCGCGTCGAACGTGAACTCTTTGTAGAGCGTCTTCGCCGCGTAGAGCTGCGAGTTGAAGGCGAGGTTGACCGCATCGTTGATGCTGGCCAGCGCCGGAAACGTGATCTGCATAGGTGCTCAGCTCCCGAGGATTTCAGCTACCGGCCAGCAGAACGTAAGTCTGCCCGTTGTCGATCCCGGCCAGCGTCCCGATCACCGCCTCGTAGCCGGAGCCCGGCGCCGTCAACTGACAGGCACTGTCATCGGTCGCGTACACGTTGGCGCCGATATTGCTCACCGTGGCGGAGGTCACCGGCAACGCCCAGCAGCCTTTCCGCGCTGCCACGGTCGCGCCCGCGCTTGCGTTGCCGACATTGGAATAATCC
>JBOGYJ010000171.1:0-6280 GCA_050696795.1 Solirubrobacteraceae bacterium | reverse complement strand
AGACCATGCCTCGTTCGAGCTGGGAGCGTCGCTGGGCGTGCCGGCGCTGACCGCGTCCTGTTGCCTGAGCGCCGTTGGCCCGCTGACTGGGCAGACGGTCCTCATCTCGGGCGGCGCGGGCGCGGTTGGACACGCTGCGATCGAGCTCGCGCGCTTCGAGGATGCCGGCCACGTGGTGGCCACCGTCTCGAGTCCCGGGAAGGCAGAGCTGGCGCGGCAGGCCGGCGCCCAAACCATCGTCAACTACCGGGACGCCGACGCGGTCGACCAGATCCGTGCCGCGGTGCCCTACGGGGTTGACCGGTTCGTCGAGGTGGCGCTGCATCAGAACCTGGAGCTCGACTTGGCTGTCGCGGCCCCGCATGCGGTCATCACGTCCTACGCGGCCGACGACTCGAGCATCGCGCAGGTGCCCGTGCGCCAGCTGATGGCCCCAAACCTCACGTTGAGGTTCATGCTCCTCTACACGGTGCCGCCACGGCAGTTGCACGACGCGATCGAGCGCACCACAGAGGCGGTGGCCGCGAGCGCGCTGACGACGCTGCCGATCCACCGCTTCACGCTCGAGCAGATAGTCGAGGCACACGACGCCGTCGAGGGCGGCGCCGTCGGCAAGGTCGTGATCGACCTCCAGTAGCCGCCGGCCGATCTGAGCTGCTCAGATGTCGACCACCAGCCCAGGGTCGAAGTCCGTCACGGGCTCGTGCGGGTAGCCGCGTTGGTTGCTGAGCACGCGCGTGCCATCGACCTCGGTGTCCACCGCGCGATGGATGTGGCCGAAGATCCAGAGGTCGACCTGCGTGCGCCCCATCAACTCCGAGAGGTCGCTGGCGAAGGCGCCGCCGATGGCCATCAGCGGGTTCTCAGGCCGCCGGCGCACGAGCGGCGCGTGGTGGGTGACCACGACCGTGGGACCGTCGTGGGGCGCGGCCAGGCGCCTTGCCAGCCAAGCGCGGCTGGCAAGGTGGAGATCACGCGTGTCCTGCGCCCGCAGCGGTCGGTCGGGATCTGATGCGTGGATCTGCTTGTAGTCGTTGACCAGCCGCTCGCAGATGCGCATCGTGTTGGCGCGGCTCTCCGGTCCCGCGAAGTCAAAGTCGCTCCACAGCGAGCAGCCGAGGAAGCGGACGCCATCGATCACGATCTCGTCGTTCTCGAGGACGTGGATCTGAGTGCCGCGTGCGGCGTCCTTCAGACGTGGCATCAGGCCCGGCAGCTCATGGCCGTAAAACTCGTGGTTCCCGGCGACGTACAGGACTGGGCGGCCGTCGAGGTGACGGCGCATCCATTCGATCCCGGCCGTGCCCGGCGCGACGTCACCGGCCAATACGACGACGTCCGCGTCAACCTCGGGCACGATGAAGGCAGCGTGTTCGAGGTGGAGGTCGCTGAGGACGTGCAGCCTCACGCGACCACGCCTCACGCGACTGCTGCGGGCTTGCTCAGCGTGCCGCCGAGCGCGCCCCACTTGGGGACGCCGCCACCAACCACATGCACGACATCGCTCGCGCCGAAGCGCTGCAGCAGGCTGGCGGCCGTGCCGGCCCGCTGGCCCGAGGCGCAGATCACGAGTACGCGCTCCTCCGCGTCGATGCCGTTGGGAATGCCGTCGATGTCGTGCCACGGCGCGTTCAGCGACCCGGGGATATGTCCCGCCTCGTACTCATTGCGCTCGCGCACGTCGAGCACCTGCGACGCCGGCATCGTGTCGAGCAGTGGCCCGATCTCCTGCACCGGCACCCGCGGCAGCTGCGCGACCGGGCGCGCCTCCGCGTTCCAGCTGGTCCAGCCACCTGCGAGCAGCCCGCCGCGCCGCGCCGCGCCGGCGAGTCCGACGGCCGCAGCGAGTGCGCCCGCACGGCGCCCGTCGCCATCGTCGGACCCGACGAACACGATCTGCTCGCCGCCGCCGGCCACCCACGCGAGCTTCGTGCCGAAGCCGCCCTTGTGGAGCGGGATCGAGATCGAGCCGGGCACGTGGCCTTCGGCGAACTGCAGGTCCGTGCGCACGTCCACCACTGCCGCGCCAGCGCGCTGGCGCGGCTCGAGTTCGTGCGGGAACAGGCGCGGCAGCTCCACCCCGTCCGTGAGCAACGGCCCGTGGTTCAGCGCCACGATCGCCTTGAAGTTCGGTGGCTGCGCGCCGAGTTTGGCGACCGACGCGTCGACGAACTCCTGCTCGTCCTCGATCGCCAGCATCGCGTTGTGGTGGCGCTCGAAGCCGATCGTCGAGGCCACCTTGAGGTCCATGCCGGGCCCGCCGCACATCGAGCCGCCGAGGTGACCCGGCCAGACCTCGATGTAGTCGGGGAGGCTCAGCAGGCGGTCGCGCAGCGAATGGTAGATCCCACGAGCGCCCTCGGCGCGCTCGACCGCCAGGTCGGGACGGGCGACATCACCGACGAACAGGCTGTCCCCGGCGAGCACCGCCCACGGCTCCTCGCCGCGGCGCAGGTCGGTGAGCAGGAAGCAGGTGTGCTCGGGGCGATGGCCGGGAGTGTGGAGCGCCCGGATACGCAGCGAGCCAAGGGCGAACTCGTCGCCATGGTCGAACGGCTCGTGCTCGAACTCGGGCGCCGCCAGCCGGTGGATGTGGATCGTCGCACCGGTGGCGGCCGCGAGGCGACCGTGCCCGGAGACATGATCGGCGTGGTTGTGGGTCTCGAAGACGTCGGTGATGCTCACGCCGAGGTAGCGTGCGAGCTCGAGGTACTCGTCGATCTCGAAGCGAGGGTCGACGACCGCGGCGCGCCCCTCGTCCTCGTCGCCGATGAAGTACGAGGCGCAGCCGAGGTCGTCATGCACCACCTGTCTGAAGATCATCTGGCCCCAACCTCCTTACGGGCCGACGCGAGCTCTGCGCGTGACCGCTGTCGACACGTGAACCGCAGCGTATCCACAGATCACGCTCGCACCAAGATACGCCGCCGCGAGGGCGTACCTGCGCGCGTCCCACATGCCGAAGAGCTCCAGTTGCATGGTTGAGAACGTCGTGTAGGCGCCGCAGAAGCCGGTGGCCATCAGCTGACGACGGTAGGTCGAGAGCGGCAGCCGCTCCTGTAGCCGGGTGATCAGATGACCGAGCAGCAGGGCGCCGGTGAGGTTGATCGCAAAGACCACCCACGGCCAGCTCGAGTCCCCGGAGGAGAATGCCTTGCTGAAGCCTACGCGCAGCAGCGTGCCGGCAACGCCGCCGGCAAACACCGCAGCCAGTTCGCGCCGGTCGAGCTTCATCGCGTGGCGAACGGCGCGTCGGGCATGGAGAGTGGCGGGAGAAGGATTCGAACCTTCGAAGGCAGAGCCAATGGATTTACAGTCCATCCCCTTTGACCGCTCGGGAATCCCGCCAAGCGAGCGACGAGTTTAGTCGGTGGCGGCGGGGCGCGACGGGAGCTGACAGGGCACAGCCACCGCGATAACCGGCTTAAACCGTCATTCTGCCGCTGCCCGAGCCAGATATGCCAAAACCGTGCGATTTTGGGGCTCATACCGAATCTGTGGCAGGTGTGCCGCCACAGATTCGGGTACGACCGGTTGAATCGTGTAGGCCGGGTCGGACGCGGTTCTGTGGGGCCCGGTTGGATCCGGTTCTGTGGGGGCCTGGCCGGGAGTGGGCCTGGCCGGACCCGGTTCCCGTTTGGGCCTGGCCGGACCCGTCCCGCGCTCAGAGCTCGGACCGGATCGCGTCGATCTCCTTGGCGATCTCGAGCAGCGCCTCGTGGATCCCCGACAATGCACCCATCACGATGCGATTCACCTCGCGCTGAGAGCCCTTCAAGGGCGTTCCGCCGGTGGCGGCGCTGAGGACGGCCGGGTCGCGCGCGACGGCATGAGCCGTAAGTTCACGCACACGCTGCTCGAGGCTGTCCACGGGCCGATCCTACCCGCCCGCACCACAGGCCGCGGGCCAGGGGCCGTGGCCGCTAGCCAAGCGGGCTAGCGGCCTGGTTAGCGGCCTCACCAACCCCAAATCGCTACTCGACGTCCCGCAGGCGCTGCGCCTCCGGCAGCGCCTCGAGCTTCTTCAAGGTGTGGTTCTCGATCTGGCGGATGCGCTCGCGCGTGACGTTGAAGGCGCGCCCGACCTCCTCGAGCGTGTACGGTCGCTCGCCGCTCAGCCCGAAGCGCATCTCGATCACCTCGCGCTCGCGCTCGGGCAGTGCCGCCAGCGCACGGCGCAGGTTCTCCCGGCGCAGGTGCTCGGCCGCCTGCTCGAACGGCGACACGGCCGTGTGGTCCTCGACGAAGTCGCCGAGCTCCGACTCCTCCTCTTCGCCGATCGGCTTCTCGAGCGAGATCGGCTGCTGGGCCATGCGCAGCACGTCGCGCACCTCGCGCACCGTCGTGCCGAGCTCCGCGGCGATCTCCGCCGGGACGGGCTCGCGGCCGAGTTGCTGCACGAGCGCACGCTCGACGTGCATCACCTTGTTGAGCTTCTCGACCATGTGCACGGGGATGCGGATGGTGCGGCCCTTGTCGGCGATCGCCCGCGTCACCGCCTGGCGAATCCACCAGGTCGCGTAGGTCGAGAACTTGTAACCGCGGCGGTAGTCGAACTTCTCGACGGCGCGGATCAGGCCCATCGAGCCTTCCTGGATCAGGTCCAGGAAGGTCAGACCACGGCCCAGATAGGCCTTGGCGATCGACACGACCAGTCGCAGATTGGCCTCGATCATCTGCTGCTTGGCGGCCATATCGCCACGCTCGATGCGCCGGGCGAGCATCACCTCCTGCTCGGCCGTCAGCAGGCTCACCCGTCCGATCGAGCGCAGGTAGAGGCGCAACGAGTCGAGACTCGGTTCGACCGTGAGGTCGACCTCGACCCGCTTCAGCGGCCGTCCGCGCCGCGCCTCCGGGTCGGCATCGGGATCGGCCACAGCGGCCGCCCGTGCCTCGACGCTGCCGGTCTCCGACCGCGCTAGCTTCCCATCGGGCTCGACGACCTCGATCCCCTGTTCGTCGAGGTAGGAGTGCAGTTCCTGCACCTGCTCCTTCGTTACTTCGAATTCCTCGAGACATGCGGCGATCTGCTCGAACGTCAGAAAGCCACGCTCTTGGCCTTCCGCGATGAGACCTCGGAACTCATCGAGCTCCGAGATCGGTGCCTCGTCACTGAGCAAAGCGGTTGCCTTGGTGCTCACAACCTCCGACTCCTTCCGGATCACGGATCAGACCATCGGAGCCCCTGACCAGGCAGCGACTCCCTCTCCCTTGTGTCCCCCCTCACGGGACTGCTGAGTGATACCACAGAACTTCGGACTTCGTGCCAATCGACACAACATGTCCTCGCGGGACCGCCCCAAAGACCGAACCCGGGGCCCGAGAATCCCGCTGCTCTAACCTTTGGAGCGAGATGACGACCAGCACCAGCACGCCCGTAGCGCCGGTTGACGTCCAGTCCCAGCGTCCGCCGGTCAAGCTGAGCCTCACGCAGGTCGGAGTGACCAACGTCGAGAAGGTGATCCGACTCCACTACGACGGCGATGACCACCTGTTCTGGGCGCGCTTCGAGTGCGTCGTCGAGCTCGGCCCCGACCAGAAGGGCGCACACATGTCGCGCTTCGAGGAGGTCGTCAACGAGGCGATCCGTCAGGTCGTGCTGGAGGAGTCGCCGTTCCGTGCCGAGACGCTGGCCGAGCACATCGTCCAGCTCGTGCGCGAGCGCCAGGGCGCGCGCCGCGCCGAGGTCACGGTCGAGGCCCGCTTCCCCGAGCACAAGCCCGCTCCGGTCTCCGGCATCGAGACCCAGGAGCTGTACACGCTGCACGGTTGCGCGGTCAGCACCGCGTCCGGCACCCGCCGGCTGATCGGCGTGACCGCCCAGGGCATGACCGCCTGCCCGTG
Organism: Solirubrobacteraceae bacterium; assembly: GCA_050696795.1. Classification (GTDB taxonomy): domain Bacteria; phylum Actinomycetota; class Thermoleophilia; order Solirubrobacterales; family Solirubrobacteraceae; genus Palsa-465. Next base: position 436 of record JBOGYJ010000171.1, on the reverse strand, counting down.
CGCCCAGGAGCTCGTCGCCGCCGGCGCTCGCACACGGCTGCGCGAGAAGGGCTACGACAGCGAGGAGATCGACCGGATCCTCGAGGCGGTGCCGGTCGCGACCCACAACCAGCGCGGGCTCGGCACGCTGCACATCGGCCTGCCCGAGGGCTGCTGCAACGCGGAGGTCGATGCCCGGATCCTGCTGGAGATCGTCGAGCAGTCGATGTCGTCTGAGATCTACGAGCTGATGAAGCGCTCCGACGAGGCGCACGTCGTCGAGAAGGCCCACCGCCGCCCGCGCTTCGTCGCGGACTGCGTGCGCGAGATGGTCAAGGGCGTGGTCGAGCGGCTGCCCGAGCTACCCGACGCGGTCTTCGTCTCCGCCTGCCAGGAGAACCTCGAGACGATCCACCAGCACAACGTGGTCGCCCAGCGCTTCGGCACACTCGGGGAG
>JBOGYJ010000170.1:0-2573 GCA_050696795.1 Solirubrobacteraceae bacterium | reverse complement strand
GGCCTCGGCCTTCGGCGCTTCGGCCTCCGGCTTGGCCGGCGCCCGCCGCCGGCGCGCGGCCGGCTTTGGCGCCACGAGCTTCGCGGGCTCGGGCTTGGCGGGCTTGGGTTTGACCGGCGGCTGGTCGATCAGCACGGCGATCGCCTCGGTGCGGCCGACCTGATCGATCCGCACCAGCCGCTTGTAGCCGACGGAGCCCTCGCCGCCCTTCACTGAGATGATGTAGCCGTCTACCTTGGCGACGGCGTCGCCAGCGCTGTACATGTGCGGCTCGATGATCTCGAGGTAGACCTCCTCGCCCTCGCGGAACGGCAGCGCTCGCTCGAGCACCTGCTCACGGTCGGCCTCCATCAGCACCGCGAAGTGCTCGAGCGGCAGGCCCTCGGAGCCCTCGAAGTGGAACCACTTGCCGGTGTCGGCCTCGATCGCGCGCAGCACGCGGGCGTCGTGGCCGGTGAACTCCTGGCTGACCCGGGGGTTCATCTGAATCAGTAGCGCCTCGCTCTCGACGTGCGGCGCGAGCTCCCGCATGCGCCGCTCAAACTCGATCGCGATCGTCTCCTCGGACTTGATCACGCCCTCTCCGCGACAGGTGGGACACGGCCGGGTCATGATCTCGCGCACGCCCTCGGTGACGTTCTGTCGGGTCATCTCGACCAGACCAAGTGGCGAGATCTCGACCACGAAGGTCTTGGTGCGGTCCTCGTCGAGCGCCTTGCGCAGCGTCTTCAGCACGGCGTCGCGGTTGCGCGCGCGGGCCATGTCGATGAAGTCGATGACGATGATCCCACCGATGTCGCGCAGGCGCAGCTGGCGCACAACCTCGTCGGCGGCCTCGAGGTTGGTCTTGGTGATCGTGTCCTCGAGCCGCGCGCTCTTGCCCTTGCCGGTGAAGCTGCCGGAGTTCACGTCGATCACCGTCAGCGCCTCGGCATAGTCGATCACGAGGTAGCCGCCACTGGGCAGGTCCACCCGCCGCGAGAGCGTCGAGTCGAGCACCTTGTCAATGCCGAAGGTTTCGAACAGCGGCCGCTCCTCGGCCCACAGCTCGACCTGATCGACGAGCTCCGGCGCGGTGCGCGAGAAGAACGAGACGAGCCGATGACGCTGCTTCTCGTCGTCGACGATCGCGCGCTCGAACTCGCCCGAGTAGATGTCGCGCACGACGCGCACCGAGAGGTCGGCTTCCTGGAAGACCAGCGCCGGCGCGTCGGCGCCCTCAACGCGCTTCTGCAGGACCTCGTTGAGCTTGAACAGATACTGCAGCTCACGCTCGAGGTCGGGACGCTTGGCACCCTGGGCGGCGGTGCGGATGATCGCGCCGGCGCCCTCGAGGTCGAGCTTGGCCGCCTCCTTGCGCAGGCGGTCACGCTCGCGGTCGTCGAGCCGGCGTGAGACGCCGACGCCCTCGCCATAGGGGGCATAGACCATGTAGCGCCCGGCGATCGTGAGATCCATCGAGAGCCTCGCGCCCTTGGTCTTGAGCGGATCCTTGACAACCTGCACGACGATCTCCTGACCGGGCTTCAGCAGCTCGCTGATCTGCGTGGCCTCGCGCCCGGAACCGCGCCCGCGGCGCGGCGCCTCGACGCCCGGCAGCACGATCTCATCGACGTGCAGGAAGCCGTTCTTGTCCAGGCCGATGTCGACGAACGCCGCCTCCAGACCCGGGAGCACGTTGTCGACCCGACCCTTGTAGATGTTGCCGACGATCGAGCGCGCACCGCGGCGCTCCAGGTAGAGCTCCGCGACGCTGTAGCCGGCCGCCGGGTTGGCGGTGCGCCGGCGCCGGCGGGAGCTGGCGGTGGTCGTCGTGCGGGCCGACGTCTCGCCGGTTCCTTCGAGTAGCGCGACACGTGTTTCGCCACGGTCAACGCTCACCAACACTTGCTTCTTCACTTTTTGTAGTTCCTTTGAGTTTCCGCCCGAGGCTCGAAGCACTCAGGCTAAGTGGAGCGGCGGCGGCCTTAGCGGGGTGCGCTCGGCCGCCGACCGTCAAACGATTAGAACCCTCGCCTTGCCGGCCGACGACATCCGTGCTTGGACGTGGATCGACTGCAGCAGGCCGATGGCTATGAAGGTTGTGAGTACCGAGGATCCGCCGTAGGCCATGAGCGGTAGCGGGATCCCGGTGACAGGCATGATCCCCAGATTCATCCCGATCGTCAGGAAGGTCTGGAACATGAACATCGCGAGGATCGAACCCGCGACCAAGGTCCCGTAGAGGTTCTTGGCCATGGTCACGATCCGTAACGTGCGCCAGATCAGGAGCGCGTACAGCGAGAGCACGATCGCCGCGCCGGCGAAGCCGTACATCTCGCCCAGGGAGGCGAACACAAAGTCGCTGCTTGCCTCAGGAATGAAGCCGCCGGTCGCCTGACTCGCCTTCGCCGCGCCGGTACCGGTCTTCTGGCCGGAACCGAGCGCGATCAGACCCTCGTCCAGTTGGTAGCAGGACTGATCCTTGGCGGGGTTGCAATGTGCCGGTGGAGTGATGAAGGTTGTGAGGCGCTGCTTCTGGTAAGGCTTCAGGACATTGACGCCGAGGGTCGGGGCCACCGTCAGCACGATCA
>JBOGYJ010000169.1:0-2456 GCA_050696795.1 Solirubrobacteraceae bacterium | reverse complement strand
CCATTGGGCAGAGCCACTCGGGGCACCGAGCCTATAGGCCTGGGCGTCGGCGGTTATGGACGTTCCGATCTCCATCCCGTTCGAGGCCAGCCTCAGACCTCCGGTAGTTGAGTGACGCCGGCCAGCGTGAGCTGGTCTTCTTTTTTGACCCATCTGGCGCGGATACCGTTGACAATTACCGCTCGCATGATAGAATTCCGCAATGGCGATTGCAGCGCAGGAATTGCCGGGAATGCCCGAAGCCGTCGGCCTGCAGCTGCTCGAGCATGGCGGCGAGGTGTTCGTCTTCCGAGGCCCGCACCTGTTCTCCCGCTACGACAACGACGACCTCGGTATGCGCAACCTGGCGGTCGTCGCGCTCTCCGACGCCGGCGTGCCGGTCAACGAGGTCGCCGCGTGCTTCAAGCTCAGCCGCCAGTACGTCTCGATGCTGCGCGGCCGCGCCAAGGACTCTGGCTCCGCGGGGCTGGTCCGGCCTCGCGGGCGCACGAGGAGCCTCACCGTTTTCAAGTGGCACAAGGCGCTCAGCCTCTCGGACGATGGCGTCGCGGACCGCGAGATCGCCAGGCGTTTCGGCGTGCACCACGGCACGGTCGCCCGGCGTCTCGCGCTGCTGCGTGCAGAGCGGGGCACGGTGAGCGCGCTCGATCTGAAAGACGCTGGCGCCGAGGGGCCGGGCACCGACACCATGGCGCCCGAAGAGGCCGGCACAGCTTGTGGGTCGGACCACGCGCCGGATCCAGAGGGCGTTGGTGGCCGCCTCCGGGTCCCGCTCGGGCCCAACGGCACCAAAGAGGTCCCGTCGCGCTACGCCGGCGCGATGCTGCTGCACCCGTTCCTCGGCCGCCTCGGCGTCGACGACGTGGTCTCGGGCATCGGCGACGCCACGGCGCGCCGCTACGACGCGGCCTGCTTGGTGCTCTCCTCGGCGTTCGGCTTCGCGCTCGGGGTCAGTTCGCTCGAAGGAGCCAAGCACCTGCGGGTGAAAGACGCAGGCGCCCTGGTGGGCGCCAGCTCCTTCCCCCACCTGCGCACGCTGCGGCCGAGACTGAAGGACCTCGCAGAGGCGTGTGACCCGCTCGAGATCCAGCGCGCGTTCGCAAAGGCGATGCTGGCCGCAGACGATCACCCTCCCGAGCTCTTCTACGTCGACGACCACTTCGTCACCTACTGGGGAGCGCGCCCGGTCGCAAAGGGCTACAACATCCGCCGCCATCTCGCTGAACCAGGGCGCGACGACACCTTCTTGACCGACGAGCACTGGCGGGCGATCTGCTTTTCCTCGGGCGAGCCCCGAGGCCTCTCGGTCTCGATGGCTGAGGTGATCGGGCAGCTCCAAGAGATCACGCCAGGGCGTCGGGTCATGGTCGGCTTCGACCGCGGAGGGTCCTACCCCAAGGTGTTCTCCATGCTCGCCAAGGCGAACATGGAATGGGTCACCTGGCGCCGTGCCCCGCTCGTGGTCCCACAGGCAGCGCCTCGCCGCTCCTGGGTGATCGTCGACGGCAAGCGCCGCAGCATCCTTCTCGCAGACGAGATCGTCACCTTGAAGGACTACGAGGAGGGACCCGTCCGCCAGCTGTCGTGCTACGAAGATGGCAAGGTCTGCTTCCAGGTGCTCACCTCCAACACGAAGCTGCGTGGCGCACCCTTGGTGCACAAGCTCCGTGGACGCTGGACGATCGAGAACTTCAACAAGTACATCGAGGACCACCTTGGCGCTCACTGGCTCTCCACCTACGAGATGGAGATCGAACAGGACACCGCTGCGGTCACGAACCCCGAGCGCACGGTGAGGCGCCAGACGAAGAACGCGGCCAACAGTGCCGTGGCTGAGGCGGAACGCTCCCTTGGTCAGGCGATGGACCAGCACTACCCGAACACCGCCGAGCGGATCGCCGCGATCAACGCGCGCCGCGACGACGTCAGCGTTGCCAAGGACGCGCTCGTCGATGCCGAGGTGGCCCTGAAAGGCGTCCCCGCCAAGCTGGCGAAGAACGTGCTCGACCCCAACGCCAAGCGAGCCAGGCCACGGCTCGCAGCACGGGCGCTCCAGATGGTCTGCCGCCTGCTTGCCTACAACGCCGAGCTGGACCTCGCACGCCGGCTCAACGCCTACCTCATGGACCCAGACGAGTACCGCTCGATCACCCGGAACCTGCTCCACCTCGGCGGCACGATTGCCTTTCGAGCTCACACGATCACGGTCACTCTCGACCGACCGGACTCACCGCGCATCGCACGTGCCCTCGGCGAGCTCGTCAGTGAGCTCAACGCCGACCGGACGGCCCGCGTCGCCGGCGATCGCCGATCGATCACCTACCGGATCGCTGGGTGAAGATGTCAACAGTTCGGCGCGTTCAACTACCGGCGGTCTGAGGATCTGCCAACCGCGAGCGGCTACTTACTGGCCTACCTCGCCAACGACGATCAATCGATCCCAGAGAAGATCGCGG
>JBOGYJ010000168.1:0-30969 GCA_050696795.1 Solirubrobacteraceae bacterium | reverse complement strand
TGAACGAGAGCGGCACGAACTCGGTGATGCCGCCGGTGCGCTCCTGCAGCGCGCGCACGACGCGCATGTGCTCGGCCAGCTCCCACGGCTCCTCGATGTGGCCGAACATCACGGTCGCGGTCGAGCGTAGGCCGGCGCGATGCGAGGCCTCGATGATCTCTATCCAACGTGCGACCGGCAGCTTGTTCGGCGAGATACGCTCGCGTACACCATCGTGCAGGACCTCCGCCGCGGTTCCCGGCGTCGATCCAAGACCGGCGTCGCGCAGCCGCGCGAACACCTCCGCGGGCGGCAGCCCCGAGATGTCGCACATGTGCGCGATCTCCATCGGCGAGTACGCATGCAGGTGCATATCCACCCCCGCCCGCGCTGCGCAGGACTTGGCAAAGCGCAACCACTTCAGGTAGGTCTCGAGCGTCCAATCCGGATGGATGCCCGATTGGATACAGAGCTCGGTGGCGCCGAAGTCGATCGCGTCGGCGATGCGCTGGGCAAAGTCCTCCTCGGAGTGCTCATACGCATCGGGCGAGCGCTTGCCCTGACCAAAGCCGCAGAAGGCGCAGCCGACGGTGCAGACATTCGAGACGTTGATGTTGCGGTTCACGACGAAAGTCACCACATCACCGGCGAGCTCCGCGCGCAGCGCATCCGCGGCGGCGCGCATCTCCTCGATCACCTCGGGACGCTGCTCGGCGAACAGCGCCGTGAGCTCCTCGGCGCTCAGCTCGGCACCGCGGGCGCCCTTCTCGATCGCCCGACCGGCGACGTCGGGGGCGACGGTGACCTCGCCGCGCCGCCCGGAGCCACGCCGCGGGATGAACGACCAGTAGTCGGTCTTGATCAGATCGAGCACGCCACGGGCCATCCACTCGGGGTCGATGAAGTCCGGGTAGACACACAGCCGTTCGGAGAGCGCGTAGCCGTCCTGTGCCAGGCGCTTGCGCACCTGGGCGGGCGACGGGAAGGGGTGCTCGGGGCTGATGTGGTCGCCGTTGGCGCTCAGCCCGCCGAGGTCGGTCGCGCCGGCCGCGACCAGCTCCGGCCACCAGTCCGAGAGGTTCGGGGGTACCTGGATGCCGATGTCCGGCATCAGCTCGCGCGTGCGGACGATCAGCGCCTTCAGATCCTCGATCGTCACCTCAGAGGCCCACTTGGGGGCATCCGAGGAGCGGCCATCGAGGCCGGGCGTGGGCGGGTGGAAGCCGATTCCGGTGCGCCAATACTCGGCCGCGGCATCGGTGGCGATGTCGGCCGGCTCCTGGCCGTAATAGCTCTGGTGCGGCACGAAGTTCTGGATGATGATCTCCTGCAGGTGCCCGAATTCCGCGTGCACGGCGGCGAGCGCGTCAAGCGCGGCGAAGCGGTCCTCGCGACTCTCGCCGATGCCGACGAGAATCCCGCTGGTGAACGGGATCCGCAGCTGCCCGGCGGTCCTGATCGTGTCCAGGCGCTTGGCTGGATGTTTGGTCGGTGAGCCCTGGTGCGCGACCAGATCGGGGTTCACCGACTCGAGCATCAGGCCCTGTGAGGCGGTCACCTCACGCAGCCGACCGAGGTCCTCGGCGCTCAGCACCCCGAGGTTGGTGTGCGGCAGCATCCCGCGCCGCAGCGCCTGCTCACAGACCCAGACCACATATGCCGTGAAGTCCTCGAAGCCCAGCGCCCCGAGCTTCGCGCGCACGCCGGCGTTGACTTCGGGGTGCTCACCGGTGAGCACCAGCAGTTCCTTCGCGCGATGCCGCTTGATCGCCCGGTCGAGCAGCTCGAGCACCTCGTCGGGCTCGTGCAGGTGCGCCTGGTGCGTCGCGAAGGCGCAGTACTTGCAGTAGCAGCGGCAGGTCCGCGAGAGCGAGAGCGTGACGTTTCGGCTGAAGGTGACGCGGCGATGCACGGGCCCCTGATTCTAGGGAGTGCCTATGCTCGGCCTCGCCATGTCGCGACGCTACCCAGCCCGCGCGGCCGTGATCGCGGTCGCGCTGATCGGCGCGTTTGCCGCCAGCGGGTGGGCGGGATCGGACTCCGCCGCCGCCAACGGGTGGGCCGGATCCGCCCCGTCCGCCTCCGTCTCCGCTCCGTCGGCCTCGTTGATGCTCGACTTCACGCCCAACGCGATCCACACCGGGATCTATACGGCGCTGGCGCGACATTACGATGCCGCGAACGGGATCAAACTGCAGGTGCGGGTCCCCGGCGAGAGCACCGATGCGATCTCGCTGCTGAGCGCCGGTCGGGTGGATTTCGCGATCCTCGACATCCACGACCTGGCGCTGGCCGACGCCCAGGGTCACCACCTGGTCGGGATCATGGCGCTCGAGCAGCGGCCGCTGGCGTCGGTGATCGCGCAGCCGCGCTTCAAGAGCCCGCGGCAGCTCGACGGCCAGACGATCGGCGTGACCGGCGACCCCAGCGACCTGGCGGTGCTGCGCTCGGTCGTCGCCGGCGGCGGCGGTAAGCCCGGCCGCCTCAACACCATCACTATTGGGTACAACGCCGTACCCGATCTGATCAGCGACAAGATCGCTGCTGCCACGGCCTTCTGGAACGACGAGGGTGTGCAGCTATCGCACCAGAAGCCGGCCTTCAACGTGTTCCGCGTCGAGGACTTCGGCGCCCCCGCCTATCCCGAGCTGGTGGTCTGCGCGACCGCCGCCGAGCTCAAGCGCGATCCAGCGCTGGCCCGCGGTGTAGTGCGCACGCTGGTGGATGGGTACGACTACGTACTCGGGCATCCACACGCTGCTCAGCGCTACCTCGAGTCACAGGTGAGCGGGCTCTCCGGGCAGGCGGTCAGCCAGCAGCTGCAGGCCGAGCTGCCCGCCTTGCTGCCCAGGGGCGGCGGCGCCTATGGTGCGCTCGAGCCCGCTGTGCTCCGCGCCTGGGCCAAATGGGAGGTGAAGTTCGGGATCGTCAAGCGCAGACCGGACGTGTCGGCGATCTTCAACCGCAGCTTCCTCCCCGGATAGCCGGGGCGCAGACGCGGCGTCCCGGCGCATAGCGGGTAGAGCGGAAACGCGGTGATGGAGCTCGCGGATGTCATCCAGGCCCGGCGCCGGCGCGAGCTCGTCGTGCTCGAGGGCTTTCATGCGATCAAGCACGCGATCCGCTTCGGCGGCGAGATCCTCGGTGCCTGGACCGCCGACCGCGCCGAGGTCGAGGGCCTGATCGGGCGGCTGGCGCCCGACATCGAGCTGCCGGTCACGGTGGTCGAGCTCGACGCGCTGCAGCGGGTGGTGGGGCGCGCACAGGTCGTGGCGGTCGCACGACGGCCACTGCAGCCCGACCCCGACACCGTCCTGGCCGGCCCGGGGCATGTCGTGCTGCTCGAGGATCCCCGCCACCTCGGCAACCTCGGCGCGGCGGTGCGCGTGGCGGCCGCGGCCGGTGCCGCAGGCGTGATGACGACGGGACGCCAGGACCCCTGGCACCCGGATGCGCTGCGCGGCAGCGCCGGGCTGCACTTCGCGCTGCCGGTTCACCATCTGCGCGCCGTGCGAACCCAGGGCCGCGAGCTGGTTGCGCTCGATCCCGACGGCGAGCCTCTGCGACCGCACGAGCTGCCGTCCGCGGCACTGCTGGCCTTCGGCACCGAGCGCGACGGCCTCAGTGAGGAGCTGCTGGCGCAGGCGCAGCGCCGCGTGGCGCTGCCGATGGCGCCCGGCGTCTCGTCGCTGAACCTCGCGACCGCGGTCGCGGCCACGCTCTACGCGCTGAAGCTCGGCTACTGAGTCCGCAGCTTGCGGAACTCTTCCCGGACCGATTCCGGGCGGCCCCACATCTGCAGCGTCTCGACGCGCCCGGTGCGCGTCTCGCGCAGGGCCAGCTCGCCGTCGATGCCGGCGTCGTCGAGCAGCTTCAACGCCGCGTGCACGGCCGGAACCGAGGCGGCGTGACCGAAGCGATGGGCCAACAGCAGGCGCCAGTGCCAATCGCGCTTCGAATACGGTTGCGCGTTGCAGGTGACCAGCAGCGTCGAGGCCTCGACGTAGCGGCGCTCGTCGAAGATCCGCAGCTCGAACTCGAGGTTGGTCCAGTCGTCGGGGAGCGACTCGACGATCTCGGTCAGTGTGTCTGCGAGCGCCATCGCGGCGAACACTAGCGAGACGCCCCGCAGGCCGCGTCTTGGCGTATGTCAAGCTCTGTGGGTGAGCGCGACCAGCAGCTTCGAGGCCGACTACGCGACCGTCACCGAGGGTGTGGGCCTGCTCGACCGCTCCGAACGCGGCAAGCTCGCGCTCACCGGCACGGACGCCAAGGAGTTCCTGCACGGTCAGGTGACCCAGGACATAACCGGCCTCACCCCCGGCCACGGCTGCTACGCCGCCTTCCTGACCCAGAAGGGCAAGATGCTCGGCGACCTGCGCGTGCTGGACACCGACGAGGAGCTGCTGCTGGACACCGAGCGCGTGGCACTGCAACCGCTGTTCAACATGATCCGTCGCTACTCGCTGGGCTACGACGTCGCGCTGCACAAGCGCACGCTGGAGTGGGGCTTGCTTTCACTCATCGGCCCGCTGGCCGATGCGCTCATCACGCGTAGCGGAGCGACGCTGGGTCCCGCCGAGCACGACCACGCCGAACTGAGCCTCGGCGGCGCCACGGTGCGTGCGGTCCGCACCGACGTCGGTGTCGACCTGCTGACCGCCGCCGAGGCGCTGCCGGCCGTGCGCGCGGCGCTGCTCGAGGCGGGCGCAGCCGAGGTCGCCGAGGAGGTCGCCGAGGTCCTGCGCATCGAGCGCGGCCGCCCGCGCTACGGCGTCGACCTCGATGACTCCGTCATCCCCCAGGAGGCGCACCTCAACCAGCGCGCGGTCTCCTTCACCAAGGGCTGCTATGTCGGCCAGGAGACGGTCGCGCGGCTGTTCTACAAGGGCAAGCCCAACCGTGAGCTGCGGGGCCTGAGCTCGGCCGAGCCGCTCCCTGTGGGAACCGAGCTTGCGCTCGAGGATCGGGTGGTCGGCACGGTCACCAGCTCGGCGATCTCACCGCGCCTCGGGCCGCTCGCGCTCGCGCTCGTACGGCGCGAAGCCCCGGTCGGCGCGATCGTGCGCGCGGGCGAATTGCACGAGACCGTCGTGCGCGAGCTCCCGTTTGATTAATCCCGCAGCTTCCGAACGTTAACCGGGTGTAACCGACTGTTAGCCTGCGCCGACCGTGGCGCGGGTTACCATCGATGGTGTCAAAGAGGAGAAGGAGCCGCTCGTGGCAACGATCGCCCCCGACACTGAGAAACTACGCGAGCTCGACGAAGACGAGCGTCGCGCTTGGAACGAGTACTACGACAACATCCAGGACCTGACCGGCGAGGAGTATGAGCGGGTCGAGCTGGAATCGTGGGACACGCTGCAGGGTGAGCTGCGCCGGATCGAGCGCCGCCGCCGTCTGCTGAACGTCGCCAATAGCTGAGCCGGTGCGCTGGCGGACGGGTGCAGCGTTGGTGCTGTGCGGTCCGTTGGTTGCCGGCTGCGGCGCAGCCACGCGAATCGACTTCGCGCCGCACTCGCGCCCGGCCTCCCCGCTCGAGATCAGCGTGCTGGCGTCCAGGAACTTCGGGCTTGCGCTGCACCCGAGCGTCTTCCGGGCCGGCCTGGTGCTCTTCAACGTCACCAACCAGACCGCACACGCCGAGCGCTACACGGTCCGCGAACGTGGGCGGCTGCTGGCACGGACACCGATGGTCGCGCCCGGACAGGCCGCTCAACTGAAGGCGATGCTGCGCGGCTTCGGCGACACCCTGAACAGCTTCAGCCAGACTTCGGCACGCGGCACGCTGAGCGACACGGTGGACCTGACTGTCTCAGCCCCGGCGCGCAGCGGCGACAACGACGTCGCCCAGTCCTGAGGTCAGAACCTGACCGCGTTTCCCGGGGCCGGCAGATGGGGCTTGGTAGAAAGTCTGTATGGCCGCAGTCGCCGCTCACAGGCACCGCCTGATCACCGACGAGAACAGCCGTTGGTGGACGCTCGGCGCGATGTGCTTCGCGCTGTTCATGCTGATGCTGGACAACACGGTGGTGAACGTCGCGCTGCCGTCGATCCAGCGCGATCTCAAGGCCAGCCTGTCCTCGCTCGAGTGGACCGTCAACGCCTACACGCTGACGCTGGCGGTGCTGATGATCACCAGTGGCCGACTCGGCGACATCTTCGGGCGCCGCCGGCTGTTCCTGATCGGGGTGAGCACGTTCGGGATCTCGAGTCTGGTGATCGGCTTCTCGCCGGACGACTCGGTGCTGATCGCCTTCCGCGCCGTCCAGGGCATCGGCGCCGCCTGCATGATGCCCGCGAGCCTGGCGATCATCACGCAGGCCTTCCCGCCGCACCAGCGTGGCACCGCGATCGGCACCTGGGCGGGTGTGAGCGCGCTGGCGCTGGCGATCGGGCCGGTGCTGGGAGGCTTCCTCACGCAGGACGTGAGCTGGCGCGTGATCTTCTTCATCAACCCACCGATCGCCGCGATCGCCGTGGCCGTGACGCTCTTCGCCGCCCGCGAGAGCCGCGACGAGACCGTCAGCCGGAGCGTCGACTACCTCGGCATCTCGCTTTTGACCGTCGGCCTGACCGCGCTGGTCCTGTCGTTGATCGAGGGCAACAGCTGGCACTGGGGCTCGCCCCGGATCGTGGTGCTCTGGATCGCCGCGGTGAGCGCGCTCGTCGGCTTCTTCGGCGTCGAGTTGCGGGTGCGGGCGCCGATGCTCGACCTCAGCTTCTTCCGCAACCGCACCTCGGTGGGCGTCAACCTGGTCGGCTTCATCGTCAGCTTCGCGCTGTTTGCCCAGTTCTTCTTCGTGACGCTGTACATGCAGAACGTCATGCACCTCTCTCCGCTCGCCACCGGCGTGCGCTTCCTGCCGACGACCGTGGTGCTCGTGATCCTGGGCCCCGTCTCGGGCCGGCTGACCGACAAGATCGGGCCGCGGCCGCTGATGGTGGCCGGAACCGTGATCGTCGCGATCTCGATCTACATCGAGAGCCGCATCGGCGTCCACACCGGCTACATCCATCTGCTCCCAGGCTTCGTCCTGATGGGCATCGGCATGGGCCTGGTGATGTCGCCGATGACGACCGCCGCGATGAACGCGGTCGACCGCACCAAGGCCGGAGCCGCGTCCGGCGTGCTCTCGATGAGCCGCATGGTGGGCAGCACGTTCGGCGTAGCGGTGATGGGCGCGATCGTGACGACCGTGGGCGGCTCCAAGCTCGACCAGAGTCTGCCGAACCTGCCCACCGGCCAGCGCAGCGCGATCGTCAGTGCGCTCGGCAGCGGCTCGACGGCCGCCGGTCACGCGTCGTCGCAGATCGTCGCGGCAGTCGAGCAGGCATTCGTCTCAGCGCTGCGCAGCGGGTTCGTGATCGGCGCCGCCGTGACACTGGTCGCCGCGGTCGTCGCCTGGCTCCTGATCGAGCGCAAGGCGGCCGCGCCGGCGCCGAGCACGGACGACGTGGCAACGCCCGCGCAGGTGACGCCGGAGCAGACCTACTCCCGGTAAGATCACGCTCGATGGCCAGAGGTGTGATCCACGTTCAGTGGTACGCAACGGTGTTCCGTGCCGAGATGTTCGTCGACGCGGTTGCCGAGGTCGCGGCCCCCATGACGCTCGACTACGGCGCCAAGCGTTACACCGTGCAGCGCTCGCAGGACGACGCCTACAAGATCCTCCAGCAGATCTGGTTCGAGTCCAAGGACGACTGGTACCGCTACTGGGAGGGCCCGGAGATGCGCGAGTTCCGCGCACGCTACTCGGGCAAATACCAGATCCCGATCACCTACATCTGGTTCGACGAGTACGCCGGCGGCGGAGAGATGCCGGAAACCATCACGCCCGCGGACCTCGATCCCGAGCCGCACCCCACTCCCTACGCGGGCGCCTGACGGCGCATCGCCTCCGCCGCCCTCAGGCCCACCAGAGTCGCCGCGCAGAGCATCGTGATCGCGAGCGTCGGCGCGCTGTTGCCGAACGCCTTGCCGGCGGCGCCGCCGCCCGCCGAGCCCACGATCTGACCCGCCGCCCACGAGAGGTTCATCAGCGCCGCGGCGTGCGCCTGGTCGATCCGGTGGGTCTCTGCGACATCGGCGACCAACGCCATCACCGGCGCCCAGAAGACCCCGAGCGTCGCGGCCGTCGCGACCAGCACGAGCGCCAGCGCCAGCGCGCTGGATGCCAGCGAGAAGCATCCGAGCCCGATGCCGACGCCGACCAGGCCGCCACGCAGTGGCACGGTGCGGCCGTGACGGTCGGAGAAGCGCCCCACGACCGGTGAGATCAGCGCCTCGAGCCCAGCCCCCACGAGAAACGTCACCCCGATCACGCCGGCGCCCGCGCCGAAGCGGTGAAGCTCCAGGGGCCCGAGCACGTTGAACCCTCCGGAGACGATCGCGGGCAGCACCATCAACCACATCGCGCCGGCGATCGCGGGGCGGTGCAGCACCCGCAGCACCTCGGACACGGGCTGCCCGGAGGAGCCATGGACGTCACGCAACATCGCGATCGGGGCCAGCAGCAGGAGCACCACGGCCGCCAGCGCGCAGAACAGGACGGCGCGGCCCGTGACGCTGGCCAGAGCGCCGATCGCCGGTCCGAACAACGAGCCGGCGATCGACGTCCCCAGCGTGGCGCCCATCACGGCACCGCGCCGCTGCGGCGGAGTCGCGGCCACCACCCAGGCGAGGCCGCCGGCCCACGCCAGGGCGCCGCCTATCCCCTCGACGAAGCGCGCCAGGTCGAGGGCCGCGGCGGAGTGCAACAGCGCGAATGCGACGGTCGAGCCCACCACCAGCAGCAGGCCGCTGATCAGCGTGAATCGCGGTCCGCGACGCACCGCCAGCGCCCCGCCGGGCAGCGAGCCGATCAGTGTGCCCACGGGATAGGCGGCGGTCATCACGCCGGCCGTGAACTTCGAGAGCTGCAGCTGGTGGCTGAGCGCCGGCAACAGTGGCGTGATCACCGCGTAGAAGAGCGTCTCCAGGAAGATCGCCAGGCTGACGAGCAGCACGAGCCGCTCGTTCCCGGCCCGCTTCATCGGGTCTCGGCCCGTTTCATCGCCTCGCTCGCAACGCCAGTGCCAGCCAGAAGCGCCCGTCGGGATCGTCGAGCACGTCGCCGAACAGCTCGCGCAGTCGCGCGAGCCGGTAACGCGCGGTCTGCGGATGGATCCCGAGCCGCAGCGCAGCGGGGCCGAAGCGCCCCTGCTCGTCGAGCCAGGCCGCCAGCGTCGCCGTCAGCCGCTCCCGCGAGCCGGGCGAGAGCTCCGCCAGGGGCGCGAGCTCGGCCGCGGCGAACTCGGCCGCAAGCACCGGATCGGCCCGCAGCAACAGCTCGCCGGCGTGCTCGCGGGCGCTGATCAGGGAGTCGCTGCTCGGCGGCGCGAGCGCCAGCGCCGCTCGCGCTCGCATGAAGCTGAGGGCCGCGTCACCCCACACGACCGTCGTCCCCAGGCCACCGCGTACGCGCGCCTGCCGGATCGCGCGCTCGAGCTGCTTGCGGCGACCCGGCGCGTCGGGGTCGGGGACGATCGCGCACACCATCTCGCCCACGTTCTCGGTGATCGCGCCGACCGGCAGTCGCACCGTCTGGTGGGGGCGAGCATCCCCGTCATCACCGCCGTCGGCCGCGATCGCCACCGCCGCGAGCGTCCGCGGGAGCTCCCATGCGGCTTCGCGCGCCGCGGCCTGCACCAACTCGGGCTCGGCTGGGGGGTCGCGTACGAGCAGCCTCACGAGGCGGCGCCTGGCGAGCTCGGTCTCCCCGGCGAGCTGGGTCTGTTCGAGCGCGTAGCCCTCGGCCGACTCCGCCGAGAGCACGTCTATGTAGGCGAAGATCGACTCCGCCAGCAGGTACAGGGTTGCCGGCTCGAGCCCGCTCGCCTCCCCGGCCTCCGCCGCCCGCCGCCACATCACGCGTGCGCCCACGCGGTAGGCACTGAGCAGCGAGTCGAGGCTGCGCCCGGCACGCATCTCCCCGCGCCCCAGGCGTCGGTACACGCCCGAGCGCCGCACCGGGCCGCCGGCCTCGATCTCGAGCACCAGGTGGTTGAGCGCCTCCTCGACCCCGGCTCGCACGCCGACACCGAACTCGCCCTCGAGCGGGCGCTGGTAGGCGGGCACCGTGCCGACGGCGGCGATGATCTCGTCGACCAGCCCCGGGAGCAGCGGACGTACGACGGCCGCCACCGTGGGAGGGAGCTCGTGCCAGGGTTGACTAGGCATTGCTCATCACAGAGTTACAAATTTCAGCGCCCGGCTAGTGCGTGGATGTGAAGAAACCCACCGGAGCGGGCAGTTAACATGATGTCGTGACCCGCGCGCACAAATTGGCCAACTTGATCGGCGTCGGTGTTCCACCGGCGGCATTGATCGCGGCGATCGTCCTGCTCTGGCATCGCGCCGTCGGACCGCTCGAGCTCGCGGTGATGGCGGTGCTCTACGTGCTCACCGCCTTCGGCGTGACGCTCGGCTACCACCGGATGTTCACGCACCGCGCGCTGGACAGCTCGCGGGCGTTGCGGGCGACCCTCGCGATCCTCGGTTCGATGGCGCTCGAGGGCTCGGTGATCACCTGGGTTGCCGACCACCGCAAGCACCATGCGTTCACCGACCAGGAGGGCGATCCGCACTCGCCGCACCTCAGCGGCCCGGGCTTCCTCGGAGCGATCAGGGGGCTCTGGCACGCGCACGTCGGCTGGCTGTTTCAGACGGTCGGACAGGCCGAACGTGAGCGCTTCGCCCCGGATCTCATGAAGGATCACATGATCCGGGTGATCGACAGGCTCTTCCCGCTGTGGGCCGCGCTCGGACTCGCCGTGCCATTCGCGCTCGGCTGGCTGATCGGCGGTAGCCTCGGAGTCGCGCTGACGACGCTGCTGTGGGCAGGGTTGGTGCGCGTCCTGCTGCTGCATCACGTGACCTGGTCGATCAACTCCGTCTGCCACTTCTTCGGCAGGCGCCGCTTCGCGATCGAGGACGAGTCGCGCAACGTCTTCTGGTTGGCGCCGTTCTCGATGGGCGAGGCCTGGCACCACAACCACCATGCGTTCCCCACCTCCGCCTTCCACGGGCTGCGCTTCTGGGAACGCGCCAGCGACCCGACGGGGATGCTGATCGCGCTGCTCGAGAAACTGGGCCTCGTCTGGAACGTGGTGCGGATCAGCCCCGAGCGGCAGGCGGCGAAGCTCGCAGGTGCGCGCGCCGCCGACGCGGCCGGGACGGCTTACCCCTCTTCCAACGGGGCCATGGTCAAGCCAGCCCCGTCGAGACTCACCCAGTAGCCCTCGGCGTCCTCGCGGGCGCCGCTCCAGACGATCGCGCATCCATTGTTGTGGATGCGGTCGGCCAGCCGGTAGCCCTCGGCGAGCGTCACACCGGGGATTCGGGCGGCAAGCGTCTCGGCAACATGGTCAAAGGTGTTGTGGTGGTCGTTGAGCACCACAACACGCCACTGTCCGCCGAGTCCACTGCCGGGTGGGCGGATGGCCGTCCGGGGCAATTCAACCGTCAGCGACATTGCGGGCGCAAGACTAGCGTCAATCGGGCCGCTTTCAAGCGCGCAGTAAGCGTGGCGGGACTCAACGGAGTCCTGTGGACTGGCGCTTCTCCCAGTAGCGGTGCAGGCCCGCGTAGGCCTGATCGACCGGGACGGCCGCCATGAACGAGTCGAACTCAGCGGGGCTGACGGCCGCGCGCAGGTCGTTCTGGACGGTCGCAATCCAGTCGCTCTGATCCTGCGTGCGCGCCGACTCCGCCCAACGGTCGAGGCGCTCGGCGAGCTGGTCGAGCTGCTGCTCGGGGTTCTCGTAGGCGCCGAAGTGCGTAATCGCGAGCCGCTCAGGGCGCCAGGCGCGGATCAGATCCAGCGACCGATGCCAGGCCTCCACGTCGATGTCGGGCGGCGGCGTCGGCGGCACGGTCGGGGTGTGGGCCTCGATCCGTACCCCGCCGACATCGCCGACGAAGGCTGTGCCCGCATGCAGATAAGAGACGTGGTGCTTGGCGTGGCCAGGGGTGTAGGCGACCTCGAACGTGTCACCACCGATCTGGAGCGTCTCTCCCCCGCTCAGCACGTGCAACCGGTCCTCCGGCACGGGCAGGAACTCGCCCCACATCGCGAGCATGTTGTCCTCGCCATAGAGCTGTGCGGCGCTTGCCCACAGCCGTTCGGGGTTGATCATGTGCGGCGCACCGCGCTCGTGCACGTAGACCTCGAGCTCCGGGAACCGGCGCATCAGCGTGCCGGTCCCACCGGCATGGTCGAAATGGATATGCGTCAGCAGGATCGCCCGCGGCTGCCAGCCGTCGAGCTCGGCCAGCACGCGCTGCAGCGACAGCGTCGGTCCTGGATCGACCAGGACCTGACCCACCTGCCAACAGCAGATCCACCGACGCCGCCCCAGGTGGAGCGTGTCAATGGCCCGCATCTAGCTGCGGTTTCGACCCGTTGTCCTGCGGGAACCGTTCGGCCGCGAGATCGGCGACCTGGTTGAGCTGGCGTGCGAGGTCGCGGGTGTCGGCGACGATCCGCTCGCGTTCGCCCCAGATGCGATCCGTGTCCAGATCAAGCTCGTGCAGCCGCTGTTCCGCCACCGACACGACGTGCGCGGCGTCGCGCTCAGCCTGGTCGCGGTGGTCCTGGGCCTCGCGCCTGGCCGTGCCAACGATCTCCGCCGCCGTATCGTGCGCCTGCTTGAGAACGTCGGCGACCTCGTCGCCGACGCGCTCCAGCGCATCGCGCACAGCCGCATCCGGGGTCTGCTGGGTCTGCAGCTCGCGGATCTGGCGCTGCAGCTGGCTCACATAGGCGTCGACCGCGTCACGCTCGTAACCCCGTCTGGCGGGCTTGAACAGCCCTTCCCCGGTCCTCGTCAGCTCTTCGCTCATCGCGTGAAGGCTAACCGCTGGCCCCCCGGAATGAGAATGTCGTCGAAAGCTGCAGCGTTCTACGTGCAAAGACGCTGCGAACCTCCCTAAGATCGGGGTAGCTGATGATCGTGTCCGAACCCCTGTTGGACGGCCACGGCCGCCGCATCGCAGACCTTCGCGTCTCGGTCACCGACCGCTGCAACTTCCGCTGCCAGTACTGCATGCCTGCCGAGGGCCTGCCCTGGCTCGACCGCGCGGAGGTTCTGCGCTTCGAGGAGATCGAGCGGCTCGTCGCGCTATTCGCGCGGCTGGGTGTCCACGATGTGCGCCTGACCGGCGGGGAGCCGCTCGTCAGACGGGACTTCCCGCGGCTGGTGGCGGCGCTGGCGGCGGTCCCGGGAGTCAGGGACCTCGCGATCACCACGAACGGCTTCCTGCTCGAGCGCGACGCCGCCGCCCTGGTCGCTGCCTCCGGGAGCGCCGGCCAGCGGGCCGGCGCAGGTGGTCGGGGGCCGCACGGCGGGATTCGCTTCAACGTCTCCGTCGACTCGTTGCAACGCGACCGCTTCTACACGCTGACGCGCCGCGATGCGTTGGCTCAGGTGCTGCGCGGACTCGAGTGCCTGGCGCAGTTCCCGCAGGCGCATCCGATCAAGATAAATGCCGTGGCCCTGCGCGGCTTCACCGAGGACGAGGTGCCCGCGTTCGTCGAGCTCGCGCGCAACAGTGCCTACGAGGTCCGCTTCATCGAGTTCATGCCACTCGACGCGGACCGCTCCTGGACCGCCGAGCAGGTGCTGACCGGCGCGGAGCTGCATGCGCTGATCGACGCGCTGCACCCGCTGGAGGCGCTTGAGCGTGAGCCGAGCGCCACCGCACGCGTCTACCGCTTTGCCGACGGGCGCGGACGGATCGGCCTGATCAACCCGGTGTCCGAGCCCTTCTGCGGCGACTGCAACCGCATCCGCCTGACCGCTGACGGCCGTCTGCGCACGTGCCTGTTCTCACTCAACGAGACCGACCTGCGTGGCCCACTGAGGGGCGGCGCCGACGACGCCGAGCTCGAGCAGATCATCCGCGACGCGGTCTGGCGCAAGGAGCTCAAGCATCACATCGGTGAGCGAGGATTCATCCAGCCCGCGCGGACGATGTCCGCGATCGGCGGCTGAGCGCTTCTTCGCTGTAACAGAAGTGCGCTTAACCGAGACTCAACCTCCGATGAGGAAGATTCCCGGCCAAACGGCGTCTCTTTAGGGACCGATGCTCCTACTTCTGATCTTCGCGCTGGTGGCCGGAGCGGGCACCGCGATCACACCCTGCGTGCTGCCGGTGCTGCCGGCACTGCTGTCCGCCAGTGCCGTGGGAGGCAGGCGGCGGCCGCTCGGGATCGTGCTCGGCTTGGCGGCCACCTTCACGATCGCGATCGTCGCGCTGGCTCAGCTCGTCAACGGCGTCGGCCTGGCGCAGGGGGCAGCCCGCACCTTTGCCGTCGTCGTACTGATCGCCTTCGGGCTGGTCCTGCTCGTGCCACAGGTGGCGCAGCGTGTCCAGGCGCCGCTGTCGAGACTGGCGCGCTTCGGTCCGAAGACCCGCGGTGACGGCTTCTGGACCGGCATCGGTGTCGGCGCGGCCCTCGGTTTCGTCTGCGCGCCCTGCGCCGGTCCGATCCTCGCCGCCGTCATCTCGGTGAGCGCCTCCACCGGGCCGACCGTGCGGGTCGTGGGGGTCGCCATCGCATACGCGCTGGGACTCTCAGCGGTGTTGCTGGTGTACGGCTTCGGCGGGCGCGCGGTGCTCACCAGGATCAAGCGCGCCGCGCGTGGGGAGCTGGTCGAACGGTTGCTCGGGGTCGTGCTGCTCGCGACGGGCGTCGCGATGGCCTACAACCTCGACATCAACTTCGAGAACCTGCTCGCGCGCAACACCACGAGCCTGCCCGGGTTCCTCACCGATCCGACGCGCGCCCTGGAGGACTCCGGCAGCGTGCAGAACAAGCTCGCCTCGCTGCGCCCCACCTCGCGGTTTGCCAAGCGCCAGCAGCGGGCGGGGCCGCAAGCCGCGTCGCTGGGCAAGCTTGGGCGCGCGCCGAACTTCACCGACACCCAGGACTGGTTCAACACACGCGCCGACCGCCCGCTCATGCTCGCGGGCTTGCGCGGTCACGTCGTGCTGGTCGACTTCTGGACCTACACCTGTATCAACTGCATCCGCACGCTGCCATTCGTGGAAGGCCTCTACCGGCACTACCACCGCTACGGCCTGGACGTGGTGGGCGTCGAGACGCCTGAGTTCACGTTCGAGCAGGAGGCCGGCAACGTGCGGCAGGCGATCCGCAGCGAGGGCATCACCTACCCCGTCGTGCAGGACAATCGCTACGGGACCTGGGACGCCTACGGCAACCAGTACTGGCCGGCCGAGTACTACATCGACGCGACCGGCGAAGTGCGTCGCTACGAGCCCGGCGAGGGCGGTTATGCCCGCGACGAGCAGGTCGTGCGCGAGCTGCTGCGTGCCGCCGGCGCCAAGCAGCTGCCGCCGCTGATGAGCGCCCACGCGCAGCTGCCCTCCGCGCACATCGGCACCGGTGAGACCTACCTGGACCCGCAGCGCCAGCAGGGCTTCGTCGAGCCACTGCAGCGCGGAGTCTTCTCCTACTCACGGCCGCGAAGCCTGGGCCTGGACCAGTGGGCGCTGGGCGGCAGCTGGAGCGTCGGCTCGCAGTCGATCACGCCCTCCGGGAGCAGTGCCACGGTCAGCGGACACGTGCAGGCGCGCGATGTCTATCTGGTCATGACGTCCGTCGACAACAAGCCGCACCGCGGCCGTCTGCTGCTGAACGGCAAGCCGATCCCGGCGGCCGACCGTGGCAGCGACGTCGGTCCAGGCGGCTACTTCACGGTCCGGTCCGAGCGGCTCTACAACCTCGTGCGCCTGCGCGGCGATGCCAGCTTCACGATCACCGTCCAGCTCCCGCGCGGGATCCAGGCCTACGACTTCACCTTCGGGTAGCGCCGGCTCACGGTCCGAGCAGCGCAAGCGGCGCGACCGCGACGCCATCCGGCCGGCGGGCGGCGCGACCGCGACGCCATCCGGCCGGCGATCCGTGAGCGCATGACTAGAATCGAGCCAATGGAGGGCTCGACCGAGGTTCGGAGTTGGCTTCGCTGCTATCGCTGCTGGTCCCAGAACCTCGAGGTACAGCTCCATTACGAGGGCATCCACCGCATCGACCCGGAGACGGGCGAGCGCACCGACGTGGTCGATGAGATGCAGGAGGCGGTGGTGCAGTGCCTCGAATGCATGCACGACCAGCCGCACCTCGGCTTTCACAACGGGCGGGTCGAACCGATCGAGGATCGCTGGGAACGGATGATCACCGGCACGCCGTGGATCGCGTCCTGCACCGTGACGGTCGACGCCGACGACGTCGAGACCTGCTCCGGGCCCGACGCCGGCGACTCGCTTTCCTACGCCGCCTTCGGCGACCACGGGACCCGCGAGTTCTTCACGCACGTGCGTTTCCACAAGCACGACGAGGACCGCATCGTCGTGCACCTGCTGGTCGAGCTCTACGCCCGGAGCGCCGAGGAGGCGACCGAGGTGCTCGAAGAGGCCGCGCGCGGGACGCTCGCGATCACGTCACTGGCGGAGGAATCACGTCCTCCCGCCTCGACCGGCCGCAGCGCGCACTGACTCCTCGCCTGAGCCGTCCACGCGCCAACCCCAGCTCCACGGTCAAGAGCGCGAGCGCGACCGGCGCCGTAGCCGGGAGATTGTCAGCCACCAGGAACAGCAGGTCGAATAGCGCCGCCAGCGCCAGCGTCAGCAGCGCCGCGATCCGCTGTACCCGCGCTCGCGCGGCGTACACGCCCCCGAGCAAGGCCGCGACGAAGAGATCGCCGTAGCCCATCGAGATGCTGCCGAACTGCTCACTCTGCAGTTGCGGCAGCCCCCCGCCCGGCTTGGCCGCGACGAGTTCGTTGTTGGGTGCCTGCAGCTGGTCGGAGGCGATCAGCCAGACATCGGCACAGGCCATCGCGATGATCCCGAGCTTCAGCCAGCGGCTGGGGGTGACCGCCGCAAGCAGCGCGCCGAGCGTCACGCAGCTCAACCCCGAGAGCAGTGCCCCGGCGGCCTCGCCCGCGAGGCTGTAGGGGGTCCGCCAGGCGACCACGAACAGTGCCGCGGCGATCAGCGCCAGCCAGGGTCGCGCCCCGCGCGTAACCCAGCCGAGCGCGAGCGCGGCGAGGATCGGCACCGCCACGAGCGCCAGGTAGGTGAGCCAGCCGGCGGTGGCCGAGGCGTAGCGGATTGCGAAGATCACGCCGACGATCGAGGCGACCGGGATCAGTGCCCAGCCACGGCCTCGCAGCCCCTGCAAACGGCCGACCCAGGCCGCGTCGAGCCCGCGCGGAGCTGCGACGACGCCGGCCTGCAAAGCGAGCAGGCCGGCGTCGGATGGAATCAGCGGGAGCGTCGCGCCCTTAGCTCAGACGCTGCTCGAGCTGCTGCAACTGCTCCTGGAGCTTGGCCGGAAGCGTCGGGCCGAACTTGGCGTAATGGGCTTTGATCTGCGCGATCTGGTCGGTCCAACCGTCGGCGTCCACGCTCAGCAACTCACGTAGGTCGGCCTCGGTGACGTCGAGGTCGCTGACGTCGATGCCGCCGTCGCCCACCGGCGGCAGCAGCCCGATCTCGGTCTCGACGGCGGCGGCCGAGCCCTCGCAACGACGGAAGATCCACTCGAGCACGCGCGAGTTCTCGCCGTAGCCGGGCCACAGGAACTTGCCATCGGCGCCCTTGCGGAACCAGTTGACGTAGAAGACCTTCGGCAGCGCCACGCCGTCGCGCTGGCCCAGGTTCAGCCAGTGCTGCCAGTAGTCGCCCATGTTGTAGCCGCAGAACGGCAGCATCGCCATCGGGTCGAAGCGCAGCGCGCCGACGGCGCCGGTCGCGGCCGCGGTCGTCTCCGAGGACATGATCGAGCCGAGGAACACGCCGTGCTCCCAGTCACGCGCCTCGTGCACCAGCGGCACGACGGTGGCGCGGCGACCGCCGAACAGGAACGCGTCGATCGGCACACCGGCAGGGTCCTCCCACTCGGGCGCGATCGACGGGCACTGGGCCGCAGGCGTCGTGAAGCGCGCGTTCGGGTGTGCGGCGGGCGTCTCCGAAGCGGGCGTCCAGTCGTTGCCCTTCCAGTCGATCGCATGCTCCGGCGGCTCGCCCGTGAGCCCCTCCCACCAGACATCACCGTCGTCGGCGAGCGCGCAGTTGGTGAAGATCGTGCCCGACCCGATCGTGTCGATCGCGTTGGGGTTGGTCAGCGCGCCGGTCCCGGGCGCGACGCCGAAGAAGCCGTTCTCCGGATTGACCGCGCGCAGGCGGCCGTCGGCATCGAACTTCATCCAGGCGATGTCGTCACCGATCGTCTCGACCTTCCAGTCCGGCAGCGTCGGGATCAGCATCGCGAGGTTGGTCTTGCCGCAGGCGCTCGGGAATGCCCCGCCCACGTATTTGACGGTGCCCTGCGGCGAGGTCAGCTTGAGGATCAGCATGTGCTCGGCCAGCCAGCCCTCGTCGCGGGCCATGACCGAGGCGATGCGCAGCGCGAAGCACTTCTTGCCCAGCAGGGCGTTGCCGCCGTAGCCCGAGCCGTAGGACCAGATCTCGCGCGCCTCGGGGAAGTGCACGATGTACTTGTTCTCGGCGTTGCACGGCCACGGCACATCCTGGGCGCCGTCGGCCAGCGGGGCGCCGACCGAATGCACGCACGGGACGAACTCGCCGTCGTCGCCGAGCGCATCGAGCGCCGCCTGGCCCATGCGGGTCATGATCCGCTGCGAGACCGCGACGTAGGCGGAATCGGTCAGCTCGACGCCGATGTAGGAGATCGGTGAGCGCAGCGGCCCCATGCTGAAGGGCACGACGTACATCGTGCGGCCCCGCATCGAGCCCTCGAACAGGCTGTGCAGGGTCGCGCGCATCTCAGCGGGGTCGGCCCAGTTGTTGGTGGGACCGGCGTCCTCCTCACGCTCGGAGCAGATGAAGGTGCGGTCCTCGACACGGGCGACGTCACCGGGATCAGACAGCGCCAGGTAGGAGTTCGGGCGCTTTTTCTCGGTGAGCTTGCGGAAGGTGCCGGCGTCGATCAGTGCCTGGGCGAGACGGTCGTACTCCTCCTGGGACCCATCGCACCAGTAGATCTCATCGGGCTGCGTCAGCGCGGCGATCTTCTCAACCCAGGCGTGCAGCCCCGCGTGGTTCGTTCTGGCGGTCTGTTTGGTCACGGTGTGCGACATGTCCAGATACTGCTCCTTCCTAGAACTGCTCTCGAGTCAGGTCCGGCGAACGCGGTAGTCACACGGCCGCGGAGCGATCGCGTGCGTTCGTACATGAAGAGGTGCTGGCCTTTGCGGCCTCTGGCAGGCGCCATAGGGCATGCTAACTGAAGCAATACCCGTGAACAAAGCGTAAACAGACCTGCACAATACGTTTGCGTGATAAGACTTATTGCGTGTTAGCGCACACACGCCCGTTAGTGTTTGTTCGCCGTCAGAAGCCGCAGGGCATTTGGCCGCAGCACGCGTAATACTCCCGCACCCATGAGGATTTCAGCCAAAGCCGATTACGCGGTGCGGGCCATGGTCGAGCTCGCTGCCAGCGCCGGTGAGAAGCCGGTCAAGGCCGAGCGCGTCGCGACCGCGCAGGGCATCCCGCTGAACTTCCTCGAGAACATCCTCGGGGAACTTCGGCACGCCGGCCTGGTGCGTTCGCACCGCGGCGCGGAGGGCGGCTTTCGGCTGGCGAAGGACCCAGCGAATATCAGCGTCGCCGACGTGATTCGCGCGGTCGAGGGGCCACTCGCGAGCGTGCGCGGCGCGCCGCCGGAGGAGTCGCAGTACAACGGCGCTGCAGAGGCGTTGCTGCGGGTCTGGATCGCGGTGCGCGCGAATC
Source organism: Solirubrobacteraceae bacterium (assembly GCA_050696795.1). GTDB lineage: Bacteria > Actinomycetota > Thermoleophilia > Solirubrobacterales > Solirubrobacteraceae > Palsa-465. The sequence continues at coordinate 11,165 of JBOGYJ010000168.1, read as the reverse complement.
TGCGCAACGTCGTGGAGCAGGTGACCGTCGCCGACGTCGCCAGCGGCAAGCTGCCGAAGTCGATCGACAAGCTCGCCGACGATCCCGAGATGTGGGTCACCCGCTGAGTACACGCGGCGCCGGCGGGGGATAATGCGCCCAACGTGATCCCGGACCTCGATCTCGAGACCGTTGACCTGGAGCTGCAGGAGCGTGTCGCGTGGATTACGCTCGACCGGCCCGAGTCGCTGAACGCCTTCAACTGAAGGGTTTCATAGGCCGTTCGAGGAGAGAGAGTTCATGAACCTTGCACAGATACTCAGGGACGCAGCGGCCAGTGACCCCGAGCAGGTGGCTGTCAAGCTCGACGACTTCGCCCTGAACTACAGCCTGCTCGACCAGGCCGCGATGCGGATAGCCGCGATGCTCGACGAGCACGGCGTCGGACCGGGCGACCGCGTCGCGCTGATGCTGCCCAACGTTCCCCACTTCGTGGTCGCCTACTACGGGATCCTGCGTGCCGGCGCGGTCGTAGTCCCGATGAACGTGCTTAACAAGCGACGCGAGGTGCAGTACTACCTACGCGACTCAGGCGCGAAGCGGCTGATCGTCTGGAACGACTTCGCGGGTGAGGCGGAGCCGGCCGCTGCGGACGTCGGCTGCGAGTGCATATCGGTCGTGCCCGGCGAGTTCGAGCAGGCCCTGTTCCAGATCGATCCGCGGGAGCAGCTCGTCGAGCGCGAGCCCACGGACACGGCAGTGCTGCTCTACACCAGCGGTACCACCGGTACGCCCAAGGGCGCTGAGCTCACCCACAACAACCTGCTTCGAAACTGTCACGTCTCACGCGACCTGTTCGATCTCGGTGCCGGCACCGTGGTACTGGGAGCGCTGCCACTGTTCCACTCCTTCGGCCAGACATGCGCGATGAACACCTGTGTGGTCGCCGGCGGCATGCTCACGTTGCTGCCGCGCTTCGACCCGGTCAAGGCGCTGGAGATCATCGAGCGCGATCAGGTGGCCGTGTTCGAGGGCGTCCCCAGTATGTACGGCGCGATGCTCAACGTCCCAGATCACGCGCGCTACGACACCTCGACGCTGCGCTGCTGCGCGTCCGGCGGCGCGGCGATGCCGGTCGAGCTGATGCGTGGCTTCGAGCAGGCGTTCAACTGCCAGATCCTCGAGGGCTACGGCCTGTCCGAGACCTCGCCCGTGGCCTCCTTCAACCACCCCGACCGCGAGCGCAAGCCGGGCTCGATCGGAACGCCGATCGCGGGGGTCGAGATGAAGCTCGTCGACACCGCGGACAACGAGACGGCGCCCGGCGAGGTCGGTGAGATCGTGGTCCGCGGGCACAACGTGATGAGGGGCTACTGGGGTCGGCCCGACGCGACCACGGAGGCGATGCGCGGAGGTTGGTTCCACACCGGCGACCTGGCGCGTGTCGACGCCGACGGTTACTTCTTCATCGTCGACCGCAAGAAGGACATGATCATCCGCAACGGCTTCAACGTCTACCCGCGGGAGATCGAGGAGGTGCTCTCCGAGCATCCGGCCGTGCGCGAGGCCGCAGTCGTCGGCATCCCCCACGACGAGTTGGGCGAGGAGGTCGGCGCGGCCATCTCGCTCAAGCAGGGTGCGTCCGTCACGGCCGATGAGATCCGCGGCTTCGTCAAGGATCAGGTCGCGGCGTACAAGTACCCGCGCAGGGTCTGGATCGTGGACGAGCTGCCCAAGGGCCCTACCGGCAAGATCCTGAAGCGAGAGCTCGAGGTGCCGGCGGATGAAGCGAGCGCCCGAGGTGCCGGCGGAGCATTGAGGATGGAGAGGTGACGGCAGCCGGAGCGGTGACGGTGCGCCCTGCGGAGGAGGCGGATGTCGAGCTCATCTACTCGCTGATCGTCGCGCTCGCCGAGTACGAGCGCGCGCCCGAGGAGGTCGTCGGCACGCCGGAGATGCTCCGCAAGTGGCTCTTCGGTGATCACCGCGCCGCGGAGGCGCTGATCGGCCAGGTCGACGGTGAGCCGGCCGGCTTTGCCCTCTTCCACGGCACGTTCTCGACCTGGGAGTGCAGCCCCGGTCTATGGCTGGAGGACCTGTTCGTGTTGCCGCGGTTCCGCGGCTACGGCGTCGGTGGCCGGCTGCTGCGCAACGTCGCCAAGCTGGCGATCGAGCGCGGTTACACGCGCGTCGGATGGACCGCGCTGGACTGGAACGAGATGGCGCTCAGCTTCTACCGCAAGATCGGCGCGACCGTGCTCGACGAGTGGACCAACCACCGCCTGGGTGGGGCCACGCTGCAGGCGGTGGCGGCCGGCGCGGACGGCTGACAAACCGACGGCTGACAAACCGACGGCTGACAAATACGTAGAGGGAGCCCCGTCGCCGGGGCTCCCTCCTTAGCAGACCTATAAGCCGGATCTTGTCGAGAGCAGTCATCCATCTAAAGCGGCCTACCCGAACCTTGGCGGGCAACCTACAAACGGTTCTGCTCGGCCTTGCATCAGGTGGGGTTTACCTGGCCGCCGCGTCGCCGCGACGCCGGTGCGCTCTTACCGCACCATTTCACCCTTACCGGTCCGGGACGCTGCAGCGGCCCCAGACTTAGGCGGTGTCATTTCTGTGGCACTTTCCCGCGGGTTTCCCCGGGTCGGCGTTACCGACCACCTTGCCCTGTGATGTCCGGACTTTCCTCGAAGGCGTTGTCACCTCCGCGACTGCTCAGCCTGCACCGCCGAGGATAGCGGCGTCCGTGCGGCACGCAAGCGCCGCACGGACGCATTCAGCGCGTCTCAGATCAGGATCGACTCGACGTCGTACTGGGCCACCGCGCGGTCCGCGGTGACGATCGTCAACTCGAGCATCTGCGCCTGCGCGACAAGCATCCGATCGAAAGGGTCGCCGTGCAGGTGCGGCAGGCGCGCCGCGGCAAGCGCGTGCGCCTCGCTGACCGCCAGCGACTCGGCTTGAAGTGCCTCGCGCCGGTCTGGCACGTAGCGCTCCGGATGCTCGGTCAGGACGAGCCTTCCGGCGGCGCACTTGATTGCGATCTCCCATACGCTCGCGACCGACAGAAAGCGCTCGTTATCCGGATCACCCACCAATTCGATCACGGCGCCGAGCCGTCGCGGCCGATCCTGGGTCCAGAGGAATACATGCGTGTCGAGCAGGAGCCGCACTACTCGAAGTACTGCTGAATCTCGGGCGGCAGCGGAGCGTCAAAGTCGTCAGGGATCTGCAGCTTCCCCTCGTCGAGCCCGAACACCGGAGCCTTCCGAGCGGTCCGCACCGCCACCAGGCGTGCCACCTGCTCACCGCGGCGCGTGATCACCACCTCGTGACCCGCCAGCACCTCGTCCAACAGCCTCGACAGGTGCGTCTTGGCCTCATGCACGCCAACGGACTTAGTCATATGACTTAGTCTATAGGAGCGATCCCGTCTACATGCTCCGCATCAGGCCAACGACGCGGCCGAGCACGCTCACGTCGCGGACCAGGATCGGCGCCATCTCCTCGTTCTCGGGCTGCAGACGGATGTGGTCACCCTCCCGAAAGAAGCGCTTGACGGTCGCCTCCTCCTCCACCAGGGCGACGATGATCTCGCCGTCGCGCGCGGTCTCCTGCGGTCGCACGACCACCAGGTCCCCGTCGAGGATGCCGGCGTTCTTCATCGACTGGCCGCGCACGCGGAGCAGGTACTCGCCGTTGTCTCCGCCACAGGCCGAGGGCGTCTCGATGTACTCCTCGACGTTCTCCTCGGCGAGGATCGGCGCGCCGGCCGCCACGTGTCCCAGCAATGGCAGACCGGGTCTCACCGCCTCGCGCATCACCGCGCCGGCCCGGTCGAGCAACTCCATCGCGCGAGGCTTGGTCGGGTCGCGCCGCAGCAGTCCCAGCTTCTCCAGGTTGGCCAGGTGCGCGTGCACCGTCGAGGACGACGCCAACCCGACCGCCTTGCCGATGTCGCGTACCGTCGGTGGGTACCCGTTGTGCTCCGCGTAACGCTTGATGAAGTCGAAGATCTCCTGCTGACGCTTGGTCAGATCCATCCCTTGGCTCCTTGCTCGGATTCACTGCCAAATCTGGCGAACATGTGTTCGGAAGATAGCTGGCCCCGAGGACGGAAACCAGGGTGCCTGGCTATACTCCGCGCCCCAGGCGCCTGTGGCGGAATTGGTAGACGCGCAAGGTTGAGGGCCTTGTGAGCGCTTAGCTCGTGGAGGTTCGAGTCCTCTCGGGCGCACTGGAGTCCCTGTGTACCGCGCGTCGGTCTCGGCCGGGAGCGGGGCGCGGGCCAACCACCCACCGGTCGAGAAGCGCATGGAGCGGTCGTTGGCAGAAGATCCCGAGGCACGGCCCCGAGCGGAGCTCCGCGCGATCCTGGACGTGGCCGAGAGCGTCCTCGCGGAGCTCGACGTCGAGGTGGTGCTGAGCCGTGTGCTCGAGGCGGCGCGTGAGCTTACGGGGGCCAGGTACGCGGCGGTTGGCGTGCTCGACGCCTCCCGCAGCGAGCTCGAGCGGTTCGTGACCTCCGGGATCGACGAGGCCACCTACGCGGAGATCGGCAGCCTGCCGCGCGGCCGCGGCGTCCTCGGCGAGCTGATCGTGAGCCCCAGCCCGCTGCGGCTGGACGATGTCGGCTCTCATCCTCGCTCCTACGGCTTCCCCAAGGGCCATCCGCCGATGAAGACCTTCCTCGGCGTCCCGCTGCTGACGGCGGGCGAGCTGTTCGGAAACATCTATCTGACCGACAAGGCAGGTGGCGAGCCCTTCACGCTCGACGACGAACGGGCGCTGGTGGCACTTTCGCGCTTCGCCGGGATCGCGATCGATCACGCGCGGCGCTACGCGATGGTGGAGTCGCAGCGAGCGGACCTGCAACGTGCGGTCGCGGCGCTCGACGCCACCGTGCAGATCGCTCGTGCCGTCGGCGGCGAGACCAACCTGGACATCGTGCTCGAGCTGGTCGCCGACCGAGGCCTTGTGCTGGTCTCGGCCAGGACGCTCCTGATCGAGCGCGAGATCGACGGTGACATGGTGGTCGTCGCCGCCGCCGGCGAGCTGCCACCCGACATCGTCGGCCGCGTGCTCGACTCCGGCGCCAACGTCGCCAGCGCGGCGCTGCACGAGCGCACCACGCTGCGCATCGAGGACAGTCTCAACCGGGCGCGCTTCGAGCAGCACGGCGTCGGCCGTTTCGGCCTCAGCGCCGAGGCCGGACTGGTCGTGCCGATGCTGTTCCGGTCCCGTGGATATGGCGTGCTGATCGCGCTAGATCGCACCAACGACGGTCCCGCGTTCAGCGCCCACGATCAGCGCATGCTCGAGGCCTTCGCCACCAGCGCCGCCACCGCGATCGCCACGGCCGTCTCGGTGCAGGCCGAGCGCGCCGCCCAATGGCTGACCGCAGCCGAAGCGGAGCGTGCGCGCTGGGCGCGCGAACTGCACGACGAGACGCTGCAGAACCTCGCCGCGCTGCAGATCGCGATCGCAGGTCAACTGCGCACGCGCAACCCGGAGGCGATGGCCGCCGTCATGGGCGCTGCCGCCGAGCAACTGGCGACGGAGATCCAGAACCTCCGCACGCTGATCTCGGAACTGCGCCCCTCCGCGCTCGACGACCTCGGCCTGGGCCCGGCCGTACGAGCGCTGGCGGACCGCACCCGCCAGCAGGGGCTGGACGTAGGCCTCAGCGTCGACCTCTTCTACGAGACCAAGCGAGCCCCCGATCGCCTGGCTCAGGAGGTCGAAACCGCGGTCTACCGGATCACCCAGGAGGCGTTGACCAACGCCCGCAAGCACGGCGCCGCTTCGCGAGTCAGCGTCGAGGTCTGGGAGGACACCTCCCAGGTGCACCTGACGGTGCAGGACAACGGGCGAGGATTCGATCCGGAGGCCAAGACGCAGGGGTTCGGCCTGACCGGGATCAGGGAGCGCGTCGAGCTCCTGCGCGGGGAGATCGAGCTCTCCTCGATCGCCGACAAGGGCACAACGCTCACGGTCACGGTGCCGAGCACGCGGTCCTCAAAGGCGCGAGAGGACAGCGCGCCGCTCACGTGACAGCGCGCCGCTCACGTAACGGATCCGCGACCTGGCGGGAGCTAGAGTCCGCCCATCATGCACACCCTGCGGATCGCCGTCGGGATCGCGTGGGCCGCCTTCTGGGCGGGTTGGCTGCTGTCGGCGTTCACCGCCAAACGCAGCGTCGCCCACGGCTGGAGCCGGCTCGGCCCACGCGGAATCGCCGCCATCGCGGTCGCGCTACTCGTCCGCGGCATCGGTGCCACCGGATTGCAGGTGCACAGCGTCGCGCTCGGCGTGATCGGCACGGTGCTGTTCGTGGCCGGCATCGCGCTGGCCGCGTGGGCGCGGGCGATCCTCGGACGCAACTGGGGCATGCCGACCACGGAGCGTCTCCAGCCCGAGCTCGTCACCGCGGGGCCCTATGGCCTGATCCGCCACCCGATCTACAGCGGCATCCTGCTCGGAGTGCTCGGCACCGCACTCGTGACCAACCTGATCGGCATCGGAATCGCGGTGATCGTGGGCGCCTACTTCGTGTGGGCGGCCACCGTCGAGGAGCGCAACCTCACGGCCACCTTCCCGACCGCCTACCCGGCCTACCGCGCGCGTACGAAGATGCTGATCCCGTTCGTGCTCTGACGCGCGTGATCACCGCCTCGAGCATCGCGGGCGCCGGGGAGGTGGTAGATGAAGACCTCCCCGGTCAACTTGCGGTCGTTGTCGTCGCCAACCGGCAGGATGATGCGGCCACCGACCACGATCGGGCTGTTCCAGTGACCGCCGGCGGCGGGCAGAGCGCGGTAGAGGTGACCGCTCACCGGGTTCAAGACGTTGAGGACGCCCTGGCTCTCGTTGTAGACGTAGAGCAGGCCGCCGGCCACCACCGGGCTCGTGCCCGCCTGGTCGTTCTCCCAGGCCAGGTGGAGCCGATCGGATGCCGTTACAAAGTACCCGGCTGTTCCAGCGTTGGTGGTCACGTAGACGTAGACGCGACCGCTCGCTGACTTCCACACGGCGGGCTGGCTGTAGACGTCCGTCGTCCCGGGCGCGTCGATCCGCTGCAGGGAGCCGCCGGTCCTGGGGCCGGCGCGGCCGGCCCCACCGTCGAGCCGACGCAGGTTCAGCAGGTTGATGACTCCCGACTTGCCCGCCTGGACAGCCAATCGCGAGCCGCCGTGGAACGGCAGCAGCGCCGGCTCGGTGCTGCCGAGGTCCTGATCGCCGCTGTTGAGCTGCGCCTGGTCGGGCGGCGTCCAGTTGTGCAGCAGCTTCAGCGACGGTGACAGCTCGAGCACGCTGTCGCCCCAGTCGCTGTGCCCGTTGAACGGACCGTTGCCGGTGGCGACGAGGATGTCGCCGGTGTCCGGCTCGATCACGCTCCCTGGCCTGCCCCAGATCGCGGAGTCGCTGCCCGAGCACTTCGACGGTGGAGCGATCAGTGTGTGGATGTTCGAGCAGAGCGTGTTGAAGACATGCGTGATCCGGCCGGTGGCCGGGTCGATCGTGACCACATGTCCCTGATAGGTCGGCGCGTCGCCGTCATAGCCGTCGGTCGCCACGATCAGCTCGCCGTCGGCGATCTTCAGCCCGCCGGCGATCTTCTCCCGACCCGCGTCATCGGTGACGCTCGTGCTCCAGATCTGATGCCCCGAGGCGACCGCCAGCTTGTGAATGAAGCCGTCCGGGCTGGCCACGTACACGTACCGACGGTCCGGGTCGACGGCCGGCGAGGCGGTCGTGATCTGCGGCCCGCCCTCGAGGCGGTGCACGCTGCCGGGCGCGAAGTCCCAGAGGATTCGGCCGCTGACGATGTCGAGCGCGAGCGTGCGACCGTAGGAGGTGGTCATGATCGCGACATCGTGCCCCGCGCCCCTGATCGGCACGCCGGCCAGCTCCACCGCGGAGGAGTCGACGGTGCCCGGGATGCGCACGGTGATCCGCCTGAGGCGCTTGAGATTCCGCGGCGTTATGCCGGTCTTGGCCGGATCGGCGCCGGAGCTCTGGTTGTCGAAGCCGAACGTCGTCCAGTCCCCACCCGGCGCCGCCGCCGAGCTGGTGGCGCCGAAGCTGCTCGCCGCGCCGGCCACGAGGCACGCGCAAGCGAGCAACACAGGCACGACGCGAGCGGGCGGACGCACGGTTCGAGACTACATTCTCAAAGGGCGGCGCCGCTTGTTCGCAACTTATGCCGCTCTGAGGCGATTTCGTTCTAACGCTTCTTTTACCTACGTCGTCCATCGTTGCACCTGCCGACCTGGACGATCGGTCGCCGTAACCTGCCATGCCACACACCGCTCGCCGCCCCCGACGTATCTCAACACGCGCCGGCGTCGTTGTCGCCGTGATCGTCGGCATCACCGCCGGAGTCATCTCGGGCGGCGGCTCTGCCAAGCCGAAGGTCGCCAAGCAGCTCGCCCCGGCGAGCACCGCCGTGGACCCGGCGCACTTCGCCAAGGACTCGTGCGCCAGCTACGCGCCCACCCGCGGCAACCGCCACCTGACCGTGTTTCTGGACGCCGGCCACGGCGGTCGCGATCCGGGCTCGGTCGGCCACACCGAGAGCGGCCAGACGATCTACGAGGCCGATGAGACGCTGCCCGTCGAGCTCGACGCGACGGCGTTGCTGCGCAAGCAGGGTTTCCGCGTCGTCGTGTCGCGCACGACCAACAACGCGGTCGCGCAGCTCACCGCGGCCGACGTCGACGGACGGCTGCTGACCGCGCAGGGCGTGCACGACGACGTCGCCGCCCGGGCGCAGTGCGCCAACGAGGCCCACGCCAAGGCGTTGGTCGGAATCTACTTCGATGCCGGTGCCGCCAACAACGCGGGCTCCGTCACCGGTTACGACGCCGTGCGTCCGTTCGCCCCCGAGAGCCTGCGCCTGGCCACGCTGGTGCAGGACGACGTGCTGGCGGCGATGAACCGGCAGAGCTGGAAGATCCCCAGCGGGGGCGTGCAGCACGACGACCAGCTCGGCTCCACCGTGAACGCCTCAGCCGGCGACAGCTACGGGCACCTGCTGCTGCTCGGCCCGGCCAAGCCCGGCTGGTTCTCGACGCCGAGCCAGATGCCGGGGGCGCTGATCGAGCCGCTGTTCATCACCGACCCGTTCGAGGGGTCGCTCGCCAATAGCGGCCATGGGCAGCAGGTGATCGCCAGCGGCATCGCGCAGGCGATCGAGCAGTTCTTCGAGCCACCGGCAAAACGCGGAGGGGGCCACGCTCGGGCTCGCCGGTCATAGATGGCTGCCCAGCAGGTGTCCGATGACGACGGCGGCAAAGCCGAACACAATGCTCGCGCCGATATTGAGGGCGGCCGCGGCGAACTCGCCGTCCTCAGCCAGCCGGTGGGTCTCGAAGAGCCAGGTGGAGAACGTCGTGTAGGCGCCGATCGTCGCCGTCCCGGCTATCAGCATCGCGTCGCCACTGAGCGCGAGGCCGTCGAGCAGGCCGAGCAGGACCGAACCGGTGATGTTGATCGCGAACGTGCCGAGCGGCAGCTCACGACCGAAGCGGCTGCCGATCCAACCGTCGAGCAGGAAGCGCGCCACCGCGCCCAGACCGCCGCCGACGGCCACACCTATCCATGCCCAGACGCTCACAGTGAGCGACAAAGCTACCTCGCTGTGCCTGCGTTCGCGCACCGCGCCGGACCGCTTCGTTCGCTATCCGCGGTTGCCCATGCTGGAATGTGCTGGCTATGAGCGTCACGGTCACAGCGCTGCACACGGCAGCGGTCAAGGGAACGCGGATCCGTAGCGTCGAGCGCGTCGTGCTCGACGAGCGCGGCGCCACCGGCGACCGCAAGTTCTTCGTGGCCGACGAGCAGGGCCGCATGCGCAACGGCAAGCAGCTCGGCAGCCTGCAGGCGATCGTGGCGCACTTCGAGCCTCCGCGGCTGGCGCTGGAGTTCCCCGACGGATCGATCGTCGACGGTGAGATCGAGCTCGGTGAGTCGCTCACGGCGCGGTTCTTCTCGCATCAGGTCACGGGTCGGCAGCTGCTCGGCCCGTGGTCGCAGGCGCTGTCTGACTTCTGCGGGCTGCCGCTGCGCCTGCTGGAGAGCGGCTCGGCCGTCGACCGTGGCGCGAAGGGTCCTGTGAGCCTGATCTCGCGCGGGTCGCTGCGGCGACTCGGCGAGCAGGCCGGTGGCGAGCCGCTCGACGTGCGCCGTTTCCGGATGCTGATCGAGGTCGACGGGGTCGCGCCCCACGCCGAGGATGGATGGCTCGGCCAGAGGTTGCGGGTCGGGACTGCGATCCTGCGCTTCGACGGCAACGTCGGGCGCTGCCTGGTGACGAGCCGCGACCCGGAGACGGGCGAGGTGACCGTACCGACGCTCGATCTGCTGCGCGCGTATCGCACCGGCCTCGAGGCCACCGAGCCGCTGCCCTTCGGGATCTACGGGCGCGTGTTGCGGCCGGGCACGGTCAGCCTCGGAGACACGGTGGAGCCCGCCGCCGAGCTGACGGCAGAGCGGAGGGCCGCGGGGTGAGTGAGCCGGACACCGGGGCCGATGCCGAGCGTACCTCGATCGCGGTCGACGGGCACATCGCCACCGTCACCCTGACGCGCCCTGACAAGCACAACGCGCTCGACCTGCCGATGCTCGACGCGATCATCGCCGCGGCCGAGCGCCTGCGCGGCGCATCGGGTGTGCGTGCCGTGGTGCTGCACGGCGCCGGCAGGAGCTTCTGCTCCGGCCTGGACTTCCCCGCGATCGCGGCCGGCGGCGGACTCGAGGCGCTCAGCGGGATCCTCGACGAGCCCCCGCCGAACCGCTTCCAGCAAGCCGCGTACGGATGGATCGAGCTGCCCGTGCCGGTGATCGCCGCGCTTCACGGCAACTGCCTGGGCGGCGGGCTTCAGATCGCGCTGGCCGCGGACATCAGGATCGCCACGCCCGATGCGCGGCTCTCGGTGATGGAGGGCCGCTGGGGGCTGATCCCGGACATGTCGATCACGCGCACCCTGCCGCGCCTCGTGGGCATCGACATCGCCAAGGAGCTGACCTTCACCGCGCACACGCTCAGCGGTGAGGAGGCCCACCGGCTGGGCCTGGTGACCCATGTTGCCGACGATCCGCTGGCAGTGGCACTTGAGCTTGCGCGCGAGATCTCGGAGCGCTCGCCCGACGCGGTGCGCGGGGCCAAGCGCCTGTTC
>JBOGYJ010000167.1:0-8306 GCA_050696795.1 Solirubrobacteraceae bacterium | reverse complement strand
CGCCCGCGACCAGCAACAGCCCGACCCTCTCGACAGACTCGTGCTCGACCAGGACCGGCATGCTGGGCAGCTGCCCGGCCGCCTGCGCCGCCTCACGGGTCATCCGCCGGATCGCGTCGGCGTAGGGACGCAGCGCCTGGATGCGCTGCTCGGCACGACGCAGGCGCGCGGCCGCGACCATCTCCATCGCACGGGTGATCGTGCGGATGTTCTGAACCGAGGCGATGCGGTTGCGGACGTCTCGCTGCGAAGGCATGGCGTTGCAGTCGGGGTCGGCGCGGCCCCTAGACGGCCGCGACCTCGGCGTCCCGGGACTCCTCGCCGGACTCGTTGTCATCGCGCTTGCGGGCGGCGGGGATGTCGTCGCCGTCCTCCAGCGGGTGGCCCTCTTCGTCGAGGTCGTAGCCGAAGTCCTCGGCGTACTGCTTGACCGCCTCGTCGACCTCCTTGACGGTCTCATCGGACCAGTCGCCGCCCCTGATCTTCTCGAGCAGCTCCGCGTGGCTCGCCTTCACCGTATCCGACAGACCCGCGAGGAAGTGCTCGACACGGCCGACGTTGATGCGGTCGACGTAGCCGTTGGTCGAGGCGTAGATCTGCACCACCTGCTGCTCGACCGGGATCGGCTGGCGCTCGCCCTGGTTGAGCGTGCGCACCAGGCGCTGACCGCGGGCCAGCGTGCGCTGCGTGTCGGCGTCGAGCTCGGAGCCGAATTGCGCGAAGGCCTCGAGCTCGCGGAACTGCGAGAGGTCGAGCTTGAGGCGCCCGGCGACCTTCTTCATCGGGCCGATCTGGGCGTTGCCGCCCACGCGCGAGACGCTGATGCCCACGTTGATGGCCGGGCGCACGCCCGAGTTGAAGAGCTTCGGCTCGAGGAAGATCTGGCCGTCGGTGATCGAGATCACGTTGGTCGGGATGTAGGCCGAGACGTCACCGGCCTGCGTCTCGATGATCGGCAGCGAGGTCAGCGAGCCGGCGCCGAGGTCGTCGTTGAGCTTGACGGCGCGCTCCAGCAGCCGCGAGTGCAGGTAGAAGACGTCGCCCGGGTAGGCCTCGCGGCCCGGCGGGCGGCGCAGCAGCAGCGACATCTGGCGGTAGGCGTAGGCGTGCTTGGTGAGATCGTCGTAGATCGTCAGCGCGTGCTTGCCGTTGTAGAGGAAGTACTCGCCCATCGCGCAGCCGGCGTAGGGCGCCAGGAAGGTGATCGGCGCGGACTCATCAGCGGCGGCCATCACGATGATCGAGCTCTGCAGGGCGCCGGCGTCCTCGAGCGCCTTGGCGAGCGCGACCACGGTGGCCTTGCGCTGACCGATCGCGACGTAGATCGAGATCACGCCGGTGTCCTTGTTGTTGATGATCGTGTCGACCGCGATCGCCGTCTTGCCGGTCTGGCGGTCACCGATGATCAGCTCGCGCTGGCCGCGACCGATCGGGATCATCGAGTCGATCGCCTTGATGCCGGTCTGCATCGGCTCCTTCACCGGCTGGCGCTGGACCACGCCCGGAGCCTTGTGCTCGATCGGGCGACTCTCGCTGGTGTGGATCGGGCCCTTGCCGTCGAGCGGGTTGCCGAGCGGGTCGACGATGCGACCGAGCAGCTCGTCACCTACCGGGATCTCGAGCAGGCGGCCGGTGCGGCGCACGGTGTCGCCCTCGACGACCTTCTCCCACTCGCCGAAGAGCACGACGCCGACGTTGTCGGACTCGAGGTTGAGCGCCAGGCCGGTGACGCCGTGGGGCAGCTCGAGCATCTCGAACGACATGCAGTTCTCGAGACCGTGCACGCGGGCGATGCCGTCGGCGACCGACAACACGGTGCCCACCTCGGCCAGGTCGGCGCTGGTGGTATCGAGGCCCTCGATGCGGCTCTTGAGGATTGAGGTGATCTCGTCTGGCTTGATCTGCATTTGTTCGTAAGGCTCCTTTAGGCCTGTGCGACTTCTCTGCGAAGTCGTTCTAGGCGCGTCCTGATCGACGCATCAAGTATGAAGTTGCCGACGCGCAGCACGATCCCGCCGAGGATGTCGGGGTCGACCGTGCTGGAGAGCTCGATCTCGTTGCCGGTCTGCTCGCCGATGCGCTTGCCGAGGCTCTCGATCGTCGCGGCGTCGAGCTCGACGGCGCTCGTGACGATCACGGGCAGCAGCTTGTTGCTCTTGTCGTAGAGCGCCTCGAAGTCGGTCCTGATGCGGAAGATCGCCGGCATCCGGTGGCGCTCGATCAGCGCCTCCAGGAAGTTCATGACAGCCGGATCTGCGCCCTCGACCGCCCGGCGCAGGCCGTCCTTCTTCTCCTCCGCCGAGAAGTACGGCGAGAAGAAGAAGACCGCCAGCTCGCGGTTCTCGTGCAGGGCGGTGGCGAACTGCTCGAGCTGCTGCTTGACGACGTCGAGCTTGTCCTGCTCGGAGGCGACCTCGAACAAGGAGCGGGCGTATACCTGGGCAATCTCTTCCATGTGAGCTTTCCGTGCTAGCCCTGGCTGCGCTTTGCCAGGGCTAGCCCTCGCCTCCACCGAGGACGCTGAAGTCGAGGTCCTTGAGGGCCTCCTCGACGAGGCGGCGCTGGTCGGCGCCGGTGAGCGTCTTGCGCGTGACCTTCTCGGTCGCGAGCACGGTCAGATCGGCGACCTCACGGCGGATCTCGTCGATCGCGCGACGGGTCTCAGCCTCGACGTCACGTCGCGTCTGCTCGAGTAGGCGCTCGCGCTCGGCGCGGGCGGTCTGCACCGCCTCCTTCTCGTGCGCCTCACCAGCCTGACGCGCGCGGGTGACGATCTCATCGGCCTGGGCGCGGGCATCGGCCAGGCGCTGGCGGTACTCGTCCAGCACCTTCTGGGACTCCTGGCGCAGCTTCTCGGCCGAGTCGATCTCGTCGGAGATCGACTGGGCTCTGCGGTCCAGGACCGCGCCGATCGCGGGAAACACGGTCTTCCACAGCACGAGCACGCAGATGCCGAAGATCACGAGCACCCAGACCATCAGTCCCACGTTGGGGAGGATCAGGAACGAGCCTGACGAGGAGGCGACCGGGATATGTGCAGCGGCGGACGGCATCTGGGTCTAGAGGAAGAAGGCGATGAAGCCGCCGACGAGGCCATAGAAGAAGCAGGCCTCGGTCAGAGCGAAGCCGAGCCACTGATCGCGCTCGATGTCCTGGCGCAGCTCTGGCTGACGGGTCTTGGCCTGAATCGAGGCGTTGAACACCATGCCGATGCCGGCGCCCGCGCCCGCTGCGCCACCGCCGGCGCCGGCGCCGAGGCCGATCGATCCACCGGCGCTCTTGACGTCCGACGCCAGGCTCGAGGCCGCCCCGAGCACCGGGTGGAAGATCGACAGGAAGTGGAGGAACAGCATGTGGGGATAGCTCCTTTGCTTTGGCTAATGGCTCGCGACCGCGTCACCGAGGTAGATCGCGGTCAGGATGGCGAAGATGAAGGCCTGCAGGCCGGCGATCAGGACCGCCTCGAAGAGGTAGATCGCGATCCCGAACGGAAACAGCAGCCACTGCACCCAAGGATCGCCGACGAGCACCCCGAGCTCACCGCCCATGAAGGCGATCAGCATGTGCCCGGCCAGCAGGTTGGCCCAGAGCCGGACGGTCAGCGAAATCAGGCGCAGGAAGTAGGAGAGGATCTCGATGCCGAAGATCGGCACCTTGATCGGGCCGCTGATCCCACCCGGCATCAGGCTCGTGAGGGTCTCGATCGGGTTGAAGCGGTGGAACTTGAAGCGCTCCCAGGAGAACAGCACGAACACCATCAGCGAGAGGATCAGCGGGAAGGCGACGTTGGTGTCGGCCGCGAAGATCTGGAACGAAGGGATGTGCGCCCCGAAGATCGTGAACTTGTCGATCGAGTTGACCGGCAGCGGTATGTAGCCGATCAGGTTCGTGACGAGGATGAAGACGAACAGCGTCGCGATCAGCGGAAAGTACTTGCGAGCGAGCGGGTCGTCGAGGTTCTCGCGCGCCATGCCGCTGCTGAGGCCGTAGAACATCTCGACCGCCGCCTGCATCCGGCCCGGGCGCCGCTTGAGGCGTCCGGCGACGTAGAAGAGGATGACGAGTGTGATGATCGCCGCCAGGATCACGTACAGCACGCCCTTGTTGAAGTCGACCGGACCGACGCTGAACCACGTGTCGAGCTTGAACTCGTTGGTCGGCGTGAAGACTCCGGTGACGACGTCATGGGCCTTGTGCGGCTTGAAGCCGAGCACGGCGACGAAGAAGATCAGACCGGCCAGCCAGAAGCCGAACAGGCTCAGGCCGAGCTTCTTGCCACGGCTCATCCCCGCCTTCTGAGGTGTCTCGTTGGGGGAGGGCGCGCCGGCCGGCGCGGGTGCGGTGATCGCACTCATCGGTCGCTGAGATCTCTTTCCGGGGGCGGCCCACTCGCGATGCGCATCGCCAAGGCGATCGAGTACGCGGCGAAGATCAGGACCGCGGCGGCCAGGCCGTCCTGGCGGCTACCGGCGACGCCGGACACGACGATCGCGCCCGCCAGCAGCCAGATCCGGCCGAACGACTCGGTGACGTTGATGCCGACCTGCTTGACCGGATCGCGCAGCTTGCGGGTGAACCGCCGGTCCATCACCTGCACGACGCGCTGCAGGATCCACCCGATCGCGCCGACGATCACGCCGAGCGCGGGGGCGCCGACCAGCAGCGCGATGACCGCGCCGATTACGACAAGTGGAACATCCAGAAATTTGAACGCGGTCACGGTTACCCGCTCAGGCGAATGGGCGTTTTGATACAAAGTGGTCATATCCGTTTGGGCCGTGGCTTGCCCAAAGGCAGGGCGCTGCATGCTAGCGATTCACGGCCTTTAAGGTCCGCTCATCTAGCCGTGCCTCGAGGCGCGGGCACTGTTGGTTGGGCATCTGTGCGACCGGCATCACCAAAGTTCGCTACTCGCCCAGCGCGCTCAGCTTCTCGGCGACCCGCTCGGCGCGCTGGCCGAGCTCGGCCTCGAGCCGAGTCAGCTCGTCGATGCGCCCGCGCACCAGCGCGAGCTGGTTCGCGATGTGCGCGGCTGACTGCTGCAGCAGCGCGCGCTGGCGCTCGGGGTCGTCGGTCTCGTGGTACTCGCGGCGGATGCCGGCGCGGGCGGTCTCGGCCTCCAGCAACTGGGAGAGCTGCTCGAGGCTGACGCCCAGGAGCTCCTTCAGACGGACGATCTCTGTGATCCGCTCGACGTCGGCCTGCGAGTAGCAGCGGTGCTTGCCGACCTCGCGCTCGGGCCCGCCGGAGAGCAGCCCGATCTCCTCGTAGTAGCGGATCGTGCGCGGCGTCGTGCCGGTCAGCTCGGCGACCTCGCCGATGCGCATGCTGCGCGACGAGGACTCCTCGGGCAGCGGGGTGGACTCGAAGGTGGCGGCCATCAGGCGGCCGCCGCGATCGGAGCGGCGTCCTCCGGAACGGCCGTCGGCTCGGCCTCCTGCACGTGATGGCCGGCGTGCTTGGGCCGCGCGAACGAGACGATCGCGCCGACGATCGAGAAGCCGACCATCGCCCACAACGCCAGGTGCATGTTGGAGAGGAAGGGAGCCATCTGACTGGCGGTGATGCGCGTCCCGAGGCCGGAGAAGATGCTGAACAGGACGGTCGGCTTGATGCCGCTGGTGACGACCGCCATCACGAAGGCGATCGACAGCACGGCGCCCGTATTCTGCACCAGCACGCGGGCGCCGGAGGCGATCCCGCGGCGGTGCGGGGCGACCACGCCCATCATCGCGGCCGTGTTGGGCGAGTTGAACATGCCCGAGCCGACGCCGACGACGAACTGGAAGATGCCGGGCCACCAGTAGCTCGTGCCCTCGCCCAGCGTGGTCATCAACGCCAGGCCGATGGCGGTCACGATCATGCCCAGCGAGGCGAGTGTGCGGGAGCCCTTGCGGTCCGCGTAGATGCCAGCCAGCGGCGAGGCGATCAGCATGCCCAGGGCTAGCGGCGCGAGCTTGAGGCCGGCCAGGATCGGCGAGTCGCCCTGCACGCCCTGGAAGTAGAAGACGAACACGAACATCAGCGCGAAGCGCGCGAGTCCGTTGAGGAAGGCCGCGGCCGAGGCCGCACTGAACAGGCGGTCCTTGAAGATCGTGAGATCGAGCATCGGCGCGCGGTGGCGGCGCTCAACGAGCACGAACAGCGGCAGGAAGACGACCGCTGCGGCCAGCCCGCCGAACACGACCGGGCCGTGCCAGCCCTCGATGCCGCCCTTGGAGATGCCGAGCACGAGCCCGGTCAAGCCGATCAGGAACGTGACCGTGCCGAGCGCGTCGAAGCTCGTGTCCTCGCCCCGGCCGGTGATCTCGCGCAGGATCGAGAACGCCCAGATACTGCCCACCAGCGCGAAGGGGACGTTGAACCAGAAGACCCAGTGCCAGGAGATGTCGACCAGAGCGCCACCGAGCACCGGTCCGATCACGAGGCCGACGGCAGCAACCATCGTGTTGGTGCCCATCGCCACCCCGAGCTGCTCGCGCGGGAAGGCGTCGGTGACGATCGCCGCGGCGTTGGCGAACAGGAAGGCGCCGCCGACGCCCTGCACGATCCGCCAGAGGATCAGCTCGGTGCCGCCGGTCGAGAAGCCCGCCCCGAGCGACGCCGCGGCGAACAGCACAAAGCCGCCGATATAGGCGTTCTTGCGGCCGAACTGGTCCGACAGCCGGCCGGCGCTGAGCACCAGCACGGTCGAGGCGATCATGTAGACGAGGATCACCCACACCAGCGTCAGCAGGCTGGTGTGCAGGCTGCGCTCGAGGTCGGGCAGCGCAATGATCAGCGTGCCCGAGTTGATCGTGGCGAGCAGCATGCCGACGCTCGTACACGAGAGCGCCCACCACTTGTAGTGGTCGTGGCTGGCGTCGACGCCGAAGCGGCGCGCCGAACCCGCGGCGGTGATCCTGCTCGTCATCAAATCCCCTGTGCTGGCAGTGCGACCTTACGTAAACGTTAGGTTAGCACGCGCCGGCTCGCTGCCGCTCCGGTCCCCCGCAGCACTCAGGTCAAGCGCGCGGTCACGCGGCCGACCGCGCTAATGCTCGAAGCCGGCGACGGTCGCGAGCACGATGTAGATCGCGATCAGCGCGGCGCCCTCGAACGGCGTCGCCTCACCGTCGCCGGTGATCTGCCAGATCAGGATCGCGGTGCCGATCAGCGCCCCGATCCAGACGGGCGCCAAGGCGAAGTTCAGATGACTCGCGGTGAACACCGAGACCAGCACCATCAGCGGGTAGAGGAAGGCGGCGATCTGCGCAACCGAGTTCTTGACGACGCTGATCGCCAGGTCGTGCTTGCCCCGGTAGGCGAGGTAGATGCCGGCGGCGTTCTCGACGGCGTTGCCGGCGATCGCGACGATCACGATGCCCGCGAACGTTTGCGAGAGGTGGACCTGGTGGATCGTCGGCTCGAGCGCGTGCACGAACCAGTCCGAGACGAAGGCCGAGCCGACACCGGCTGCCACCAGCAGGCTGACCGCCATGCGTGTCGAGATCCGCGGCGTCTCGGCCACCTCCCCCGCCGCATCCGGTGCTCTGTCCCCGCGCAAGTACTGGCACATCCAGATCCCGTAGACGATCAGCAGCGCGGCGGCGCCGACGATGCTGACCACCTGTACGTGGCGACCGGCCGGGTCGTGTGAGCTCGTCACCAGCCCGACCAGCACGATCGTCAGCGAGGCGACCAGCAGCAGCGTCGCGGTGTCGTTCGGCAGTCTCGCGCTGAAGCGCATCACGCCGCCGCGCTCGCGTGTCGAGCCGGTGACCAGCACGAGCCCCAGTACGAGCAGGGCGTTGACGAGGATCGAGCCGACCAGCGCGGTCTCCGCGACGGTCTTGTCGCGGGCCTGGAGCGCGAAGAGGACGACGAAGAACTCGGGCAGGTTGCCGATCGTCGACTGCAGCACGCCGGTGATCGCCGGCCCCGAGCGCATCCCGACCTGCTCTGTCGCGAACGACACGGTCCATGCCATCCCGGCGAGCGCCAGCGCCGCCAGAATGAACGCGACGATGTCCGGGATGCCGCTGACATAACGGCCCACGGCGGCCAGCGCGGCCAGTACGACGACGAGGGCCAGCATCGCCCGCTGGAAGCGACTCACTCGGGCGGCTCCGGCTGCTTGATCGCGTCGAACTCGCCGGTTTCGATATCACGCTCGACGCTGGCGACTATGTCGTGCTCGCTCGTGTCCGGATCGACCCTGCGCAACTGCACACCGCGCAGCAGCTTGAACTTGAAGATTTCGAGCACGTAGACGAGGTATACGCTGGCGATCAGCGCGAACAGCAGGATCGCACCCATCACGATGC
>JBOGYJ010000166.1:0-5294 GCA_050696795.1 Solirubrobacteraceae bacterium | reverse complement strand
TGATCACGGCGCCCGGCGCCCCGGTCAGCGGCTGGCCCATGTTCATGAACAGCATGCCGAAGCTCTCGCCGAACCACCAGACGATCAACGACCAGGCGAAGGCTCCGACCAGCGCGAGCCTGACCGTCGGCCGGTGGAGCAGACCGAAGCCGATCGTGGCCTGGATCAGGGCGAACAGCGTGTTGTAGACGCTCAGGTTGCCGGCGGCGAAGCGCGCGCCCCAGTTGACGCTGGCGGCGAGCCAGTGCGGCTGGTCCTGCGACATCTGCGTGAGCATCGCGACGAAGCCCTTCGAGTACATGAAGGACTGGAACTGGAGGCCCGCATCGAGCAGCCAGATCAGGCCGAGCACGGTCTGGGCCGTGCGGGTCGAGTCCGAGAAGAACGTCGCTTTCAGGCTCGAGCGGAGATGTGATCGCGCCGCGCCGGCCGTCAAGCCGCTGCGCACGCCAGCGCTGCTCGTGCTCATCGGCAACCGACGATAGCGCTGCTCGTCAGAGGCCGTCGGGGTGCAGAACCTGGTTGAAGGTGGAGAGATAGGCGGCCGAAGGGGTCGAGATCTTCTCGACTCCGCCGCCACCGCCCCAGCTGCCCTGCTGGCCGCCCGACTCGTAGAACTGGCCGTCGATCTCCATGATCACATGGCCCTCCTGGCCGGGTGTGGTGCGGTCGTAGATCGTCACGTACTGCCCGGGCCCGGACTCGATCCCGGCGGCCGTGGGCAGTGTCTCGGTGTCCTGCGGGCTGGTCAGATAGCCGCCCGCGTGCAGGACCGCGGAGACGAAGCCCGAGCAGTCATAGCCGCTCTGCGGTCCGAAGCTGTTGTGGCCACCGCCCCACACGTAGGGCTGGCCGATGAGGCTACTGGCCTCCTGGATCATCGACTGGATCCGTGGGTCGCCGGCGCTCGTGGCGGAGCTGCCGAAGGTGCCGCTGGTGGCTGCGGATGTGCCGGCCGTCGTGCTGTCCTGCAGCGCGGACTCGATCGCGCTGAGCTCGCTCGAACCGGTACTGGGGCTGGCGCCGCCGGTGGCGGGCTGCAGTGCGCTCAGCAGCTGGCTGTCGCCGCCGTTCAGCAGGTCGCTGGCGCTGGTGGTGGCGCTGGTGTCCGCGGCGCTGGTGGTGGCGCTGGTGTCCGCGGCGCTGGTGGCGATGCCGCTGGTGGCGGTGCCGCTGTCAGCGGGGTCGAGCAGCGAGAGCGCGCTTGTCCCCCCCTGGGCCTGGGCCTGGGCCAGCGCGTCAGAGAACGATGCGCCACCCGACGCATCGCTGGAGCTCGTGTTGGTGGTGGTCCCGCTGGCGGCCGTGCCCAAGGACTGGGTCAGCGCGGCCGGATTGGCCAGCTGCTGCTCCCACTGAACGATCTGATCCACCTGACCGATCGCATCGGAAAAACTCATGCCTCCAAATGATCGGCCGCTGACCGGTCATTCTTGAACCTCATGGTGTCGACTCGTTGACGGCGCGCCCACATATTCGGCCAGGTGCCGACCCCGTCAGCGTCTCGCGCGGCGGCGAGCAGCTCGGCGGGTGTGCCCTCGAACACAACCTCGCCGCCGTCGTGACCGGCGCCGGGACCGAGGTCGATGACCCACTCCGCGTGCGCCATCACGGCCTAGTGGTGCTCGATCACGATCACCGATTTGCCCTGATCGACGAGGCGGTCGAGCAGGCCGAGCAGCTGTTCCACGTCGGCCAGGTGCAGGCCGCTCGTCGGTTCGTCGAGGACGTAGATGCCATGCCGCCCAGAGGGTGCCGGAGCCGCCCACGTGGGCGGCGGGGGTGGGCCCCTCCTTCCGGATCGCCGATGTGGGTTGCGAGCTTGAGCCGCTGGCGTTCCCCACCCGAAAGTGTCGTCAGGGGCTGGCCGAGGGTCACGTAGCCCAGCCCGACGTCAGCCAGCCGCTCGAGGATCGTGTGTGCGGTTGCGCTGCGTGCGTCGCTATCGGCGAAGAACTCCCGCGCCTCGGTTCGCTGATCTGCATCGCGCACACCTCGGCGATGTTGATCTCCTTGGAGAGCATCGGTCTCTGGATCCGCCCGACGAGACCCAGGTAGGTCATGTTGACTCCGGCGATCTTCATCCGGGTGGGCTCGCGGTAGAGGAAGTCGTGCAGCTCGGTCTTCGTGAACTTGCCGATCGGCTTGTCCGGGTCACAGAAGCCGGACTCGCTGTACAACCGCGAGTTCCAACCGCCACCCTGATAGCCGGGAGCGGTGATCGCGCCCTCTGATAGCCGGGAGCGGTGATCGCGCCCTCATTCAGCGACTTGGACGCGTCGTAGAGTTGCGCCAGGTCGATGTCCGACACGCTGCCACGACCCTCACAGCGTGGACACATGCCGCCCGCGCGGGTGAAGCTCCGGGTGACCGTCTTGCCGTCGCCGCGATCGATCGTCATCTCGCCGCCCGCGCTGACCGATGGGACGTTGAAGGAATCGTGAGGCCCTCGAGCACATCCACGTCGGGCCGCGCGAGCGACGGCATGAATCCCTGCGCGAACGTGCTGTAGGTCTCGTTGATCATCCGCTGCGATTCCGCGGCGATCGTGTCGAACACAAGCGAGCTCTTGCCCGAACCCGAGACGCCGGTGAACACCGTCAGCCGCCGCTTCGGGATCGCGACATCGACACCCTTGAGGCTGTTCTCCCGCGCCCCATACACGCGGATGTACTCGTGGCTGTCCGCCTGGTGCAGGGCGGTGAGCCTAACCATGACGCGCCCGCCCGCGCCTCTCCGTTCCTGCTCTGCCTGTCCGGCCGCGCTCCTGCTCTGCCTGTCCGGCCGCGCCCCGATTACCCAGCGCCGGGGCAGAGTTATTCCGGGTGTCCGGTGATCACGGCCTCGGGCTGATGCGGGTGCGCCGGCGGCGCCGGATCCAGACGGCGCGACAGGTAGGCGCCGAACCCCGCCGAGCCGGCCGCGAGCACCACCGTGCCGGCGAACGCACGGGAGCTCATGCACCGCTTCGCCAACAGGCTCGCGATGCAGTCAGCGGCATCGGAGAATGCGGAGGCCTCGATCCATCCTCTGACCGGGGCGCCGCGGTCGAGCGCGATCACGGTTCCGAGCCCCAACGTGAGATCGCGGGCGCCCAGCATGCGCGTCAGCAGCGGCTCGATCCCGGAGGCGGAGCGTCCACTCAGCACCCGGGCGGCGAGGCCGGGGGTCGCGACCGCCGTTAGCCCGATCGCGATCCGGGCGCGCGCGAACGCCAGAGCGACGTCTGCGTCATCCATTGCACCTATCTATCCCAGGAGCGCCTGGCTCAATCGCGTCGTCAGGGCGCATCGGTGCCTTCGCGTTCGCATCGCCCAGCCGCGCTCCGTGCTGCGGTATCCCGGCAAAGTTCGGCGGCGGCCCGACGCGAGCGCAGTTTGAGCGGCTTGACCTATCGCGGCGCGAGTGTTCTTTTGGATTGTGATCCGGTGTCGTTACGCTCGCGTATACGGGGGAGATGATCCTGTCATGCCACGTTTTCAGCGCTGCGGGCCCGCGTTTGACTCGAGAGCCTGTGTGACGCTCTCAGAGGGGGCGTTCAGGATGTGCGGGCGGCGGGGCGGTTGAAGGATGTGGTGCAGGAGGCGTTCGTTTCTTTGTGGCGCAGCGGGAGCCGCTATGACCCCGGCCGCGGGAGCGTTTGTTCTTGGGTGCTCAGCACTGCTCACAACAGGGCGGTCGATGCGTTCCGGCGCGGCGCGATCCGTGAGGGGCAGAATGTCACCGACGAGGGACTGGCGGAACCGCTCTCCGCCCGAAGCGCCAACTTCGAACGGCCACGTCTCCGCCCGAGCGCGGCCGTTCCTCGTTCCCAAGCCCTACTGTTTATGTAGGGTCGGCGAGAGGCGCCTGGGCCGCGCGGCACATGCTGGCCCGACTGGTCTGGTTTCCTCCCGCCGCCACCTCGAACCGTGCATGCGGTTCTCCCGCACACGGCTCTCCGACGTTCTTCACCGTCGGCATTCGGCTATCCCTTCCAGGCCCGGTGGGGTCTGGGTGCGACGACGGTTCCAGCGAGGCTGATCAAACCCAATCGGTTCGGCGAGGCGTATGTGACCATCCGCCAGCCGTAGGCGCGCGACCGCTGGTGGCGTTTGGCCACGAACAGCGCGAGCCGGTTATGCGCGTGGTGCTCGATCAGGTTGAAGTGACGGGCCGAGTTTCCGTAACGGAAGTAGCCCGCCCAGCCGCGCAGATACCCGTTGAGGTCCTGCACGACGTCTTCAACCGGAAGCAGCAGCCGTTCGCGCGCCGTGATCTCACGGACGCGGTCGCGGGCATGCTGCATCGCCCGGCGTGAGGGCCAGCGGGCGAGGAACTGGACATGTCTGGCACGGTTCGCGCGCACCCATCGGTGGTGGAAGCCGAGGAACTCCACGCCCTCGCCTCCCTCCTCCAGGTGCACGATCCTCGTCTTGGCGTCCTTGAGCTCAAGGCCCAGTTCGGCCAGGATCTGCCGCAGCGACGCAAGCGCCGCCTCGGCCTCTGCCTGTGTTCGACACATCGCTAACAGATCGTCTGCGAAACGCACGAGAACCCCTTGCCCGCGCTCGGTCCACTGCCGGTCAAGCCGATGCAAATAGACGTTGCACAAGCATGGCGAGATGACCCCGCCTTGAGCGGCGCCCGTTACCTCTCGCGTGACCGCCCCGTCCTGCATCACCCCCGCGCGCAACATCGCGCGCAAGAGCTTCAGGACATGCCGGTCAACGATCCTTTCCTCGATTGCCGTCATCAACCCGTCATGCGGAATCGCCCCGAAGCAATCCGAGACGTCCGACTCTGCGACCCATCGCCTGCCGTCCCACGCCTCATCAATCAACACCTGAAGCGCATCGTGCTGTGAGCGCTTGGGGCGAAACCCAAACGAGCACGGCAAGAAGTCGGCCTCGAAGATCGGCTCGATCACCGTCTTCAACGCCGCCTGAACAACGCGATCACGGACCGTCGGGATCGACAACAGCCTTTGCTCGGTTGGTCTGCCAGGTTTCGGGATGAACACCCGGCGAGCCGCGAGCGGCCGATAGCTGCCGTCCTTCAGATCCGCGACCAGCTCATCGAGCAGCCGGTCAATGCCGTACCGCTCGACGTCGGCGATGGTCTGTCGGTCGATGCCGGCCGCGCCACGGTTGGCGCGCACCGACTCCCACGCCCGCTCCAGAACGTCTCTGCGGTAAACCTTGTCATAGAGCGCGTGGAACCTGCGTCCGGGGTCGGCCTTGGCCGCCCGGTAAAGCGTTCGTTGTAGTTCTCGGACTTTGTACTTTATTTATTTAATATACACGTTGTGGAAG
>JBOGYJ010000165.1:0-3294 GCA_050696795.1 Solirubrobacteraceae bacterium | reverse complement strand
AGGCCGCTGGCCGGCTGGCAGACGGTGGCGTTCGCGCTCGATTGGGTGCGCCCGCCGCGGCATCAGTCAGGCACGCCGTTCTTCTACATGGCGACCGACCAGTGGCGCTACGAGCGCTACCAGCCGGCCGACATGGCCTCGCCGCTGGGGCGCGGGCTGCTCGACGGGATGCACGTGGCCGACGTCAACGCGCTCGGCGCACGACTCGGCTGGCTGCCGTCGTATCCGAGCTTCGACCGCTCCAGCCTCGACCTGGTCGACGACGCGCAGCGCGCCGGCGCCGACCCGGCCGACTACGTCGTCGACGAGCTGAGGAGCGGGCGCCTGAAGTTCGCCTGCGAGGACCCCGACGCGCCCGCCAACCATACGAAGGTCCTGACCGTCTGGCGCTCGAACCTGCTCGGCTCCTCGGGCAAGGGCCACGAGTACTTCCTCAAGCACCTGCTGGGCACCACCGACTACGCCGTGCGCGCCGAGGAGTCGCCGCCGCAGTTGCGCCCGCGCGACGTCGTCTGGCACGAGCAGGCGCCGGAGGGCAAGCTCGATTTGCTGACCACGCTCGACTTTCGCATGACCTCCAACGCGCTGTTCTCCGACGTGGTGCTGCCGGCTGCCACCTGGTATGAGAAGTTCGATCTCTCCTCGACCGATATGCACCCGTTCGTGCACAGCTTCAACCAGGCGGTGCCCCCGGCCTGGGAGTCGAAGTCGGACTGGGACACGTTCGGACTGATCGCCAAGCGCTTCTCCGAGTTGGCCGAGAAGCACCTCGGTCAGCGCCGCGACCTGATTGCCGCGCCGCTGCAGCACGACAGCGCCGACGAGATCGCGCAGCCGCTGGGCGAGGTGCGCGACTGGCGCGCCGGGGAGTGCGAGCCGGTCCCCGGCAGGACGATGCCGAAGCTGATCGTCGTCGACCGCGACTACCCGAACCTGTGGGAGCACTGGCGCTCGCTCGGCCCGCTGGTGGAACAGCATGGCACGCAGATCAAGGGCGCCAGCTGGGTGGCCGACGAGGAGGTCCACGAGCTGCGGGCCCAGAACGGCGCGATCCGTGGCGGCGTGGCCAACGGGCGCCCCTCGCTGGAGCGCGTGCAGCACGCCTGCGAGGCGATCCTGATGCTGTCGGGCACGACCAACGGGCGGCTCGCGACCGAGGGCTTCCGCAGCCTCGAGCAGACCACCGGCCTGTCGCTGGCCGACCTCTCGGGCACGCGCGCGGGCGACCGCATCAGCTTCCACGACACGCAGGTCCAGCCGCGCACGGTGATCACCTCGCCCGAGTGGTCGGGGATCGAGGCGCACGGCCGCCGCTACGCGCCGTTCACGATCAATGTCGAACGCGACAAGCCCTGGCACACGCTCTCGGGCCGCCAGCACTTCTACCTCGACCATGCCTGGATGCTCGAGCTCGGCGAGGGGCTGCCGGTCTACCGCCCGCCGCTGCACCACCGGGCGGTGTTTGGCGACCAGGGCGCGCGCGACGGCTCGGGCCGGCGCGAGCTGACGCTCAAATACCTGACGCCGCACTCGAAGTGGTCGATCCACTCCGAGTACCAGGACAACCTGCACATGCTGACGCTGTTCCGCGGCGGCGGCATGTTGTGGATGAGCGTGGAGGACGCGCACGAACTTGGCATCAAGGACAGCGACTGGGTCGAGGCGCTCAACCGCAACGGCGTGGTCGCCTGCCGTGCGGCGGTCTCGCACCGCGTGCCGCCGGGTACCTGCATGCTCTACCACGCCAAGGACCGACATCTGAACGTGCCGCTGACCGAGCTGCAGGGCAAGCGCGGCGGTACCGACAACTCGCTGACGCGGATCGTGATGAAGGCCACGCACTTCATCGGCGGCTACGCGCAGCTGTCGTTCGGCTTCAACTACTACGGCCCGACCGGCTCGCAGCGCGACGAGGTGACGGTCGTGCGCCGGCGCGAATCGAAGGTGGTGTACGAATGAAGGTACGAGCCCAGGTCGGGATGGTCATGAATCTCGACAAGTGCATCGGCTGCCACACCTGCTCGGTGACCTGCACGCAGGTGTGGACCAACCGGCCCGGCACCGAGTACGTCTGGTTCAACGACGTCGAGACCAAGCCCGGGCTCGGCTACCCGCGCCGCTGGGAGGACCAGGAGCAGTGGAAGGGCGGCTGGGAACTGGACAAGCGCGGGCGGCTGCGGCTCAAGGCCGGCGGGCGCGTCAAGAAGCTGCTGAACATCTTCTCGAACCCCGACCTGCCGCAGATCGATGACTACTACGAGCCCTGGACCTATGACTACGAGACGCTGACCACGGCGCCGCTGCAGAAGCACGACCCGGTCGCGCGGGCGCGTTCGCAGCTGACCGGCAAGCGGCTGGAGAAGATCGAGTGGGGGCCGAACTGGGATGACAACCTCGCCGGCACGCACGAGCACATCCACGAGGATCCGCTGACGCGCGGGATCGAGGAGCAGATCACCGCCACCTACGAGCAGGCGTTCATGTTCTACCTGCCACGGATCTGCGAGCACTGTCTGAACCCCTCGTGCGTGGCCTCCTGCCCGTCGGGCGCGATGTACAAGCGCGAGGAGGACGGGATCGTGCTGGTCGACCAGGCCAAGTGCCGCGGCTGGCGCTTCTGCGTCTCCGGCTGCCCCTACAAGAAGGTCTACTTCAACCACCGCACCGGCAAGGCCGAGAAGTGCACGCTCTGCTACCCGCGCATCGAGGCCGGGCTGCCGACGATCTGCTCGGAGACCTGCGTCGGGCGCATCCGCTACATCGGCCTGGTGCTCTACGACGCCGACCGCGTGCACGCGGCCGCCTCGGTGCCCGACGAGCACGACCTGCTGAACGCGCAGCAGGAGGTGTTCCTCGATCCCGCCGACCCCGAGGTGCAGGCGCAGGCGCGCCGTGACGGCATCCCCGAGGACTGGATCGAGGCGGCGGTGCGCTCGCCCGTGTACGCGCTCGCCCACCGCTACCGCGTGGCGCTGCCGCTGCATCCCGAGTACCGCACGCTGCCGATGGTCTGGTACGTGCCGCCGCTCTCGCCGATCGTCAACAGCTTCGAGACCGACGGTTACGAGGCCGACCCCGACGACGTCTTCGGCGCGATCGACAAG
The DNA here is from genome assembly GCA_050696795.1 of Solirubrobacteraceae bacterium. Lineage (GTDB taxonomy): Bacteria > Actinomycetota > Thermoleophilia > Solirubrobacterales > Solirubrobacteraceae > Palsa-465. Next base: position 190 of record JBOGYJ010000165.1, on the reverse strand, counting down.
CTGCGGATCCCCGTCGACTACCTCGCCAACCTGCTGAGCGCCGGCGACGCCGAGGTGATCCGCGAGGTGCTGCACCGGCTCGCGGCGATGCGCGGGCACATGCGCAAGCGCGAGGTGCTGGGCCAGCACGACGAGCGCCTGCCGGCCTCGGTCGGGATGTCGGTGCAGGACCTCGAGGACATGTACCGGT
>JBOGYJ010000164.1:0-5714 GCA_050696795.1 Solirubrobacteraceae bacterium | reverse complement strand
CCTCCAGCACCTCCTGGACGCTGATCTCAAGGAACTCGGCCACCTCGTTGTAGGTGGGCTCGCGGCCTGTCTTGGCCGCCAGTTGCCGCTCGGCCTGCGCGACCTGCAGCGCCAGCTCCTGAATTCCTCGGGGCATGTGCACTGCCCAGCCGGAATCGCGGAAGTAGCGCTTCAGCTCGCCCAGGATCGTGGGTACCGCAAAGTGCTGGAAACCGATCCCACGACTCGAGTCATAACGATCGATTGCCTTGACGAGGCCAAGGCTCGCGACCTGCTCGAGGTCGTCTAAAGGCTCGCGGGCGCCGCGGTAGCGGCGCGCAAGCTTGCGCGCAAGCGGGAGGTACTGTCTAACCAGCGCCTCACGTGCGTTCTGGTCGCGATGCTCCTGCCAGCGGCGGAACAATTCCTGGGTCGGCACGTCACGGCCGCCAAGGATACGAGTGTCGGTAACGTCAGAGCTCAGATCCATAGGCAGAGGCATACCCAAAGCCTAGCGCTGCCAAACCTTGCTGCCAATAACTTTGGAGTCCGCGATGTCAGCTCAGTTTGACGCGCGCGTGCGCCGGCCTCCGTCTGGATCCAGACGCGGCTTGGCTGGAGCACGCTGATCATCGCCGCTGCCGCTCGCGCCCGCCATCACCGCTACCCGCCGCTGAGTTCGACGGTGCCAGAACCGGTACCCGGCGCCGCCATGGTCGGAGAGGGGGGACAATCCGCGCATGGAAATGCGCCAGCTGGGAGCACACGGGCCGCTGGTATCGGCGATCGGGCTTGGCTGTATGCCGATGTCGGGAACCTACGGCAGCGTCAGCGACACCGACGGGATCGCGGCGATCCACCGCGCACTGGACGTCGGCATCAACCTGCTGGACACGGCCGATGTCTACGGGGAGGGCCACAACGAGGAGCTGGTAGGCCGCGCGATTCGCGACCGGCGCGACCAGGTCGTGCTCGCCACCAAGTTCGGCATTCTCCGGCCGACCGTGGATGGGAGCGGTGGCTTCGATGGCCGGCCGGAGTACGTTCGCGCCGCCTGCGAGCGCAGCCTCGGGCGCCTCGGCGTCGACCACATCGACCTCTACCAGCAGCACCGGGTCGATCCGGGAACGCCGATCGAGGAGACGATCGGAGCGCTCAAGGATCTGATCGACGAGGGCAAGATCCGCTTCATCGGTTTGTCTGAGGCACTTGCCCCCGACCTGCGTCGCGCGGCCGCCGTGCATCCGATCACAAGCCTGCAGAGCGAGTACTCGCTGCTCGAGCGCAGCGTCGAGGGCGAGATCCTCGACACCTGCGAGGAACTCGGGATCGGCTTCCTGCCGTTCTCGCCGCTTCTGCGCGGCCTCCTGGCGGGCAGCCTGACCGCGACCACCGAGCTCGAGCCGGGCGACTTCCGCAGCGGTGACCGCTTCCCGCGGGTCGGCCCGCAACATCGTGCCGTCAACGCCGGACTCGCCCAGGTCGTCGCCGAGGTTGCAGCCGTGCGCAATGCCAGCCCCGGGCAGGTGGCGCTCGCCTGGCTGCTCACGCGTCGCCCCTGGGTCGTGCCGATCCCCGGTACCAAGCGCACGGCATACGTCGAGGACAACGCCGCCGCGACCAACGTCACACTAACCACGGAGGATCTGGAGCGACTGGACGAACTGGCCGGGAGCGCCCAGGGCAATCGCTACGGAACCGGTGCGGCTTTGCCTAACTGGGTATCCCCTCCGCTTGATCGGTGAACCGGCGAAACCACCGCGATTCCAAGGAGCTGACGACGGATGAAGAGCTGGGATCTGAATGCCGTCTCGTTGAGTCCGCACTCTCCAGAGATCCTGGAGAGCCGGGACGACGGCCGCGCGATCGTGCTGGAGATACCGGCGGGCGGGAGCCTGCGGGAACATCAGGTGCACGAGCGCGCCTGGGTGCTGGTGATCGCCGGCGAGGTCGCGATCTCGAGCGAGGCCGGCGAGCCGGTCAGCGGCGGCCCGGGGCTGATGGTCCAGTTCGAGCCACAGGAGCGCCATAGCGTCGACGCTGTCAGCACCGCGCGGATCATGCTCCTGCTGACGCCGTGGCCGGGAATCGGCCATCCAGGCACGATGGAGCTGGACGAGAAGAAGACCGTCCGCCAGCGTGCGGCAGACCGTCGCGCGGCCTGACTGAGACCGATCCTGGCCAGCGGGCCTGTGCCCGGCCGGGCCAGCGGGCCTGTGCCCGGCCGGGCCAGCGGGCCCGGCCGGAGATCAGTGGCCCGACTCAGGCCAATACGAACTGCGAGACCAGATGGTCCAGCTCTTCCGCGGTGCCGGCGAGCTGCTGTGCGCTGGCCGTGATCTGCTGTGTCGAGGCGCTCGACTGCTCGGTGCTCGCAGAGACCTCCTCGGTGGAGGCGCTGGATTGCTCGGCGACGGAGGCGACGACCTCCATGCTCTCGCGGACCTGGTCGCTCGAGACGGCGATCCGGCGCACAGATGCGGCGATCCCCTCGACGCGAGTACTCATATCCTCGACGCTCTCACCGATTCGCAGGAACACGTCGCGGGTCTGCTCAACGGTCGCGACGCCGTCGTGGGTCTGGTTGACACCGACCTCAACCACCTCCACGGCCTTGGCCGTCTCGGCCTGGATCTGCTCGATCAGGCTGCCGATCGTGGCAGCCGCTTCCTGCGACTCCTCGGCGAGGTGGCGGACCTCCTCGGCGACGACCGCGAAGCCGCGGCCGTGCTCGCCGGCGCGGGCAGCCTCGATCGCGGCGTTGAGCGCAAGCAGGTTGGTCTGCGCGGCGATGCCGGTGATGGTCTCGACGATCCCGCCGATCTGATCGGACTTCTCGCCGAGCGAACGGATCGCCTCGCTGACCCCGACGCTCGATTCGCGCACAGCCTGCATCGCGGCGGTCGCGCCATCGGCGGCGCCAACGCCCTCGCGGGCAAGCTCGCGTGCCTCGGCGGCGGCATTGGCCGTTTCGTCGGCGCTGGAGGCTGAGGCGCGTGAGGCGCTCGCGAGCTCGTCGGTGACGCGTCGTACGTCCTCGACCGAGCGAACCTGCTCCTCGGCGCCCGCGGCCACGGTGTTGATCGCCGTCGCAATCTCCTCGATCGCGCGGCCCTGCTCCTCGCTGGTCTGTGCCATCTCGCCGGTCGCCGAGGACAGGGTCTCGGAGCTGTGCGAGATCTCGTCGAGCATCGCCACGATCTTGATGCGGGTGTCGTTGTAGCTCGTGATCGACTCGCGCACGCTCTGCAGCGTGGCGTTGAAGACCTCAGCCATGCGACCGACCTGCTCGCCATCGACGGCCAGGATCGGCTCCTCGTCCATCGCCACTTCGACGCGGAGGTCGCCCTCGCTCATGCAGCGCAGCGCGTCGCGCAGGTTCGTGAGCGTACCGGTGCGCAGCGACTCGAGTCGCAGGCTCAGAGGAGCCAGGCTCGAATGGTCGCCGAGCTTCTCCTGCAGGTCCTCGCGCACTGCGTTGTAGGCGGAGATCGCCGATTCCACGCGTGCGAGCATGCTGTTGAACAGCTCGGCCAGCTCACCGATCGGCTCGCCGTCCTGTGACTCGATTGGCGTGAGCTTGAACTCCACCGGCACGGTCAGATCTGCGTTACGGGTGCTGGTCAGCGCGTGCTCGAGGTCGCCGAGAGTGTCGTTGAGGTCGTTCAGGCGACCGGCGACCTGGACGAGGCTCGAGCGGTCGCCGAGTGCGACGCGCAGGTTCGAGTTCATGCGCTGGAAGGCAGTTCCGAGTTGATCGCGCTCCGACTTCGGTTCGACGGTGCTGGTCAGGTCGCCGTCGGCGATGCGCGCGGCCGTGCCCGCCATCTCGCCGAGGTAGTCGACCATCGAGTGGAACTCGATGACCATGTCGGAGAGCTCGTCGTTGCCACCGACGCTGAGTTCCTGATCGAACTCGCCGCCGGCGATCGCCACGGCGGCACGGCTGACCTTGCGGACCCCGCCGACGACGCGACGGTAGATCAGGACGGCGGCTCCGACACCGGCGACCAGCGTGAGCACCAGCAGGATGACGGTGAGCAGCACGCCCGTGGTGTAGGTCGAGTGCGCTGAGGAAGCAGCGGCGTTGGCGATCGACGCCTCGTTGGCCAGCCACTCTGCTGACGTCGCCTTGAGGACGTTGAAGGTGTTGTCCGCCGCGCCGGCACCGACGACCTGACCGGCCTCCTGGATCTTGCCCGTGGCGGCCAGGCGCTTGAACGCGCTCGACTGCTGGACATACAGCGCGAATGCCTTCTCGAACTGATCGACGATCTTCCCGTTGCGGGCGTCAACCACAAGACCCTGCTGACGGTACTGCTTTAGCACTTGGGCCATGGCGACGAGGTCACCGGCGAGATCGCCGTCGACGCCCTGAGAACCGGCGCGCTGGGCCGGAGTCGAGAGGATGTAGTGCAGCTGGTCCTTGCGGTACTTGTTGTAGAGCGCGGCAGCCTGGCCCGCGAGCGAGGTGCCCGGCACCACCTTGGTCGCGACCTGGTTCACGTGCGAGTTCTCACTCGAGATGCTCGAGATCGCGAAGACGCCGAGAACCGCGGTCAGCAACAGGATCAGGCCGAAGGAGAAGAGGAGTCGCGCCCTCAGTGAGAAGCGCAATGCGGTTTTCATGGGGTACTTGCCTTCCGTGGGAGGGGCGCGGCAGCGCTGGTTACATAAGGACGACAGACTGAGTAATCGGTCACCACCGACCGCTCCTTGAGCCGCCTCTCCCGCAACCCCCTCCTGGGGGACGATCAGTCGAGGTCAGGCAGCAGATCCGCGATCGAATCGACCACGCGGGAGGCGCGGTAGGGCTCGCGCTCGGCGGCCTCGCGCGTCGTCAGCCCGGTGAGCACGAGGATCGTCTCGAGCCCCGCCTCCATGCCGGAGATCACATCTGTGTCCATCCGGTCACCGATCATGGCGGTGCTCTCGGAGTGGGCGCCGATCGCGTTCAGCGCGGAGCGCATCATCAGCGGATTGGGCTTGCCGACGAAGTAGGGCTTGACCCCGGTCGCGGCCGTGATCAGCGCGGCCACCGAACCGGTCGCCGGGATCGGACCACGGTTCGAAGGACCTGACGTATCCGGGTTGGTCGCGATGAACCGAGCGCCGCTGACGATCAAGCGGGTTGCAGCCGTGATCCGCTCGAAGCTGAGCGTGCGACTCTCACCCAGGACCACATAGTCAGGGTTGTTGTCGGTCATCGTGTATCCGGCATGATGCAGAGCGGTGATCAGGCCGGCCTCGCCGAGCACGAAGGCGGTCCCGCCCGGGCGTTGGTCGTCGAGAAAGCGCGCGGTCGCCAGCGCCGAGGTCCAGAGGTTCTCCTCGCCGATGTCGATGCCGGATCCGCGCAGCCGCGCTGAGAGGTCACGCGGCGTATAGATCGAGTTGTTGGTCAGCACCAGGAACGGGAGCTCACGCTCGCGCAGCCGTGCGATGAAAGCGTCGGCGCCGGCGATCGCGTGCTCCTCGCGGACGAGGACACCGTCCATGTCCATCAGATATGAGCGAATCTCGCGTTCGCGGGTCACGCTGGAAACGTACCGATCGTCCTACCCGAACGTTTCCATCAGCTTCGCCACAGCCGCCGCGACAGCGCAGCGGTCATTGGCGCCCAGATCCGCCAGCTGGTTGGCGAACCAGTGTGAACGCAGCTGAGCACGCCGGCTGAGCGTGTCGAGGCCGAGCGGCGTGATCGCCACCAGCGTCGCGCGCCGATCCTCGGGATC
>JBOGYJ010000163.1:0-12682 GCA_050696795.1 Solirubrobacteraceae bacterium | reverse complement strand
CCCCCATCGCATCGGCGAGCTTGACCGCCATGTGACCGAGACCGCCGAGCCCTACGACGGCGACTCGCTTGCCGGGGCCGGCGCCCCAGTGACGCAGCGGCGAGTAGGTCGTGATCCCGGCGCACAGCAGCGGCGCGGCGACTTCCAGCTCGAGGCTGTCCGGAATGCGCAACACGAAGCCCTCGTTGACGACGACATGGTCCGAGTAGCCGCCGTAGGTGATCGTCCCGTCGCGATCGGTGGAGCCGTAGGTCCCAGTGTTGCCTTTCAGGCAGTACTGCTCCTCACCCGCCTGGCAGTTCGCGCACTCGCGGCAGGAGTTGACTATGCAGCCGACGCCGACACGCCCTCCGGGTTTAAAGCCGGTCACCTGGTCACCGACTGCGGCAACGATGCCGGCTATCTCGTGACCCGGGATCGCCGGGTAGGGCACCTGGCCCCACTCACCGCGCGTGAAGTGGATGTCGGAGTGGCAGATGCCGCAGAACTGGATGTCGATCCGGACGTCCTTGGGACCCAGCTCCCGGCGCTCGATCTGAAGCGGCGCGAGCGCCGCGTCGGCGGCCTGGGCGCCGTAGGCACGGACGATGGTCTTCCCCGGCGATGCGGCCAGCGTAATGGTCTCGCTGTTGGTCATGCTTTGAACTTACCCCACCGACAGCCGATCTAGCGGGCCTAGCGAAGATCCCGCGCTCTCGAGATCCCGCGAGGTCCTTTGGCTCGAACTCGAGCAAGAAGGCCGCCGCCCGGTCGTTGTCCTGACCCGTGACGAAGCGCTACCCAGGCTACGCAATGTGGTCGTGGCGCTCCTCACCCGAACCATCCGTGGGATCGATACCGAGGTTGAGCTCGGACCGTCCGATGGAATGCCCGTCGAGTGCGTCGTGAGCCTCGACAACCTCCGCACCGTTCCGAAGGTGCTGCTGACCGAATCGATCACACGACTTGACAGGCTCCGGGCGCGCTCAAGCACTCGACAGGCTGCTAGCCAGGTACGCCCCAGCGGCCCGTCAGTCCGCGCGTCGAGTGTCAGAGCCACGGCCCAGCATTGCTCCGACGATCCCTTTCACCTTGCGGGAGCCGCCGACCATCGCAATGGCTAGCTAGCTACCAAGCGTTGGTGGCGCTATGGGGTGCCGGTCTGGTGGGGTGATTGGACGTTGACGAGATCACTGATGATCGCGAAGTCGTCGGTGTTCTCGGTTACTACGGTGGCGTCGGCGATGTTCGCTGTGGCGGCGATCACGAGGTCCATCGCGCGCCTGCTTGGTTTGCCGCCACTGCCATACAGGATCTGGTAGCAGAACAGCTACCAGATCCTGGGATCCGTCCGTGACGATCGGTTCGTCATCAACAGCACCTCTACCCGAGACGAGTCCATATGGGCGACGGAATGCTGATGAGGTCAGGTCCGGCGCGTCGCGATGATGACCGCCAGCGGGCCTCGATGACCTCAGCCCTGGTGTCCGCGAGCACCTCAAGCGCGCGTGTATACCCAACGTGGTCGGTTCTACCGTGACGAACGTCGCATCCAACGAACGCGCAGAAGTGATCGCCAATGCTCCGTCCCCAAACGCGGTGCCGACCTCGGCGATGTTGCCGTCGAGCTTTGACGCGACGAGTGCCGCCAGCAGTGCTTGCACCTCAGGGATTGACGAGCCGCCTGCGGTCATGGGCTCGTGACCGTACCGCGTGGCAGACGATCACATTCGCCGGCTGACCCTCATGCGCCGCGCGATCGGATCGGCGACTACCCGCCGACGCCTCGATGTCCAGATCCAAGGCCGCGGGAGATCGTCGCTCGGTAGTGATTAGGATGTGTGCTATGACCCCGTCCCAGGTTCGGTCGGCGAGGCGGTGGACCGTGATTGGCCTCATCACCGCGAGCATCGGTGCCATCGCGCTGGCCGCAGGAGGGCAAGGGTGGCTTGCTGCTGCGCTTGCCGCTTTGGCTGCCGGACAGGTCTTCCAACTGTGGAAGCTTTCCCGGTACAAGGTCCACTGAATGCGGTAGAGCCCCGCTCTCTCGCAAATCAAGCGCGGCCGGCGAGCATCAGCGCGGGTGCTACGTCTGCTGCGCAACCACAGGTGCCGTCTGCAACGACGGCACCTGGGTTGAAGCGACGGCACGGCGGCGGTTGACGACGCTGTCGGTGGCGGCCCAGGCGGCGAAGAGAAGAGAGCCGATGATTCCGGTGAGTGTCACCAGCACGCCGGCGGCGGCCGCGGCGGCTACACCGTGCGAGCCGAGTATCAGCACAGTGGCCGCCGGCCCTGTGCTCGGGCCAATCGGCAGCTGGCCGACGGTGAACATGACTATCAGCAACGCCATCGAGTCGAAGATCGAGACGTGGACGCCGACGGCGTGGAGCATCAACCAGTTGCGAAGCACCTGGGCGCACACCGCCAGCAGCGCGACGACGATCAGGCGGCCACCGCTCTGCATGCGCAGGACGGCGAGCCCGGCTCCGAGCCCGGTGCGGTGCCGGCCTGAGACGCGTCTCAGGAACGCGACCAGTCCGACCATCAGCATGATGATGATCGCCGGCACCCACAGCGGAACGCCAAGGGGCGCGACGAGCGTGAACGAGAACAGCGCCACGAGAGCCAACTCGACGGTGATGATCGGCAACTCAGCGGCGACCAGAGCTGGCGCGCGTGGTGTCGTCTGCGGCGCGGCCGCGCGCAAGGAAGCGATCCGAACCGCCATTCCAACGGAGCCGTTGACGATACTCGCGACGCAGCCGAACGCGGCCGAGCGAAACAACACCCGGCGGCTGACCGTCCCGCCGGCGGCCCGTACACAGATCGTCCACGCCTCGGTACGGGTCAGCAGCGCGCCGATCTGGAGCAGCACCGAGAGTCCCACGAGGGTGAGTGGGGCTGTCCGCAAGGCCGCGGTGAACTGCGAGGCTCGCCCGGCCAGCAGGTAGGCCAGCAGGCCCGCCACAACGAGGGCCCCGCTGCCGCTGACCACGATCCGGCGACGCATCGAGGAAGCGCGCAACGCACGCTCGCTGCAATCATCGCAACCGGGGTCCAGCTGGTTCAGCTCAAGGGTCACTCGGACGGCCTACGCGGTAGGGGTTCTCAAGATCGTGTGGCGACTGAGCGCATCACGCGTCAGCTCTTACCCCCGTTAACGACGATGCAGCGGCTGACTAAAGCGGGCGTGCCCCACCTAGCCTAGACCAACCAGTCGACCAACTGACCGGTTTCGCTGCACCCGGCGGCCCGACCACCCCCGCCTCAGGACGTGAACTTGACGGTGATCACGTCACCATCCTGCATCACGTAGTCGCGCCCCTCCAGGCGCAGCGCCGCGTTCTCGCGGGCGCCGCCGTAGCCGCCGTAGCGCACGAGCGCGTCCCATGAGACGACCTCGGCGCGGACGAAGCCCTTCTGGATGTCCGAGTGGATCTGGCCGGCGGCGTGCCAGGCGCTGAGGCCGCGGCGCAGGTGCCAGGTCTGGGCGGGCTTGTCCTCGCCGGCGGTGAAGAAGGCGATCAGGTCGAGCAGCTCGAAGGCGCCGCGCACCACGGTCTGCAGGCCCGATTCCGCGAGGCCGAGGTCGTCGCGCATCTCCGCGGCCTCCTCCGGACTCAACGCGCCGAGCTCGGCCTCGAGCCGCGCCGAGACCGCCACGGCACGAGCACCGTCGGAGTCGGCGTAAGCGGCGATCGCCGGCGGAACCTCGATGTCACCCTCGTTGACGTTGGCGACGAACAGCACCGGCTTGGCGGTGAGCGACCCGAGCAGCGCCTGGACGTCCGGCGCGTCGTCGGGGACTGGCACGGTGCGCACAGGCTTGCCCTCCTGCAGCGCGGCGATCACCTGCTCGAGCCAGCGCTGCTCGGCGATCGCGTGCTTGTCGCCACCGCGTGCCTGGCGCACGACGCGGTCGATGCGGCGCTCGGCCTGCTCGAGGTCCGCGTAGATCAGCTCGGTCTCGATCGTGGCGATGTCGCGCAGCGGGTCGACGCTGCCCTCGGAGTGGACGATGCCGCTTTCGGTATGTGACCGCACGACGTGCAGCAGCGCGTCGGTCTCACGGATGTTGGCCAGGAATTGGTTGCCGAGGCCCTCGCCCTTGTGCGCCCCCGCCACGAGGCCGGCGATGTCATGGAAGGCGATCGTGTCCCAGACGATCTTGGAAGCCTTGACGGTATCGGCCACCTGCTGCATGCGCTCGTCCTCGACCGGCACCACGGCGACGTTGGGCTCGATCGTCGTGAACGGGTAGTTGGCGGCCTCCGCCGCAACGCCCGTGAGCGCGCTGAACAGCGAGGACTTGCCGGCGTTGGGCATGCCGACGATGCCGACCTTCATCGGCATCGCAGCAGCCTCCCGGTGGCGGTGCCGAGCGCCGCACCGACGAGCACGTCGCTGGGGTAATGAACCCCGAGATATGGGCGACTGACCGCGAACATCGTCGCTGCACCGTAGAACAGCGGCGAGGCGAGCGGCAGCGCGCGGCTGTATGCGGCCGCCGCGGCGAACGACGTGGTGGCGTGTGCGCTAGGGAAGGAGAGGGCCGTCACCACCGGCGTGAGTGGTGGCAGATCATCGAACTCGGGGCGCGGACGCTTGACGCTGAACTTCACGGCGGTGTTGAGTCCGTAGGCCAGCCCGGTCGCCGCGACGCCACGAGCAAACGCCCGCCGACGGCGCGAGCCGCGCCCGCTCGTCGCGATGCCCGCGGCGCCGAGCACGAACCAGCATGCCGCGTGCTCCCCCGTGCGTGAGAAGCTCGCGATCGCGCGCACGAGGCGCGGGTCGTCGTGACCGCGCTCGCGCAGAAGCCGCAGCAGTCCACGGTCCAGCTCCTGAGCTGGACTCAGCGGTGCGGTCCAAGAGCTCAGAAGCCGACCCGGTGGTCTTCGCTGTCGACGAGCACGTAGTCGACACGCGTGGGGTCGAGGGTCACGATGCCGTCCTCGGCGCTCAGCTCGTGCCAGCTCCGGGTCGGGTCGGTCTGGGCGATCCTCGCGAGCGCCTCGCGCAGCTTGGCCAGCTCCGCCGCGCGGACCCGCGCGACCAGAGTCTGGCCGCCGTGGAAGCCGATACTGATCTTCTGGGGCTTGTCGTCACTGCTCATATCGACGCTCCTCGGATGTCACTGATGGTTGGCCGGTTCGACGATCTCCGTAAGCACCCCGCCCGTGGCCGCCGGATGCAGGAAGGCCACGCGCGAGCCGCGGATGCCGGCGCGCGGCCACTCGTCGATCAACCGCACGCCTGCCGCCGACAGACTAGCCAGCGTCGCGTCGATGTCGTCCACTCGATAGGCCACGTGATGCAGTCCCGGGCCGCGCTGCTCGAGGAATCGCGCCACGGTGGTCTCCGGCCCGAGCGGGGCGATCAGCTCGACGTGGTTGTCGCCCACGTCGAGGAGCGCTGCCTCCACGCCCAGCTCGGGCAGCGTCTCACGGTGCACGAGCGGGAGCCCCAGCACGCCCCGGTAGAAGGCGATGGCCCCATCGAGATCGTTGACTGCCACGCCGGTGTGGTCGATCGCGGCCAGCACTCAGTTGACTCGTTCGAGCCGCGGGTTGGGTCGGAACTCGCGGCCGGCCTTCGCGCATGGCTTGCCGTCGACCATCACCACATCAGCGGTGTAGTCGTTCTGCCCCCGGATCAGCGAGGAGCCGACCCCGTATGCGTCGACGGGGACGCCGAGCGTCTCGAACTGCTCGATCTTCGCGGCGTTGAAGCCGCCGCTCGCGACGATCTTCACCTCCGGATAGCCGGCCTCGTCGAGCGCGGCCCGGACGTTGTGCACGAGCTGTGGATTGACCCCGCGCGGGTCGAAGCCGCCCATCGAGTGCAGCAGCGACCTGTCGACCATCAGCTCCGAGGTGTCGAGCCGGACACCCCACAGCTTGGGCCCGAGCGCTTCGGCAACCTCGACGGCCGTGCGCACGGAGTCGTTTTCGAAGTCCACGAGTACGGTGATGTTCATCTCCTCGTGGAAGCGATCCGCGAAGACTCGCGCAGCCTTGACGGTGTCGCCTCCGTACGCGGCGATCAGGCCGTGGGGAACCGTGCCGACGCCACGGCCGCCCCACCATGACGCCTGCGCGTCGGTCGAGACGCCGATCGCGCCCGCCACGTGCGCCGCCCAGCCGTCGCCGGTCTGTACGTGCCAGTGATCGTGGCGGGCGGGGAAGTAGAGGATCGGCTTGTCGTGCGCGGCCCGCACCACCGCGGCGACGTTGCGCATGATCAGCGAGCGCCGCGCGAGCGAGCCCAGGTAGACCGTTTCGAGGTGGGCGAACAGGCTGTAGTCGCCCTCGACCGTCATCACCGTTTCCCACGGTGAGATCGCCTCACCCTCGTACAGGGCGTGGACCTCGAGCTGATCCCATCCGGAGGCCCATTCGCCGCCGTGAGCGACGTGCCCCGCCGCGAGCTTCAGGATCGCGATCGACTCGTCGATCCCACCCAGTAGCGACTCCTGCTTCTGGAAGATCTGCATCAGCACCCGCGGTCGCTGGGCCGCGTCCTCGAGTAGTTGCTTGGTGTAGACGAAGTACGCGTCCGAGTAGTAGCCCTCCCGCAGCCGCTGCACAGGCAGCCGGAAGACGTCCGGCTCGAGACGCGCCCTCGACGGCTGTGGCATGGGCGCGAGTCTATGGGCTCAGCTCGGCGGAGCTCCGCTGCGCAGTTGCCGGATTAGTGGGTGATACGTACTAACAAGGTAGTTGGTAGCACGTACGAACTGGCGTATGCTCCCCATGTGAGCTCGGGAGCCGAGGCTGTCGGTCTGATCGATGCGCTCATGCGCCTATCGATCCTCGTTCAACGCGCGTTTGACCGGCGCGCGGCCGATCAGGGCATCTCGCCGTCGCAGGCGCGGATGCTGCAGCTCATCGCGGATCGCGCTCCGACGATCAACGAGCTCGCGCTGCTGCTCGGGCTCGACAAGTCGAGCACCTCGGGCCTCGTAGACCGCGCTCAGCGACGCGGGCTCGTCCGTCGCGTGCCCTCGCAGCTCGACCGGCGTTCAGTGCGGGTGAGGCTCACCGACCAGGGGCGCGAGTCCGCCGAGCAGGTGGCGTCGCGGTTCGCCCAGGATCTGACCGCGCTGCTGGAGCCGCTCTCGCCGCCTGAGCGCGAGGTCTTCACGGCCTCTGCGGGTCGGTTGCTGCGCGACTGATCCGCCGCGGGAAGCGCGGGATGCGAGCGGGTCGAGGCGGGCCGGTAACGTCGCCGGGATGCGCCTGTTGCGAAAAAGCGTGCTGCGGCACCGTGACTTCCGGCTGCTTTTCTGGGGCCAGACCGCGAGCAACTTCGGGAGCAATGCGGTGGTCGTCGCGATGGCGATCTACGTCACCCGTACGACCGGGTCACCGAGTGACCTCGGTCTGATCCTGGCCGCGCAGACCGTGCCGTTCGTGTTGCTGCTGTTGTTCGGCGGCGTCTGGGCCGACCGGCTCCCCCGCCATCGGGTGATGATCGTCAGCGACATCGTGCGCGCGGCGATCCACGGGTTGTTGGCGCTGCTGATCCTGACCGGCTCGGCTCGGGTGTGGGAGATCGCGCTGATCGAGGCGATCTTCGGGATCGCCTGGGCGTTCTTCCAGCCGGCCGAGACGGGTCTGATGCCGCAGACGGTGCCCGAGGGCGAGATCCAGAGCGCACGCGCGCTGATGGAGGGCTCCTGGAATCTGTCGATGGTGCTCGGGCCGTCGGTCGCCACGGCGCTGGTGTTGACCGTCGGTGCCGGTGCGGCCTTCGCCGTCGACGCGCTCACCTTCGTGGTGAGCGCGCTGACGCTCGCCCCGATGCGACCGCGCCTGCGCGGTGGCGCAGCCCCCAAGGCCGGCACCACCGTCTTCCACGAGCTGCGCGCAGGCTTTAGCGAGGTTGCCTCCCGCCCCTGGGTGTGGGTCACGATCAGCGCCTTCAGCGTGACCCTGATGTGCTCGTACGCCACCTGGATGTCACTCGGCCCGGTGGTCACCCGCGACGTGTACGGAGCGGTCGGGCTCTACGGCGTGTTCGTCGCGCTCTACGGGATCGGCTGCGTCGCCGGCACGCTGCTCGCGACGATCTGGCGCTCGGCGAAGCCGCTGCGCGACACCCTGCTGGCGGCGGTCGTATGGCCGGCCATGTCGATCGTGCTGGCGCTCGGGATCCCGCGTGGCCTCGCCGGCGCATGGATGGTCGTAGCCGGCGTACAGAACGGGCTGTTCATGGTCACCTGGGAAACGGCGCTGGCGCGCCACATCCCGCCCGCGGCTCTCTCGCGTGTCAGCTCCTACGACTGGATGGGGTCGCTGGCGTTGCTGCCGATCGGGTTCGTCACCGCCGGCCCGCTCGCGAGCGCGTTCGGGGCTCGGGCGGTGCTGGGCGTCGGTGGCGCGATCGGCGTCGTCGCGACCTTGCTCACGCTGATCCCCAGATCGACCAGGGAGCTGACCGCGGAGCTGACCGCGGAGCCGGCGGTCGCCTCAGCCGAGTAGCTCGTGCGCCAGGTCCGCGTAGAAGCTCGCCGCATAGCCGAGGTCGCGCACGTCGATGCGCTCGTCGGCGTTGTGCATCAGCGGTTCGCTCTCGGCCACGGTCTGGTGGCGATGCGGGAAGAAGCCGTAGGCGATCAGCTCCGGGAACGCCGCGCGGAAGTGGCTCGAGTCCGAGTAGCCGGGGAGTAGGACCGGGACCGCGCGGGTCCCCGGAGCCGTATCGCCGAGCCAGCGCTCGATCGCGTCCATGAGCACACTGCGAGCCGGTGACTGGTAGCCGTAGACCTTCTCGGTGAACTCGATGTCCAGCCCCACGCTCGCCTCGCCCAGCAGCTCCCGCAACCGCTTCAGGGCAACGTCCTCACCCAGTCCGGGGGGTACGCGGCAATCGACCTTCAATGACGCGCGGGCGGGGATCACGTTGATCTTCTCGGAGGCGGAGATCATCGTCGGCGTCAGCGTCACGCTCAACATCGGCTCGACCACCACCGGCAGCAGCGGGTCCGCTGCGCCCAGGCGCTCGATCGCCGCGGGGATGTTGTCGGGGTCTAGCCCCATGGCCTCGAGCATGAGCAGCGGCGCCTCGCTGGTGTCGTAGCCGGAGAAGCCGGGACGCAGCGCGGCGATCACCGGTGCCAGCTTCAACAGCGCGTTGTCACCAAGCCGCGGCATCGAGGCGTGTCCCGCCATCCCCGTGGCGGTCAGCTTGAAGCGGAAGATGCCCTTCTCGCCGCAGCAGACGCCGACGTAGCGCGTCCCTTCGAACTCGAAGGGGGCGCCGGCGCCCTCGTTGACCAGGAAATCGCAGCGCACCTTGTCGGGATGCTGTGTGGTCAACCAGCGCGCGCCGACCTCTCCGCCGGTCTCCTCGTCGGCCACGAACACGAGCTTCAGCGTTCCTCGCCGCGGCCGCCAGCCGCTGCGCGCCAGCGTCACGGCTGCGACCGCCTCAGCGGCAACCTGGTTCTTCATGTCGAGTGCGCCGCGCCCCCACAGGTAGCCGTCGATCAGCTCGCCACCCCAGGGGTCGTGCTGCCAGTCCTCGGCGGCGGCGAGCACCGTGTCGACGTGCCCTAGATACACCATCGTCGGCCCGTCCTCGGAGCGTCCGCGCAGTGTCGCGATCAGGTTCGGGCGCTCCGGCACCGCCGCCAGCAGCTCGGTCTCGAAGCCGGCCTCGCGCACGTACGCCTCGAGGTACTCGATCGCGGCGCGTTCGTTGCCCGGCGGGTTGACCGTGTTGAAACGGATCAGCCGCTGCAGCACCTCGGCGGTTTCAGCCTGAAGGTCGTCGGCCACGACACGAGCATCAGCCATCCGGCGCAGCGTACAGCGCCCACGGCGCCAGGCACTAAGATGCCCGCCCGTGACCACCAAATACGACGACGACCTGAAACTCGCCTTCGAGCTCGCCGACATCGCCGACGGCATCACGATGCTGCGCTACCGTTCGCCCGATCTCGAGGTGACGACCAAGTCCGATCAGACGCCGGTCTCCGAGTCGGACAAGCGGGCGGAGTTGGCGCTGCGCGACCGCCTGGGCGATGTCAGGCCGGACGATCGCATCATCGGCGAGGAGTTCGGCGGCGTCGAGCTTGCGACCGCTCCCGGACGCGCCTGGGTGATCGACCCGATCGACGGCACCAAGAGCTACGTACGTGGGATGGATACCTGGACCACGCTGATCGCGTTGCTCGAAGACGGCGAGGTCAAGCTCGGCGTCGTCTCGATGCCGGCGCTCAAGAAGCGCTGGTGGGCGGTGCGCGGGCAGGGCGCGTTTGCCGACGGCCGCCGCATCCACGTCTCCACGATCACGGAGCTGGGCAACGCCCAGTTCGTCTGGAGCGGGATCGAGGAGTGGGACGCGATCGGTGAATTCCAGAAGGTCGTCGACTTCGGTCGCCGCTGCTGGCGCACCCGCGGCGTCGGCGACTCCTGGCAGTACATGCTCGTGGCCGAGGGCGCGGCCGAGGTCGCCACCGATCCGGAGGCGACGCTCTGGGACCTCGCCGCGATCTCGATCGTGGTACAGGAGGCGGGTGGGCGCTTCACCAGCCTCGACGGCACTGACGGGCCCGGGGCCGGCAGCGGGCTCGCGACCAACGGGCCGCTGCACCCCGAGGCGCTCACGGCGCTCGGTCGCTGACCCGCGCGCAGGTCCCATCGGGCGCGCCGATCCCGGCAGCCTGGGATCAGGCTGGGACGGAACCGTCAGGGCAATCCGAGGGGCTCCGCTATCCTCGACCCGCGTGTCTGGAAGTCAGGATTGGCCGTGAGCGTGTCATGCGCGTGATCGCCCATCCGCACCTCGAGCAGTTGCATCTCACCGACGTGCTGCACGCGCTGAGTGATCCGGTGCGTCTCGAGATCGTGCGGCTGTTGGGCATCCATGACGAGCTCTCGTGCGGCCGGCTCGAGGTCTCGGTCTCCAAATCGACGCTCACCCACCACCTGCGGGTGCTGCGCGACGCCGGTCTGACGCACACCCGCAGCGAGGGTGTGCAACGCCTGGTCTCGTTGCGACGCGACGAGGTCGAGGCCCGCTTCCCGGGGCTGCTCGCCTGTGTCCTCGACGATGCCCAGGTGCAGATCACATACGCCGAAATCGGCGCGTAACCACCGGCGCGTTTCCGGGTATCCTTCGGCGGGTACGGTTCGGGGCCGCGGGCGCATGAGGCGACGCGGGACCGAGGCGCACCCTCTCCCACTCTGACGATTCGGGCTTCAGCGGGCCCGTCTTCGTGACTTCTTAACCAGCTCTTACGCATCTCTACGGGGCATGGGGTGTTCTGTAATGGCGTACCGGGCATTCATAACCCATACGCCCTGACGCTCCCAGCGTCGGCCCTCTGTGCCGTTGCTCACACGAGCTGGAGAAGGAGCCCGGGGACCTTGACAGAACTTTACGTAGACGTATAATTCGATCATCTTCAAATTAGCGAACGAAAAGACGCCTCACATGACACCTAAGACCCGCACGCGGGGCGAGCACAACGAGACAAATTCGGCCCGCCCACCCAGCAACACCCGCCGCAGCAGCACCACGAGCACGCAGCGTGAGCGCCGGGGTTCCGCGCTTAGCACGCGCACACCTCGCCGCCGTGCCGCCACTCCAGTGCTGGACGGTTCGATGGAAGCGCTCGAGATCTTCTTCCGCGAGGCACGCACGCACGAACTGCTGACGGCCGCCGAGGAAATCGAGCTGTCGCAGCGCATCGAGCGCGGCGACCTCGACGCCAAGACGCGCATGATCAACGCCAACCTGCGTCTGGTCGTGGCGCAGGCGCGCCGCTACCAGGGTCACGGCCTCCCGCTGGAGGATCTGGTGCAGGAGGGCATGCTCGGCCTGATCCGCGCGGTCGAGAAGTTCGACTGGCGCAAGGGCTTCAAGTTCTCCACATACGGCACGCTGTGGATCCGGCAGGCGATCCAGCGCGGGCTGCAGAACTCGGGGCGCACGATCCGCGTCCCGGTACATGTCGCGCAGCGTCAGGTGAAGGTCCGCAAGGTCGAGAGCGAGCTCGCGCTGAAGCTCGGCCGCGAGCCCACCGACGAGGAGGTTGCCGCGGTTGCCGACCTGCCGATCGACCAGGTCACCGAGGTCCGCGAGCTGGCCGCAGCGATCACCAGCCTCGATCAGCCCATCGGCGACGACGGCGAGACCGCGCTGGGCGATCTCCTGCGCAGCGACGAGCGCGGCCCCGCGGAGCACGCCGTCGACAACTGGCGTGACGCTCAGGTTGCCGAGGTTCTGGCGAAGCTGCCGGAGCTCGAGCGCAACGTGATCGAGCTGCGCTTCGGCCTCGGCGGCGACGAGCCGCGCACGGTCCGCCAGACCGGCGCCGAGCTCGGCATCACCACCTCGCAGGCCGGTGAGCTCGAGCGGCGCGCGCTGACGACGCTCTCGCGCAACCCCGACCTCGCGGCACTGCGCCAGGCCGCGTAAGTCACGAATGAGGCGAGGGCCGGTCCCGCTGGACCGGCCCTTTCTTTCGGTGCGCCGACGCACGGCGATCGCCTGCCGCGGCGCTCTCGTGGCGGGCTCAGACGCTCAGACTGCCGGCTGCTTCTGATTCGTGGCCGGCCGTCGCGCTGACAGTTGCAGTCCGGCTGGCCCGCGACTAGCCAGCCAGGATCACTTCACAGGGCGGGTTTGCTCTCGCGAGTCGTCCGTCCGTGGTCAGGAGGGCACAGCTGTTGCGCTCAGCCAGAGC
>JBOGYJ010000162.1:0-32592 GCA_050696795.1 Solirubrobacteraceae bacterium | reverse complement strand
GTCGCTGCGCGCGCCGCCGGGGCCGCCGTCGCGCTGGGCAAGCAGGGTCGTGAAGCGCTCGTCGTAGAGCTCCACGGGGACGTCGGCGAGGCGCCGCTCGAGGACGGCGGCGAACTCGCGAGCCTCCTGGGTCTGGGCCGAGTCACCGCCGGAGAGGCTGAGTGGCAACCCCACGATCACACGTTCTGCTTGTACCTCACGCACGAGCGCGAGAAGCTTACCCATGCCCTGACGGCCCGCCGGCTTCAACACGGGGTCAAGCGGCGTCGCCAGCACCCCGGTTGGGTCGCTGACGGCCACACCGCAGCGAGCACTCCCATAGTCAAGCGCGAGCACGCGCACGGGGTCCAGGCCCTCGGTTGCTAACCGAGTGCAGCCTCGATCGCCCGCCGCGCGGTCCTGATCGCGTCCGGCAACTTCTCGACCTGGCGGCCACCGGCGCGCGCGGCCGTGTCCCTACCGCCACCACCACCGCCGACCTCTGCCGCGGCGGCGCGGACGATCTCGCCCGCTTTGACGCCGCGCTCCACCAGCGCGGGCGCCACGGAAGCCACGAGGTCGACCTTGTCACCCGCAACCGCGCCGAGCACGATCGCCGCGTCGCCCAGCTTCGCCTTCAGTCTGTCGGCGAGGTCGAGCAGCTCCTGACCGGTGACGCCGTCCACCGTGGTCGCGATGAAGCTGCCGCCGTTCAGCGGAACGGCGGCGGCAACCAACGACTCCTCGTCGACGCCGGCCGCCGCTCCACCTCCGCCCTTGAGCTGCTTCTCGAGCTCCTTCACCCGGTTACGCAACTCTCCCACCGCCGCCGGGACACCGTCGGGCGTGACTCGCAAGGCCTTTGCCGCCTCGCCCAGCGCGTGTCCGTGCCGGCGCGCGATAGTGATCGCGGCCGGACCGGTGACGGCCTCGATGCGGCGTACGTTGGCGGCGCTCGAGGTCTCGCCGAAGATCGCCAGCAGTCCGATCTCGGCCGTCGAGCGGACGTGCGTGCCGCCGCACAGCTCGCGGGATAGGACCCGCCCCTCGTCGCCAACACCGCCATCGCCGACCTCGACCATGCGCACGATGTCGCCGTACTTCTCGCCGAACAGGGCGATCGCGCCCAGTGCGCGGGCCTCATCGATCGTGGTCGTGATCGCGCGGACCGCGTAGGCCCCGAGGATCCAGTCGTTGACCTGGTTCTCGATGTCGACGAGCTCGTCGGGGCTCAGTGCGGCGTTGTGCGTGAAGTCGAAGCGCAGCTTGTCCGGCCCGACGTAGGACCCGGCCTGATGCACGTGGCTGCCGAGCCGCTGGCGCAGGGCCGCATGCAGCAGGTGCGTGGCGGTGTGGTTGCAGGCGGTGGCGTGACGGGCGGAGCGGTCGACGCGGGCGTGGACGCGCTCGCCGTTCTTGAGCGTCCCGCGCTCGGGGACGACCGCGACGACCTGGTCGTCGCCGATCCTGACGACATCGTCGACGCGCGCCAGGCAATCGCCGTCCTCGCACTCGATGTAACCGGCGTCGGCCACCTGCCCGCCGCCGGTCGCGTAGAACGGCGACTCCAGCAGCTTCACGAGCACGCGGCCGTCCTCGTCGCGGAGCGCGCCGACGATGGTCTCGACGGAGATCGCCTCATACCCCTTGAAGTCGGTCTTGAAGCCGGCGCTACCGGCGAGCGTGGTGGCCTGCTCGCGCAGCCCGGCGGTGTCCGAGCTGCGTGCGCCGCTCGCCCGCGACTGGCGGCGTTGCTGATCCATCAGCTGCTCGAAGCCCTGCTCGTCGACGCCGAGGTCTTGCTCTGTCACGAGCTCGAGCGTGAGGTCGATCGGGAAGCCGTGCGTGTCGTGCAGGCGGAAGGCATCGTCGGCCGAGATGCCCTCGTCGCCGCGATCCTGGGCGCGTGCGATCAGCTCGTCCAGCAGCTTGGAGCCCTCCTCGAGCGTGCGCCCAAAGCTCTCCTCCTCGGAGTTCAGCCAGCGACTGATCGACTCGGCGTTGCGGCCCAGCTGGCCGTACTCGCGGCCCATGATCTCGGTCACGACCGCCTGGTAGCGATGCAGGAACCCGGGGTCGAGTCCGAGCGTCTTGCGCCCCTGCAGGATCGCGCGCCGCATGATCCGGCGCAGCACGTATCCACGCTCCTCATTGGATGGCACAACGCCGTCGGCGATCAGGAAGGTTGCCGCGCGGCTGTGGTCGGCCAGGATCCGCAGCGCTCGGTCGACCGCGAAGCTCTCGCCGTAGCGGTGGCCGGAGAGCTCCTCCCCCAGCGCGATCAGTGGCGCGAACTGGTCGGTCTCGAAGACGGTGTCCTTGCCCTGCTTGATCGCCGCCATGCGGTTCAGACCGAGGCCGGTGTCGATGTTCTGGTTCGGCAGCGGCGTGACGCTGTTGGGCGGGTTCTGGTCGAACTGCATGAACACCAGATTCCAGAACTCGAGGAAGCGCTCGTTCTCGCCGCCGGGGAGGTCGTCGGGCTTGCCGCGTTCCGCGCCCAGGTCGAGATAGAGCTCGGAGTCCGGGCCGCAGGGCCCGGTCGGGCCGGACTCCCAGAAATTCTCCTCGCGCGGGCACTCGACGATCCGCTCGCGCGGCATGCCCACCTCGAGCCAGAGGTCGATCGCCTGCTGGTCGGGGCCAATTCCGAGCTCGTCGTCGCCCCCGAAGACGGTCACCCAGATGTCGTCCTCTTCGAGCCCGAAGCCGTGGCGGGAGAGGTCCCAGGCAAAGCGGATCGCCTCGCGCTTGAAGTAGTCGCCGAAGCTGAAGTTGCCGAGCATCTCGAACATCGTCAGGTGGCGCGCCGTCATGCCGACGTTCTCGATGTCCACGGTACGGAAGGCGGGCTGGCAGGTCGTCAGACGCTTGCTCGGGGGCTGCTCGGTGCCTGCGAAATAGGACTTCAGCGGGTGCATGCCGGCGACGATGAACAGCGCCGAGGTGTCGCTGGAAGGCGGGATCAGCGAGGCACCACGCTGCGCCAGGTGGCCGTGCTCCTCGAAGAACTGCCGGTAGGTATCGCGGATCTCGTCGGAGGTCATCGTCATGGCCGGGTGGAGTGTATGCGGCCACGGCCGAGCCGGACGGGCGGCGGGGTTAGGATGGTTGGATGTTGAAAGTGACGCTGATCGGTGGACCCACCGCGCTGATCGAGTACGCCGGCCTGCGCTGGCTCACCGATCCGACGTTCTCGGAGCCCGGGACCTACGGTGACCTGACCAAGACGACCGCCCCGCGCCTCGGGCTCGAGGAGGTGGGGTCGATCGACGTGGTCCTGCTCTCGCACGATCACCACGCCGACAACCTCGACCCAGCGGGCCGCGAGTTCCTGCCGCGGGCCGGGCGGGTCCTGACCACCACCGCTGGAGCGCAGCGGTTGGGTGGCAACACCGAGGGCATCGAGCCGTGGTCGTCGGTGACGGTCGGTGATGTGACCGTGACGGCGGTACCGGCCCTGCATGGGCCGCCTGGCGCCGAGTCCGTCACGGGGCCCGTGATCGGGTTCGTGCTCACCTGTGACGGGCACGACACGCTGTATGTCTCGGGCGACAACGCGTCGGTTGACGTGGTCGGTGAGATCGCGGAACGCCTCTCGCCGATCGACGTCGCCGTGCTGTTCGTCGGCGCCGTGCAACTCGCCACGAGCTTCGACGGCGCGTATCTCACGCTCTCGAGCGACCGGGCCGCGATCGCGACCGAGCTGCTCGGGGCGCGCGCCGTGGTGCCCGTGCACTTCGACGGCTGGACCCACTTCACGCAGGGTCTCCCCCAGATCCGCGCGGCCTTCGCCGGATACGGCCTCACGGAACGGCTGTTCGCGGTCGAACCGGGTGAGACGCTCAGCGCGTGATCGTGCCCCAGCCGACGATCAGCTCGCCGTCCATCAGGCAGGCGAGCTGGCCGGGCGCGGCGCCGGCCACCGGCTCGTCGAGCTCGAGCATCAGTTCACGGTGGCGCCCGGCAGCTGGTGAGTCTGCTATCCGGGCCGGCAGCGCCGGCGAGCGGTAGCGCAGCTTCACGCGGTCGACGCGCGCCCCGTCGCGGTGCAGGCGGGCGCCGCGCACGCGCACGCGGTGGGTGAGCAGCCGATCGTGCGGACCGACGACGACGCGGTTGCTGGCGGCGTCCTTGTCGAGCACGAACAGCGGCTCGCTCGCGTACACGCCGAGGCCCTTACGCTGGCCGACGGTGAAGAGTTCGTGGCCACCGTGCCGGCCGAGCACCCGGCCGTCGGGATCCACGACGTTTCCGGGCTGGGGTGTGATCTCGCCGTGGCGCTCGAGGAAGCGGGCGCGGCTGGTGCCGGCCAGGAAGCACAGGTCCTGGGAGTCGACCTTGCCGGCGACGGAAAGGCCGGCCTGCGCGGCGATCTCTCGTACCTGGGGCTTCTCGTATTCCCCCAGCGGAAAGCGCATGCGCTGGAGTGACTCCGGCGCCAGCGCGGCCAGCATGTAGGTCTGGTCCTTCGCGGGGTCGGCCGCCAGCCTCAGCAGACCGTCCTCGGTGCGGGCATAGTGGCCGGTGGCAAGCGTCGCCGCGCCGAGCCGGTCGGCGAAGTCGAGCATCGCCTCGAGGCGGACGTGGCCGTTGCAGCCGATGCAGGGGTTGGGCGTGTCGCCGGTGGCGTAGGAGGCGATGAACGGTTCGACCACCCCGGCACGGAACTCGGCGCGCAGGTCGAGCGTGAAGTGCGGGAGCTTCAGCGAGTGCGCGAGCGCCCGCGCCTGGGAGACCGCGCTGGTCGAGCAGCAGCTCTTCTCGGCGTCATTCTCGGTGTCGGTCCAGAGCTCGAGGGTGACCGCCAGCGCCTCGCCCTCGCGCTGGCAGAGCAGGGCAGCAACGCTCGAGTCGACGCCACCGGACATCGCCACGAGCGTGCGTGAGGCGATCGGTCCGAGCGGTGCGAGCGCGCCCCGCGCGCGCACGGCCGCTCCCAATGCACGAGCGAGCGCGTCGGCGGCGACCGAGGCCGCGTGGTGCTTGCCTGGACTCAGGCCGCCCAGCTCTGTTGCGATCTCGTTGGGGCCTACGCGCGCAGCGTCGAGCAGTGTGGCGCCACGGACCAGCCCGACGGCCGCGGAGGCGGCCGCGTGCGAGGCGCCGCAGCCGTGGGCGGCGAAGCCCGCGTCGGTCACACGGGTGCCGTCGGTCTGGACGCTGAAGGTGACCTCGTCGCAGCACTCACCGCCGCCGAAGGTGACGGTGAAGGCGTCCTCTGGGACGTGGCCCTCGCCCTGCGGCGAGGTCAGGTGGTGCTCGAAGGCGAGCGAGTCCATATCTCAAGCAGGATATGCGAGTCAGAGCCCGAGCTTCCTGCGTTGCTCGAGCAGGGCCAGCGTGTCGGTCGCCACATGCTCGGGGCCGTTGAAGACCTGGTCCTCGGTGTAGCGGACGACCGTGAGCCCGTGCGCGCGCAGCTTCAGCGCTTTGCGCTGGTCGCGGTGGCGCTGAGCCGGGCTGCGGTGGTTGCGGCCGCCGTCCAATTCGACCACCAGCCCAAGCTCGCGCCAGAGGCAGTCCAGCTCCTCGCCGTCGACGTGGACATTGACCTCGGGCAGCGGAATGCCGAAGCGTTGACACACATACAGGAACTCGTCCTCGAGCCCGCTCTTGGTGCGCGCGAGCTGGGGCATGTAGGTGTCGAGTGCGGAGAGCAGATGCATGCTGCCGGGTCGGCCGCGCCCACAGGCGGCCTGTATCCCCTGCGGGTTCAGTCTGTGTTCGTAGTCGAGCTGGGCAAGGCCGCGGTGGACGAGCTTGCGTGACTCGGTGGCGGCGACGTCGAGCAGCGTCTGGGTGACCGTGGTGCAGGGGACGCCGTTGATGAGCTCGCGGTCGAGCTCACGATTTGAATGGATCACAACTGCCGGCAGATTCCTACGAATCCGCCGCGGCGTGCTGATGTGAGTCGCGCGCACCGGGTAGCGGAGCCAGCCGCGCCAGTGGGCACAGGTTCCGTGGCTGACGCAGGCAGCTGGCCCGGCGAACAGGGCGAGGGAAACGAGCCGGCTCCGATTGTCAGCGGCAAGATGCCCGACGGCGTAGACGCGCGGCAGCACGAGGATCAGGTATCCCGTTGCGGTCCAGCGGCGGATTGACGAGGCCGCAATCCCAAGCGCACGGAGCTGCGCCCAGGTGATGCAGCCGGACTGCTTCGCCGCCAGCGCGGACATCCGAACTTTTGACGTACGGTGATCGTCCTGCGCCCTGTACGTCAAAAGTTCGCCTGACATGCCGAACAGCTTGCCCGCGCGCCGCTGCGGCGCGGGCAGATCGACACACTTTTGTTACACGTCCCGCGCCCGTCCCGCGCCCGTCCCGCGCCCGTCTACCGCCGTCTACCGGAGGCGCAGGCCCAGCTCGCGGAGCTGGATGTCATCGACGGGCGCGGGTGCGCCCGTCAGCGGATCGGCGCCGGACGTGGCCTTGGGGAAGGCGATGACCTCGCGAATGTTGTCCCGGCCCGCGAGGATCGCAACCAGACGGTCGATGCCCATCGCGATGCCGCCGTGCGGCGGGGTGCCGTACCTGAATGCGTCGAGCAGGAAGCCGAAACGCTTACCCGCCTCCTCCTCGTCCAATCCGATGATCTCGAAGACACGCTTTTGCACGTCGGCCGAGTGGATGCGGATCGAGCCACCGCCGATCTCGTTGCCGTCCAACACCAGGTCATAGGAGCGTGAGAGCAGGCTCGCGGGCTCCGAAAGGTCGCCGGTCGGCGCGGTGAACGGGTGGTGCTCGGCGGTCCAGCCGCCTTCCCCGTCGGACGCGAACATCGGGAACTCCACGACCCAGTGCAGATCGTGCGGGGCATCGTCGGGGATCAGCGCAAAGCGCCGCGCGAGCTCGAGCCGCAGCGCGCCCAGCACCGTGCGGGCGGTGGCTACCGCATCGGCCACCACAAAAAGCGCGTCGCCGACCTTTGCCGAGAGCGTCGCTTTGATCGCGTCAATCTCAGCCTCGGAGAGGAACTTGGCGATCGGAGAACGCAAGGACCCGTCCTCCTGGACGAACGCCCACACCAGGCCGCGCGCGCCGTAGCCCTTGGCGAAATCGGTCAGGGCGTCCAGCTCGGAGCGCGGCAGGTCAAGACGCCCACCGTTGACGCCGATGACGGCGCCCGGACTTGATCCCGCCCCACCACCCCCGCCGAGGACGCCGGAGAAGACCTGGAAGCCGGAGGAGCGAACCGCCTCCGACAAATCATGCAATTCCAGGCCGAAGCGGCGGTCCGGGCGGTCGGAGCCCCAGCGGCTCATCGCCTCGGCCCAGGTGATGCGCTGCCACGGGGCCTGCGGGGCCGGGAAGCCCTCGCTGGCGAAGACCTCGCCGAAGACCGCCTCCAGCAGGCCGATGACGTCGTCCTCGTCGACGAAGGCCATCTCGATGTCGAGCTGGGTGAACTCGGGTAGTCGGTCGGCGCGCGAGTCCTCGTCGCGGAAGCAGCGGACGATCTGGTAGTAGCGCTCGAGACCACCGACCATCAGCAGCTGCTTGAACAGCTGGGGCGATTGCGGCAGCGCGTAGAAATGACCCGGTTCCCGCCCGGCCCCGGCGCGGGCGGGCACGAGGAAGTCGCGCGCGCCCTCGGGCGTGGAGCGTGTCAGGAACGGCGTCTCGATCTCCAGGAAGTCGCGCTCGTCCAAGACGCCGCGCATCGTCTGGATCACGCGATGTCGCAACTCGAGCGCCTCGCGCATCGGGTTGCGGCGCAGGTCCAGCGTGCGGTGGCGCAGGCGCAGGGTCTCGTCGACCGGGCCATCGTCGTCGACCTGAAATGGCGGCGTCTCGGCGCCGGAGAGGATCTCGACCTCGGAGACGTCGACCTCGATCTCGCCGGTGACCAGGTTGGGGTTGATGTTCTCCGGGTCGCGCGCGACGACCCTGCCGGAGACGGTGATCACGTCCTCCGAGCGGAGACGGTGCGCGGTCGCGTGGGCCTCGGAAGCGCTCTCCGGATGGAAGACGAGCTGCAGCAAACCCGAGCGGTCGCGCAGGTCGATGAAGATCAGCCCGCCGTGGTCGCGGCGGCGGTGCACCCAACCGGCGACGCGGGCGGTGGTGCCGGTGCGGGCGGACGTGAGCTCGGCTGCCCAGGCGTCGCGGTAGCGGTTTGCTCGCGGTGAGCGCTTCATCTAGAGACGATTCCCCCGCAGGATCGCGGCGATCACCGCGCCGGTTGACAGCTCCCTCTGCTCGCCGCTGCTCATGTCCTTGAGCCCCGCCTGCTCAGCATCGTTCACGATGGCAACGTAGCGAGCCTCGATCCGATCTGCGTGCTTGAGCGCGCTCTTCAAAGACCGGCCCGTGAGCTCGAGCTGGGCGGCGAGGCCGGCGCGGCGGGCCTCGTGGGCGATCACGAAGGCCGCGGTGTGGGCGTCGCGGTTGTCACGATCAGCGATGGTCACCAGCACGTCGACCAGATCGGGCACCGTCGGCTGCTCGGGCGCGGCCAGGAGGATCCGCTCGAGGCCGGCGGCCCAGCCCATGCCCGGCGTCGACTGGCCACCGAGCTGCTCGATCAGCCGGTCGTAGCGGCCCCCGCCACCCACACCGGACTGGGCACCGAGCGCGTCGCTCGAGAACTCGAACAGCGTGCGCGTGTAGTAGTCGAGGCCGCGCACGAGTGTCGGGTCGAGCTCGTAGGCGATGCCGGCGGCGTCGAGCAGCTGCTTGACGCGCTCGAAGTGCTCGCGATCCTCGGGCGCCAGTCGATCGAGCAGCTTCGGGGCATCGTCCATGACGCGCTGCGTGCCCGGGTCGCTGGCGTCGAAGGCGCGCATCGGATTGAGGTCGATGCGGGCCCTGGCCTCGGGCGAGAGCTGCCCCGCATGCGCGCGGAGATACGCCGTCAGCTCCTCGCGGTAGGCGCCTCGGGTCTCGGGCTGGCCGAGGCTCGCGAGCCGCAGCCGTGCGCCCTTCACGCCCATCGCGTCGAGCAGCTCATGGAGCAGCACGATCAGCTCGGCGTCGGTCTCGGGGCCGGCGGCGCCGATGACCTCCGCCCCGACCTGCCAGAACTGCCTGTAGCGGCCCTTCTGCGGGTTCTCGGCGCGGAAGAACGACGACAGGTACCAGAGCTTCACCGGCGGCGGGAGCTTGTGCATTCCGTGCTCGATGTAGGCACGGCAGACAGGCGCCGTTCCCTCGGGCCGCAGCGTCAGCGAGCGCCCGCCGCCGTCGTCGAAGCTGTACATCTCCTTCTGGACGATGTCGGTCGCCTCGCCCACGCCGCGTGCGAAGAGCTCGGTTGATTCGAACGCGGGCGTCTCGATGCGGTCGTAGCCGGCGGCGCCGAGCACGCGCTCGGCGTGAGCCGCGAGCGCGCGACGACCGGCTGCGTCCTGGGGCAGGACGTCATAGGTTCCCTTCGGCGCCTGGATCATCGCCGCGGCGCCTTCCGTCCGCCGCGGCTCACGAGTGGTGCGCGAGCTCGCGGAGGAACGGATTGGTCGCCTGCTCCTCGGCGAGCGTGGTCACGCCGCCGTGGCCCGGGTGGACGCGGGTCTCGGGCGAGAACTCCGCGAGCAGCGACTCGATCGAGGCGAGCAGGGTGGGCCAGTCGCCGCCCGGCAGGTCGGTACGGCCGACGGATCCCTGGAAGAGCACATCACCGCAGAGCAGCGTCTCCTCGCCACGAACCGCGTAGGTGACATGACCCGGACTGTGACCGGGTGTGAAGCGGACGTCGAAGGTGAGGCCGGCGAGCTCGAGCGTCTCGCCGCCGGCGACGGTGCGCTCCGCCTCGTAGCTCTCGAACGGGCCAAAGCCGGGCAGACGGACGTAGTCGTTGATGTTTGCCAGCACCGCGCGCTCGAGCTCGGGGCAGTACACGGGCGCCCCGGTGGTGTCGTGCATGGCCTTGACCGCGCCGACGTGGTCGAAGTGGCAGTGCGTCAGCAGGATCGCCGCGACCGAGTCGATACCGAGCGCTGTGAGCGCTTCGAGCAACCGTGGCGCCTCCTCCCCTGGGTCCACGATCACCGCGCTCTTGGCCTGCGCCCGGCGAACGAAGTAGCAGTTCTCCTGAATCGGGCCGACGGTGAAGGCGCGAACGTCGATCATCGCCGCGAGGCGGACGCCTTCTTGGCCATCCGTCGGCGCCACAGGAACATCTCGAGGTAGTAGCCGAGGCCAACGTAGAGCAGCATCGCTACGGCCGCGTAGACGAACGCAACGACGACCTTGTTGCCGGTCTTGGTGCTGTTGGTGAGCAGCAGGAAGATGAACATGAAGGCGCCGGCCAGCAGTGCTTTGAGGGCCGAGCCCTTCAAGGTCGGCTTGCGGTTCAGACGATCTTCACGTCGCTGGTCGCGGTCGTTGCGCTTCTTCTCATCTGCAGTCGGCGGACGACCCGTGCGCCCACGTGTCACGATGCCGCCGCCAGCATTACCGCGGTGCTTGGTCTGGCGCTTGCGCTTGGTCTGGGCCATCTCGACAACGGACTCTAGTCGTTATCCGGGGCATTTTCCGCCGTGCTGCGTAACGCGTCCTCGAGGTATCGACGGTTGGCGACCGGAAGCTCGTCGGGAAACCCGTCGAACGCCACCCGCGGCGGCAGACCGACGACCTCCGCTCGCACCGGAGTCGCGTGCCTGGCGATCGCCGCGACGAGCGTCGCGAGGTTCGTCTGACGGTAATCCTCGACGTTGGTCGAGACCTGGGCGATGTCCTCACGGTGCGGCAGGGTGAGACCGATCGCCCTGACGGCGGGCAGCCCCTCGGGGCCCCCCTCACGGATCAGCGCCGCGATCTGCCGTGCGGTTTCGAGCGTCGCCGGCGGGGCGAGCTCGACGTTGAAGGCGATCAGCGGCGGGCGGGCGCTGACCAGCACAGCACCGGCGCGTGGATGCAGCCGCTTGGGGCCGAAGTCGGGCGTGAGCTCACTCGCGTCGATCCGACGCTGGAGGGTCGTAGGGCCACCACGGCGGATGGCGGCGCGCGTGACCCTCGAGCCGGTCAACGCGCCGTAGAGGAAGACCGGGATATGGAGCTCGCCGCCGAGCCGATCGGCGAGCACGAGCGCCTGCGCGCAGGCGGCGCCGCGTTCGCCCTCCTCCATGTAGACGATCGGTGCCACGTCGAGCATGCCGACGTACGGGTGCGAGCCTTCGTGGGTGGCGATGTCGAGCCGCTCGATCGCCGCGACGGCCCCGGCGGTGAGCGCGTCGGCCAGGCTCGGACCGTTGCCCGCAGGGCCGGCGCCGCGCGGGTCGTCGGCGGGGGCGAGGGTGTAGACCGTGCGATTGTGGTCGGGGTCGGTGTGGATGTCGAGCAGGCGCACACCCCTGACACTCGTCAGCGCCTGCGCCAGTGCCGCGATCTTGTGCGCGTCGCGGCCCTCTGAGAAGTTCGGTATCGCCAGCATCGTGGAGCCTTTCGTGGGTGCGCTCACGCGTCTGGCGGCGGCGAGGCGGCGCGAGCTTATAGACTCGGCAACCACTCCAGCCGGAGTAGCTCAGTCGGTTAGAGCAGCGGAATCATAATCCGCGTGTCGGGGGTTCGAGTCCCTCCTCCGGCATCCAGAAAAGCCTGTAAATCAAGGTATTTGGATCATACCTAGCCGGCCTCTCGAGATCAAGTTTCTCCACAGGTTTCTCCAGAGGTCGGCAGTCGTGTCGGACGGATCGGGGGGGCCACGCAAACACGATCGCCCTTGCCGAAGGTTCAGATCCCGAAGCGAGCAAGTTGTGAAGCTCGGCAGGATTGGTCACGGCTGCCCTATTCGCGCTTGAAGTGACGTTCATGCAGCGCGTGACAGTCTCGTCGAACGCCGACAACGCGCGCTCGCGATCCCCAAGGGACTGGGCGATGCGCCCCTGCGTCACAAACGCCAAGGCGACACCCATACGCTGGGACCGCGTCGCGCCAAGGTTCAAGCTCTTCGATTAGTGACGCAGCGGCGACAGGTGCGTCGTGCACCTGACCCAACTGCTCCAGCAGAAAAACCCGCAAAGCGAGCGCATCCGGAATCAGGTCTGGGGAGTGTGGGCACGGTGACGTTGAGCGCGAGCACCTTCTCAATGACTTCCAATGAGTCCCGGCATCGCCCGAGGTACAGCAACGCATTCGACTGTCGCAGCCATGCCTGAACGGCCACACCTCGGAGCAACACCAGTTCCCAGAGCGTCGACGCCGCCTCGCCGAAGCGATCTACCGACTCCTCAAAACCTGTCGAGACGAAAGAGATTCTCACCTAATTTCCAGAGCGCCAGACCACGCTCGCGGAGCGCCTCATCATCCATGCCTCGAGCCGTCGCGCGGATAACCATCTCGCACTCCCGCGATCAGAGCGGTCCCTACACCCCGCGCCCAGGCAATTGGTTTGCCACTCAGTGGTTCCGCTCGCCGCGCAGAGCGCAACGCGTGTGGGCACGCGGGGAGTTGCGCGGCAACGCGAATGCGGGTCTCGTGCCGATAGTCGGTTCGACCGTGCCGTGGGTCGGCGGTCACCTATCGACGGCAGTGTCTGGCGGATCCCAGGGGTTGACGAGGTCGATTCCGGTGTCGAGGAAGTCGCGAACATTCCGGGTTGCGAGTACGGCATCGTGGATGTGGCAGATAGCTGCGATCTGGGCGTCCGCGATCCCGATCGGGGTGCCGACTCGTTCGCGCGCAGCGACGATCAGGCCGTATGCATCGGCGGATGCCACGTCGAAGGGAAGCACCAGACCGCCGAGATCATCGGTCACGAACTGATCGATCGCCTCGCTCAAGGTTGTTCTTCGCTTGCCCGCGGGTAGTCGGGCCACACCAAAGCGCAACTCTCCCAACGCTGGCGCCGCGATCGCCAGCTCGGTCTGAGCGTCCACCCAGGCGACAACGATCGGATCGGGTGTTGGCTTGGAGAGCTCCGAAACGACGTTCGTGTCAAGAACGATCACGCCACGAACTCTGGCGCGCGCGGAAGCTCATCCCGCGGCGGGATCTCGAGTTCATCAAGCCCCAGCCCGGCGAACCGGTTATGAATCCTGGTTCCAAGACCCGTGCGCGGCTGAGTGCTCAGCGACGCACGAAGGATCTCTCTCGCCTCGGCTTCCATCGACCGTCCATGCTGTGCAGCCCGTACGCGCAGCCGCGTCTTCAGGTCATCATCAAGGTTGCGCACCGTCAGGGTCGACATTGATCCAACTCCTTAGAGTCTCAGTCAGCAATGCTGTCAATGCTAGCACCACGTGTCGGGAATCGCAGCGGCACGTCAACCGCTGCGGTCAGCTCATCGGAGCTACTTACGGCGCTTTCGACCGTCGGTGCCGGGCCACGAGATGCCGTTGAGTACCGCCTCAACACCAGAGGAATCCTGGGCCAGCGCGATGATCGCCGCGCACACGACGGCGAGGACTCCCAGCACTGCCAAACCTACGATCGCCACGACAGGCACGGCCGTCAGCAATCTGGACTTGCGGGAGCAGAACGGGCGGGCCATGATCACCGCGCCTGCCACGTACACGGCAACGCCGAGCAGGATCAACGCGACATAGGCGTGGCTGCGAAGCATCTCGTGCAACACAAGCCTGATCGTGTAGTGCGTGACGCTGCCCAGAACGCCGTCGTGGTTGGCGTGGCGCAGCGCGACGGTGACCGGTATCCCGACCCCGATCGCCTGTAGCGCGAGCCCCCATGCAACCCATGTCGCTCGGTGCTCTACCGGTTGCAGATCGCCGCGGCGAGCTGGTGCAGCTGGCAGCCGCGTCGTCATTAGCGGCATCGTAGCTCCGCGCCGGGTGCCGGCGAAAGCGATCCGGCCCAGGTTGCTGATGTGCTGGAGTCCGAGGATCACATTCACGCGCGAGCGTCCGTGCAGATGCCAGCGCACGAGCGAATGCAAGTCTCCACCGAGCGTTTCGCGAGCGCCCTCGTATTCGCGCCCAACGCGCGTCTCGATCGAGCGTGGCTGTACACCAGCTGGTGCAAGCCTCGTCAGAGTTACCGACAGCCTCGCGACGTCGCCCAACGCAGCTCCCGGTGGCTGAGCTGCTGATGGGCGGTAGCCTGCTTTGCCGGCCCGCGGCTGGCATCCGTCAAGACGCCGCCGCCTCCCCCCAACGCTAGCCGCCAGCCGTCGAATTCGCCTCGGCGAGCAGTCGCTCAACCTCCCTCGCCCACTTGGCCGGCACCTCCTCGTCAAGCCTCGCCAGAAAGGCCGACAGGTCGGGCGCGACAGACGGCGGCACGCGATGTGCGCCGCCGCGTGGTTGCAGCGCCGCGGTGATGCGCTCGGCAAGCTCCGGCTGCGGCGCATACGCCATGTACTGCTCGGTCGTGGACAAGCGGTCGTGACGCATCAGCGCCTGGATCGTGCGGACATCGACGCCGTCGCGCGCCAGCGACGTCCCGAAGCTGTGCCGCGCGTTGTACATCGGGATGATCTTCAGTCCCGCCGCAGCAGCGGCCACCTTGAAGGCCTTGCGGATCGGCTGCTGCGCCGCAGGACGCCCGAAGCCATCGCGGGTGAAGACGAAGTCATCGTCGCTGGTGAAGTCGCGACGTGCCACCTGCGTCGCGAGCACCGCGCGCAGCTGCGGTGTCATCGGCACCGGCGCCGAGTCCATCGTCTTGGTCCCGCCGGCCGCGTTGCGGACCCAGTTGTCGTAGATCCGCACCACGCCGGCGTCGAAGTCGACGGCGCCCCAGCGTAGTCCGAGTGCTTCCCCCGGCAGCCGCATCCCGGCATGGAACCCGCACAGCCAGAACGCCCTCTCGAAGCTGCCGGGCGCGTGCTCGAGCAAGCGCCCGACCTCGTCGGTGTCGTAGAAGTCGTCACGACGCAAGCTGCGTTCCCGATCGTGGCGGCGGCTCGAACGTCGCACGTCCATCAGCGGGTTCTTCTCGATCCATCGCTGACGCCGCGCGTAATCGAGCACGGCACAGAGCAGGTCGCGGTACTTGTTGCGGGTCTGCGGCGACGCCGGCGCACACAACAGGAGCCTCTCAGCCGAGCGCCGCTCGATCACCCATCCTTGTGCGCGGAGCTGTTCAGCCTGGGCGCGCGGCACCCGCTGAGCTCGCTGGCTATTCGCGGGCACGACGCGGTAGACCCCCGGGGCGCGGTGCTTCCAGGTGCCGCCGATCTCCGTGGCGAGAAGCTCCGCTTCGGCCTGCGTGGGCACCTCGACGCGCTGAGATCCCGGGGGCTGCGCGGTCCAGCGCTCGATCACGACCTTGCGGACGGTCTCGCCCGCCTCGCGCGCTTGCGCTGCGCGTTGCGGACCCACGACGCGCTGTGACTCGAACGTCGAGAAATACCATTGCAGCTTGCCCGGCTCGAGATCAGCCACGTTGGTGTCCGCGCCGAGGTCGCGGTAGAGGCGTTCGAACAGATCCAGGTAGTCCATCGTCGTCGAGCGCTTCAAACCCCGTTCGGAGTCCCGCTCGAGCATCCAGCCTTCGACCGAGTCCTGCAAGGTCCGCTCGCTTCGCGCCTCGCTCGTCCTGGGGGCCGCAACGAGGATCGCCCGCAGCTGAGTGTCCGCGTCCTTGGGCGTGACGTGCTCGGCGCTGGGAAGTGGCCCGTCGCCGGCGCGCCAGACGATCGCCCCGCGTGCGGTCCGCCGCCCGGAGTCTTTTGCGTGCGCCGGACCGAGCCGCCGTCCGTGCTTGCCCTCCGCGTCAGTCCAGTACGCGTAGAACGATCGGCTTCCCCGCGCGTCCGAGCGGATCGTCGTGTAGCCGGCTGGCCTGATCACAGCGTCCGCCATCGCGCCCTCAAGGTACACTCGGCGTCGGCGCAAGTCCGCCCCAAGTTTCTTCCGTGTTTCTTAAATGGTCTGCGGAAGCTGCAGTGGGAGGCTTATATCTAAAGGTTGTTCCCGGAAATTGCGTCATATTTCACGAGTCCGTCAGTCATCATAATCCGCGTGTCGGGGGTTCGAGTCCCTCCTCCGGCATGTCGGTCCTCGCCCCAGGCCTGCCCGGAGAAGGGAAGTCGCGGTCAGTGTCAGAGCCGGTTCACCTCCTTGTTGTCAAAGCTGGCGGGCTCAGCTGGGCGCTGCCGATGTCCTCCACGGAGCAGGCCTTCCACCTCAGGGACCACGAGGTTCGCCAGGTCGGGGACCTCCGGGTCGTGCGCTTCCGTGAGGATGTGCTGGAGCTGGTCGACCTGGCACAGCGGCTCGGCCTGGAGCCCGGTGAGCGTCCCTCCGCCGTCGTCATGTGGGGCGCCGGTAAGCGCTTCGCGCTGCTGGTCGACGAGCTGGTCAACCAGATCAGCGCCGAGCAGGTCGCTATCCCCCGCATGGCCCACGGCGAGTTCACCGACGGCGCCGTCTACCACGATGACGAGGTCGTGCCGATCCTCCGCCCCGGCGCGCTGAGCGGCGTCTACGAGGTTGCGCAGGAGGGCGAGGCCTACGAGTTCAGCGAGATGCAGCAGAGTGCGCTGGCCGAGATCGCCAACATCGGCTCCGGCCACGCCGCCACTGCGCTCTCGACGCTGATCGGCCGCCCGGTTGACGTCGGTTACTCGAAGGCGGTGCTGACGGTGCTGGCGCGGGCGCTCGACGAGCTCGGCGAGCCGATGAACCGCTCGGCGCTGGTCGACACGCCGATCGCCGGCGAGCAGGGAAACATGCTGCTCATCTTCCCCGAGGACGCGGCCGAGCAGCTCTGCGACCTGCTCGGGACGAACTTGGCCGAGGAGATGGGCCGCACCGCCCTGCAGGAGGTGGGCAACATCCTGTCCGCCTCGTACCTGAACGCGATCGTCGAGATGACCGGCGTCCCACTCGAGGTCGAGCCCCCGCAGGTCGAGATCGACCTGCTCGGTCGCATGATCTCCCAGAGTGGCGCGACCGTCGGCCACGCGAGCGACCCGACCGTGCTGATGCGCTCGCACCTGACGGTCGAGGGCGCGGTCGCGCGCTTCTCGTTCCTGTTCGTGCCACGGCTCAAGTCGGTCGAGCAGCTGCTCGAGAAGCTCGGAGTCGGGCTCTGAGCGGGCCGATGAGCGAACCGCCGATTCATCCGGGGGCGGTCGTGCAGTGCGCAACCTGCGGGGTCGAGCACACCGAACCCGTCGGCAGCTGCAGGATCTGCGCCGACGAGCGCCAGTGGGTGCCGGCCGACGGCCAGATCTGGACCAGCCTGCGCGAGCTGCGCGAGGCCGGGCACCGTGTGCGGATCGAGGAGCTCGAGCCGGATCTATACGGCCTGAAGGTCGAGCCGAGCGTAGCCATCGGACAGCAGGCTCACCTGGTCCTGACACCACGGGGAAGCGTGCTCTGGGACGTCCCGCCGTTCATCGACCGAGCCGCGGTCGATCAGATCCACGAGCACGGGCCGGTGCTCGCCATCACCGCCAGCCACCCGCACATGTTCGGCGTGCAGAGCGCCTGGAGCCACGCACTCGAGCAGGCCCCGATCCTCGTGTGCGAGCCGCTGCTCGAATGGGTTCAGCGCCCCGACTCGGCGATCACCTCCTGGAGTGGCCGGCACGAGATCGCGCCCGGGCTCGTCCTGCACGAGTTGGGCGGGCACTTCCGCGGCTCCTCTCTGCTGCACTGGGCCGGCGGCGCGGGCGGCCGCGGCGTGCTGCTGAGCAGCGACACGATCCATGGCAACCCTGACGGCAAGACGGTCACCTTCATGCGCAGCTACCCGAACCGCATCCCCCTCTCGGCGGCGGTGGTCGCGCGGCTGGCCGCCGGCGTGACCGAGCTTGAGTTCGAGCGGATCTACGACAACTTCGGGCGCGGGCCGAGCAGCGACGCCGCGGCTGCCGTGCAGCGCTCGGCGGAGCGCTACATCGGCTGGGTACGTGGCGACTTCGACGACCTGACCTGACAGGCCATCTGCCCGGGGGTTCGTCCCGCTGGACGACCCCCGCGGCTACCGCCTACCCCAACGGTCCTGCAGCCGCGGCATCACGTCGGCGGCGAACTGCGTGAGCGCCCGCTCCTGGTCCTCGCCCGGGAAGTGGAAGACGAGGTCCTGGAAGCCGAGCTCGACGTAGAAGCCGATCTTCTCGACGACCTCGTCGGGGTCGTCGGAGACGATGAAGCGGGTGTGGGCGCGATCCTTGGCGCCTTCCGCGAGCTTCTCCATCTCGATCGGGTCCTCGGTGCTGCCCTTCTCCTCGGCCGTCAGCGCAAGTGCCGCCCACGGCTCACAGGCGTGCATCGCGAAGTCCGCGTCGCGGTCGTAGGAGACCTTGATCTCGATGAACTTGTCGATCTTGCCGGGGTCGCGGCCGGCCTTCTCGGCGCCTTCCTCGAGTCCGCCGAGCAGCGTGTGGTAGAGGTCCTCGCCCTTGCCGCTGGTGACGATGAAACCATCACCGATCTTCCCCACCAGGGCCGCGGCCTTGGGTCCGCCGGCGGCGATGAAGATCGGGATCGGCAGCTCGGGGCGGTCGTAGATCGTGGCCTTGAGCGTGCGGTAGTACTTACCCTCGAAGCTGACGCGCTCCCCGGTCCAGAGCTCGCGGATCAGCGCGACCGCCTCGGCCAGGCGCTCTGAGCGCTCCTTGAAGCTCGGCCACTCGATCCCGATCGAGGGGTTCTCGTTCATCGCCTCGCCGGTGCCGATGCCAAGGATCACGCGGCCCGGGTTCAGGCAGGCGAGCGTCGCGAAGGTGTGCGCGATCACCGCCGGTTGGTAGCGCAGCGTCGGGGTCAGCACGCTGGTGGCAAGCGTGACGCGCTCGGTGCGCTCGCCCAGTGCCGATAGGTAGATCAGTGAGTTGGGGGCATGCCCGCCGTGGTGGCGCCAGGGCTGGAAGTGGTCGGAGACGGCGACTATGTCGAAGCCATGGCGCTCGGCGCTCACGCCGAAATCGACCAGCTGCCGCGGCGGGAACTGCTCCGCGGATGCCTTGTATCCGTAGCGGACGGTGCCGTGATTGCTCGAGGTCATATGGACCATCTTCTCAGGCCCGGATTCGCAGTAGGCTGGCTTGCCTCATGAAACTCGGCCTTCACATCGGCTACTGGGGCCTCTGGGGCGGCGCCGACGAGCAGCTCGCGGCCGTCCGAGCCGCCGAGGAGCTGGGCTATGACTCGGTCTGGACCGCCGAGGCGTACGGCTCCGACGCAGCCACGATCCTCGCCTGGCTCGCGGGCCAGACCTCGAAGGTCAAGCTTGGCTCCGCCGTCTTCCAGATCCCTGGGCGCAGCGCGGCGATGACCGCGATGACCGCCGCGACGATCGACCAGCTCTCGGGCGGGCGTATGATCCTCGGACTCGGGACCTCCGGTCCGCAGGTGTCCGAGGGCTGGCACGGGCAGCGCTTCGGCAGGCAGCTGCAGCGCACGCGCGAGTACTTCGACGTGGTGCGCATGGCGCTGCGGCGCGAGCGGCTCGTGTATGCGGGTGAGACCCTGCAGCTGCCGTTGCCCGACGGCCCCGGCAAGCCCCTGAAGCTCACGATCGCGCCCGTGCAGGAGCAGATCCCGCTCTACCTGGCCGCGATCGGGCCGCGCAACACCGCCCTCGCGGGCGAGATCGCGGACGGCTGGCTGCCGACCTTCTTCTCACCCGAGCACGTAGGCACTTTCCGCACCCGGCTGCTGGAGGGCGCGGCTAAGGCAGGCCGCACGCTCGACGGCTTCGAGATCACTCCGCAGGTCAGCGTGCACATCAGCGACGACCTCGAGACCGCGCGCAACTTCATGCGGCCGGCGCTGGCGCTCTACGTCGGCGGCATGGGCTCGCGCAAGCAGAACTTCTACAACGCCCTGGTCTGCGAGTACGGCTTCGAGGATGCGGCGGCTGAGGTCCAGGATCTCTACCTGGACGGCAAACGCGAGGAGGCCATGTCCGCGATTCCCGATGAACTGATCGACCTGGTCTCGCTCGTCGGGCCCAAGGATATGGTTGCCGACAGGCTGGCCGCCTACCGCGACGCGGGCGTCGGGACGCTGCTTGTGTCGCCGCTGGGCTACACACGCGAGCAGCAGTTCGAGCAGCTGCGCACCCTCGCGGAGATGGCGGCCT
The DNA here is from genome assembly GCA_050696795.1 of Solirubrobacteraceae bacterium. Lineage (GTDB taxonomy): Bacteria > Actinomycetota > Thermoleophilia > Solirubrobacterales > Solirubrobacteraceae > Palsa-465. Next base: position 12,675 of record JBOGYJ010000162.1, on the reverse strand, counting down.
GAGCGGCCGCGCAGGGCGGCCGTGAGCTCGCCACGAGCGCCACGAGCGACCGTGAGCACGCCACCAGCGACCGTGAGCACGTCACGCCGCATCTTCCTCGGCGCCTTTGGCCAGCCCGGTCACGCGTTCCCGATGCTGGCGCTCGGCCGACGCCTCGTTGAGCGCGGCCACGAGGTCACCTACGAAACCTGGGAGCGGTGGCGGGAGCATGTGGTGGCAGCGGGCATGGAGTTCGTGCCCGCGCCCGAGTACCCGGTGTTCCCGACTCGGGAGCAGCCGCTCAAGCCATACGAGGCCGTCGTGCGCGCGACCGCGCCAACGCGTGCGGCGATCGCCGCACGGCACCCGGACGTCGTCGTGCATGACATCCTCACGCTCGCGCCGGCGCTGGCGGCCGAACTCGAGGGGATCCCGACGGCCACGCTCGTCCCGCACCTGTATCCGGTCACGGCTCCGGGCTTCGCGCCTTACTCGATCGGGGCCCGGCTCCCGGCCACGCGCGCCGGGCACGCGTTCTGGTCGCTGTTCGAGCGGCCGTTGGAGAAGGGCTTGCGGCAGGGCCGCGACGAGCTCAACGAAACGCGGCGGCGTCTGGGGCTGCAGCCGACGGCCCGCCTGCACGGCGGGCTGAGCTCGAGCCTCTGCCTGGTCGCAACGTTCCCCCAACTCGAGTACCCGCGCGATTGGCCACCCGCCGTGCACGTCGTCGGGCCGATGCTCTGGGAGCCGCCGGGTGCGGCGGCGGTGACGCCGCCGTCCGGCGATGAGCCACTGGTGGTAGTGGCGCCATCGACCTCACACGATCCGAAGCAGCGGCTGGTACGGGCCGCGCTGGAGGGGCTGCGCGGCCTCGACGTGCGCGTGCTGGCGTCGCTCGACCGCCGTCCAGCCACCCGGCCCATCAGGGCAGGGCGCCGGGCGCGGCTTGTCAACTGGATGTCCTATGCGGATGCGATGAGTGCCGCCGACCTGGTGATCTGCCACGCCGGGCACGGCACGATCGCGCGTGCGCTCGAGCGCGGTGTGCCGATCCTGGCGGTGCCGCACAGCGGCGATATGGCGGAGAACGCCGCCCGGCTCGACTGGGCCGGTCTCGGAGTCCGCCTGCCCTGGCGGCTCCTCGCCGCGCCCGCCCTGCGCCTGGCCGCGGAACGAGCCCTGGCACACCACCCGGACCTGTCCGCCCGTACACATGAGCTGGCCGACTGGGCGATCACGAACGACGGTCCCACCCGCGCGGCCGAGCTCATCGAGGAGCTCCTCGCGATCAGCCAGCGGCGGCCGAAGATCGCACGGGCCAGCAACGCGAGTAGCCCGACACCAACCAGTTGCAGGAGCCCGTCGAACAGCCGAACCGCCCTGATCTTGTGAATGAAGCCGCGCGGGATCAGGTAGGCCGGCGTTGCCAGTAGGTAATACAGCGGCGGCTGGAACGCCTCGTAGTTCTCGCCCGCCAGACCGGCCTTGGAAGGAGCGACCAGACTCCGGTGCGGATAGGTCCCTACGCCGATCGCCTGCACCTCCGGCGCCGACGGGTCGCGCAGTGACGGTAGCCGGCCACGATCGGCGATCGACGAGATGTACGAGATGTGAGCGCCCTCGTCGGGCCCGAAGATCGGAAACCCCCACACGTTCCACACCGCTAAGAACGCGACCGCACATACCTGCACGACCGCCAGCACCGCGAGCAGGTGCCGTGGCCCCGGCACAAGCTGCTCCAACTTTCGCTGCCCCCGATCGACCCCCTCAGCGAACGACATGGCCCCCACCGCACGGCCTAGTTCGACAGCGAGATGCAGAGTTGACTATTGGCGTTGCCGCGCCAACGTAGATCTATCCATTCGCCTGCGTAACCGGTGGGCCGCGCGACCGGTAGCGGCGATGCGTGGCGCTCGCAGTTCGCCGTCGCCGCGCTTCTGGCCGTCGCGCGGGCCCCCTGGTACTACTTGCGCCGGCGCCTATTCGGGCAGCATTTCGGAGGGCTTGGCCCCCAGGCGACCACCAAGAAGGCCCAGAATCCTCCAGATCCCGGGCCTTCTCCAAGCTGGGGAGGTGGGACTCGAACCCACAAGTCTTTCGACGCCTGATTAACAGTCAGGTGCGGTTGCCAATTTCGCCACTCCCCACTATGTCGACCGGCTCACCCAAGGTCACGCCGCTCGTTGACTCGAGTGTATCGGCACTTCGAGCAAGCCCGCTTCAACCTCGGCATGGCAGTTGTGACAGAGCAGCACACACTTTCGCGCTTCTGCTCGCAGCCTCTCGATCGCTATCGCTCTGCCCTCACTGGCAAGCCCCATCTCCTTCGTCGATGGGTCGAGATCATGGAACGCCAACCCTCCGACGTACCTGTGGTAACCGCAGGTCACACACTGGCCACCAGCCTCCGCCACCAGTATTTCCTTCACCCTGCGCCGACGATCCACAACCATTTCGCTGCGGCAGCGTCTGCAGCGTGCTCCGCCGTCCGACCGAAGCAGGAATTCGGTCTCGCCGTGCTTCGGACACGAGCCCAGAAAGCTCTGCACGCCGGCATCCCGAGCAGCGAGCGCCGCATGATTCGACTCACGCCTGGATCTGTGCTGTGTCTTCAGCCCGTACTTCGCGAGCCAGTAGCGCACGCTCCCTTTGCTGCACCGAAAGCGCACCGCAAGCCCAGCGATACTGAGCCCCGCATTTACAGCGAGCTGAAGTTCCAACCGATCCACAGAACATATGTTCGCATGCCCCGCGGACGGAAAGCTCACTAAACAGGGCGTTCCAGACGCGTCACGACGGTCCTGATCGTCGTCAGGACCTCCTGCTGCTCGGCCGAGAGGCGGGCCAGCATGCCACCACCCCCGCCGTGCTCGCGCAGGTAGCGGATCTCACGGCGCAGGCGGTCGCGCTCGAGCACGAGGCGCGCATGCTCGAGCTCGTCGACGCTCACCCGGCGGCCACGGCCGGCACGGTGGCGCAGGTCGTCGACCACGAAGATCAGCTCGGGGTCGTCACCCGGAGGATCCGGGATCTCGCCGGGCAGGTGCGCACTGAGGAATCGTGCGGCACGGCGCAGAACGTCGTCGAGCAGCACGGCATCGGGATCGATGCGGGCCAGCGCGACCGCGCCGAGGTCCGGTGACGCCATGCACATCGCCAGGAACGAGCGCTCGGCCTGGGGACCGCTCGCCGCGGGCGTCCTGGCGCTGGCGGGCGTCCATGCGCTGTCCTCCACCGCCGTACCGCCACCGATCACGACCTGCGGCGCCCGCCCCAGCAGTGTCACCAGCCGCGCCTCGGGCAGCTCGAGCGTCCCGGCGGCGCTGCGGACGAGCTCATCGCGCAGCACGCTCGCCTCCACAGCGGCCAGCACCGGCCGCAGTGCGGCGATCGCCCGGTCCTTTCCCTCCGCGTCGCTGAAGTCGGCAGCCTCGAGCACGCGCCCCACCTGGAAGACGACATATGGCACCGACGCCGCGATCCGCTTGCGCAGCGCATCCGAGCCCTCCTGCGCAATCAGCTCGCCCGGATCGGTGCCGGCCGGCAGCGGCACGACCCGCAGCTGCAGACCCGAGTCGGCGCAGACCTTGGCCGCGCGCTCCATCGCGCGCTGCCCGGCGTTGTCCGCGTCGAGGCAGAGCTCGAGCACCTTGACGACGCGCACGAGCTCGGCGACCTGCTCGTCGGTAAGCGACGTGCCCATGATCCCGACGGCGTTGGAAACCCCTGCCTGGTGCAGCGCGAGCACATCGGTGTAGCCCTCGCAGAGGATCATCCGCCCCTGCTTGGCCGCCTCGGCACGCGCCTGGGCGATCCCGTAGAGCACCTCGCGCTTGCGGTAGACCTCGCCCTCCGACGTGTTCAGATACTTCGGCCCGTCGTCGCCCGTCATCGTGCGCGCGCCGAAGCCGCGAACGCGGCCACGCGCGTCCGCCGTGGGGAACATGAGCCGCCCGCGGAAACGATCGATCAGCTCATCCGGCCGCGCTTTCTTGCGTCGCCCGAGATCGGAGGCGAGCAGCTCGTCGGCGCTGTAGCCGGCCTTACGCGACGCTGCGATCAGCCGATCCCAAGATTGCGGAGCGTAGCCGACGCGGAACTCGCGCACGATCTGCTCCTCGAAGCCGCGCCGGCGCAGATATTCGCGTGCGGGCTCGGCCTCCTGCGCCTCCCAGAGGTAGCGCTCGTAGAAGGTCGCGGCGCGGTCCAGCAGCGAGTAGAGCCGCTCGCGGCGCTGACGGCGCGAGGCCGCCTCCGGTGACTCATCCTCGGTCTCGAGCTTGACCCCGAAGCGATCGGCCAGCGACTCGAGCGCGCCCTTGAAGTCCAGGCCTTCGGTGAGCATCACGAAGGTGAAGGGGTCCCCGGACTCCGAGCAGCCGAAGCAGTGGTAGTGCTTCTCGTCCGGGCGCACGTGAAATGAGGCCGTGCGCTCGTCGTGGAACGGGCAGCATCCGAAGAAACTGTCGTGGCCGTGGCGGGTGAGCTCGACCTTCGACCCAACCAGCGCGAGCATGTCGGCCGCGTCACGCACGCGGTCGCGTGAATCGGCCGTGTAGCGACTCACGGCGTGAACGCCGTCGGAACGGCCAGCGCTTCGAACAGCGCGACCGCGAAGCGATCCGTCATCCCCGCGATGTGGTCTGTGACCCTGCGCGAGAGCGACCCATCGGGAATCGAGTCGGGGATCTGCTCGGGGTGGTCGCAGAAGTGGTTGAACAGCGAGCGCACGGCGATCTTGATCTTCTCGCGCTCCTGGGTGACCTGCGGCCCGAGGTAGACGTGAGCGAACATGAAGTCACGCAGCGCCGACATCGCCTCCCCCACCGGCTCGCTCTGCACGATCGCGCCGGCCCGCGCGGACTGCTCCACCAGGTCGTGGACCAGCGTATCGATCCGCCGCGAGCCCGAGTCGCCAAGGATCTCGATCGGGCCGGGGGGCAACTCCGCGGCGTCGAGCACGCCGCCGCGCACGGCGTCGTCGATGTCATGGTTGATGTAGGCGATCCGGTCGACGAAGCGGATGATGTGCCCCTCGAGCGTCCGCGGCCCGGTGGCCGCGCGCCACGAATGGGCCGCGATCCCATCACGCACCGGCTCTGTCAGGTTGAGCCCGCGCCCGTCGCGCTCGAGCACCTCGACCACCCGCAGCGAGTGCTCGTTGTGCCAGAAGCGCTCACCGAAGCGTTCGGCCAGGCACTCGTCGAGCGCCTCCTCTCCGATATGGCCGAAGGGCGGATGTCCGATGTCATGCCCGAGCCCGATCGCCTCGGTCAGGTCCTCGTTGAGCGCAAGCGCACGCGCCACCGTGCGCGAGATCTGCGTCACCTCGAGCGTGTGCGTGAGACGTGTGCGGTAGTGGTCGCCGGCCGGCAGCACGAACACCTGGGTCTTGTGCTTGAGACGGCGGAATGCCTTGCAGTGCACAATCCGGTCACGGTCGCGCTGAAACGGAGTCCGCAGCCCGCAATCCGGCTCCTCGAACTCGCGCATAGCGGGGTACGAGCGTGTCGCGAGCGGCGAGAGCATCGTCTCCTCCCGCGACCGGCTGCGCTCGGCGAAGGCCGCTGCGACCGCTCCGCCGGGATGCTCGTAGACCTTGTTCACATAACCATTCTGCCAGGCAGCAAGGACAGCCGCCCAGGCACGTCAGAAGCGACCCGTGGCCGTCAACACCGGCCGCAGTCGGACCTGTGCGTGGTGCTCTGCCGTCTCACGGACGGCGCGCTCGACCATCTGCAGCGCCCGTCCAGAGGCATCGGGCGCCTCAGCCAGGGGGCGGCCGAGCGCCGCCACCATGAACTCATAGGCCTCCTCCCCCAGTGGGAACGAGGCCGACTCGCAAGAGCTGCAGACCACGCCGCCGGCCGCCGCCGAGAAGCCCGTCAGGTGGTCACGCTCGCCGCAACTCACGCACGAGCCGAGCTGCGGCACGATGCCGGCCGCCAGCAGCAGCTTGAGACGGAAGGCCAAGCCGTTCCCGGTCAGCGCCGCTGCTGGGCGGGCGGGATCCAGATCCAGCAGCGTCAACTCCTTGGCCAGCAACGCGAACACCTCCGGGTGCGGCTCGTCGGTCTCGAACAGCCGCGCGACCGCGTCACACGCGCGAGCCGCGGCGTCGAGCGCCGCGGCACTCTCCCGCAAGCGCGGGTGCGCCTCGAGCGTGTCGACCGCCGTGACGGTGTAGAGATCGCCGCGCCCCTCATGGAGGACCAAGCTGATCTGGAAGAAGGGCTCGAGCCGCGCTCCGAAACGACTGCGGGTCCGGCGCGCGCCCTTGGCGATCGCGCCGAGCCGCCCGTGTCCAGCTGTGTAGAGGTGCAGGATGCGGTCCGCCTCGCCGTAGCGGATCGAGCGCAGCACAATCGCGTCGGTCTTCAGCGAACCGGGCACCGAAAGACCCCGTATCGCGCAGCTATGCTTTCTGAAGTCATGAAGCTCGTCACTCTCTACACCACCGACTTCTGTCCATTTTGCCGTAGTGCCAAGGCGCTCCTGGACAAGCGCGGCGTCGCCTACGAGGAGATCAATCTCGCACGCGATGCGGACGCCCGCAACAAGCTTCAGGAGATCACGGGCATGGTCACCTTCCCCCAGGTCGTGATCGGTGACGCGTCGATCGGCGGCTTCGATCAGCTGCTGGCGGCCGATCGCGCGGGGCGCCTGCCCGAACTCCTGGCCGCTTAGTGGATCTTCGGGGACGCTGCGCCCGAAACGGCGCGGTCCAGGGGCCGCGTTACGGGTAGCGTTCGGTCGATGCGGACCGTTCGATTTCTGGGCACGTTGGTGGTCTGCGTAGCCATGGCATCAAGTGGCGTGAGCCCGGCTTGGGCCCGGGCTCCGCGAGCCCTCACCAAGCCCGAGTATCAGCAGCTGAAGTTCGCCCAGAAGCGGATCAGGTCGCTGAAGTCCTCGAACTCACGCAGCTTCGCAAAGGCCAATGCGGTGTGCTCGCGCATGCACGACGTGAGCCGGTTGGTCACGGCCGTACGCAACGGCTGCCTGGACCTGATCCGGCTGGGCGGCGACGACGCGAAGCTGAACGCGCGGGCAACGAAATGCGGGATCGATCCGCCCTCGGAGGTGGCGATCCTCAGCTGCCTGGTGCCGGCGGTGCGGCGCTACCACACCGATGCCGAGGCCTTCTACCGGTCCCAGTCCCACGTCGACCGTCTGGCCAAGGCGCGAGGCTTCAGCCGCAGGTGCGTCGCGGTGATCGGAGACTCGCCCGCCAACATCGCGGCCGAGGGCCGATTGGCGGCGGACCTCAGGGCGGCCGTCCAAGCGCTCGAGAACCAGAATCCACAGGCTCTGCAGACGCTCTCGGATCAGATCCAGACTGCCGTGAGGACGATCAGGCCGGGGCCGAGCTCGCTCTCACTCTGTCCGCACCGGTGAGGTGAGCCGGCGGCAAAGCCCGCCGCCGGCGAAACAGTCAGGCTGAGGCGCGCCGCGCGCGGGGCCGCGGCTGGCATCTCTCGCATACGTAGGTGCCCCGTCCGCCGACGACCAGCTTGCGGATCGTGGTGCCGCAGGTTGGACAGGGCTCGCCCGCACGGGTGTGCACGAGGAAGCGGTCCTGGAAGCTCCCGCGGGCGCCGTCGACGTGGCGGAAGTCATCGATCGAAGCGCCCTTGGCGTCGATGCCGGCAGCGAGCGCGTCCTCGATCGCGACCTTCACGGCCGACCATTGCGGGAGCGTGAGGCTTCCCGCGGGGCGCAGCGGGTGGACGTGCGCGCGGTGCAGCGCCTCGTCGGCGTAGATGTTCCCGACACCGGCGATGCGGCGCTGGTCGAGGATGAATGCCTTCACCGGCGCGGTGCGGCCACGCGCCTGGTCGCGCAGGTACTCCGCGGTGAACTCGGGTGTGAAGGGCTCAGCACCCAGACGAGCCCTCAGATACTCCTCGCGGGCGGCGGCGGAGAGCATCAGGTGCGCGGTGCCGAAGCGGCGTGGGTCGACGTAGGTGAGGACATGTCCATCGTCGAGTTCGAAGCGTGCGCGAGTGTGGGGTGATTCGGGGTCCGCATCCATGAGCAGCGAGCCCGTCATCCGCAGGTGCACGAGCAGGCTGCGGTCGCCGTCGAGCTCCCAGATCATGTACTTGCCCAATCGTCCGAGCCGCTCGACGTGGGCGCCTGTCAGCTCCGCGCCGATCAGCTCCGGCGGCGCGGGCAACGTCCAACGGAAGTCACGGAGCTCGACGGACACGAAGGTCCGCCCCTCGAGGTGCGGCGCCAGCTGGCGCCTGATGGTCTCAACCTCGGGAAGCTCGGGCATGTGCGCTCGATCATAGGCAGGGCGCCCACGGAGCCACGACACCTGCGGCCGGCCAGACCGCCAGACGGCCGGACCGCCAGACCGGCCGGACCGCCAGACCGGCCAGGCCGGCCAGACCGCCAGGGTGTGGGCCGCTACTGCGGCGGGTGGCCGCTGCGCTTGGCGCGCGGGTGCGCGTCGAAGTAGACGTCGCGCAAGCGCTCGGTGGACAGATGCGTGTAGATCTGCGTCGTGCCGATGTCCGCGTGGCCGAGCATCTCCTGTAGGGAGCGTAGATCGCAGCCACCGGCGAGCAGGTGCGTGGCGAAGGTGTGGCGCAGCGTGTGCGGGCTCATACGTGAGTCGAGACCGGCGCTGCGGGCATGCCGCTGCACGATCTTGTAGAGCCCCTGCCGGGAGAGCGCCCGGCCCCGCAGGTTGACGAATACATGCGACTCGTCGCGTAGGCCGACGACTGCTGGACGCGCCTTCTCCAGGTATGAACGCAGCGTGTCTCGGGCCTTGCTGCCGATCGGCACGATGCGTTCCTTGGAGCCCTTGCCGTGGGCGATCAGGACACCGGCCTCGAGGTCGAGCTCGCCCAGCTCGAGCGTGATCGCCTCGGATGCGCGCAGCCCACAGGCGTACATCGTCTCGAGCAGTGCGCGATCGCGCAGGGCGCCGTGACTGGTGCCCTTGGGCTGCTCCAGCAGGCGATTGACCTGGTCGCGGCTGAGCACGCGCGGCAGCCGCGCGCGCGAGCGCGGCGCACGGAGCTCAGAGGTCGGGTCGCCCTCCAGCAGGCCCTCGCGTCGAAGATGGCGATAGAAGGAGCGCAGGCACGCGACCTTGCGCTGCAGCGTCGAGGCTGCCGCCGGGCGGCGATCGTCGCGCCCCTCGGCCAGCTCGGTTACGAACTGCGACAGCAGCGGGCCGTCGACGTCGAGCGGGTCCACGCCACGCCGGCCGAGAAACTCACCGAGCTGCTGCAGGTCGGAGCGATACGCCTCGAGTGTGTTGCGTGAAAGCCCGCGCTCGAGCTCGAGATACACGAGGAAGTCGAGCGTGAGCTCCCCCAGACGCTGCGCGGGACCGGCGACGACGGTGGCCATGGGACTGGTTTCGCCCAATCCGACGCCAGTCCTGCCCAACCACTCAGAAGGGCTCAGCTAAGCCTCAGCTCCCGGGCGAGCAACAGCAGCCCGATCAGGGTCTTGCCGTCGGTCGTCTCCTCGATCGCGCCGGCGATGTCGCTCAGCAGCCACGGCACCACCTCGATGTTCTCCTCCTCGTCGGGAGCCGGTCCGCCGTGCACGTCTGACAGGCCGGTGGCCGCGAACAGCGTGATGTGCTCATCACAGAAGCCCGGTGTCGGGTAGAACGGCTTCAGGACGCGCCAGTCCGACGCTTCCTTGCCGATCTCCTCGGCCAGTTCGCGCTTGGCCAGGTCGAGCAGCGGCTCGTCCTCGCGATCGCGCTTGCCCGCCGGGATCTCGAGACAGGTTTGGTGCCCGGACGCCGGGCGCGGTTGACGCACCATCCAGACGTATTGGTCGTCGTAGGGCACGATCGTGACGGCGCCTGGATGCCATACCTTGTCGTGCGTGTGCACGGTGCCGTCGCCGAAGCGGTAGGTCTCGCTGCCCGCCTTGAGCAGGCGCCCCTGCCACTCGATGCTTGACGATTCCGTCTCGAACTGGATCAAACCGCCTCCTGAGTCATGGTTCACGGTCCACTACCCACTAAGAGCCTGTCCCAGGGGGGTAACTGGGACAGGCTCTAAGGGGTCGTGACACATTCAGAACCCTCGTCGATGAGTGCCAGCATCAACTCGAGGTTCGCCTCGAGTGCGACGAAGCTGACGCGTTCGGTGCGCTCGTGGGGGCGCTCGGTCCCGTTCGCAAGGTTCGTGCAGGCAAAACCGTTCACGCGGAAGGCATTGGCATCCGAGCCGCCGCCGCTCGAGCGGTAGCTCGGCTCATAGCCCAGGCGCCGTAGCGCCCGGGCGGCGAGGGCAGCCGGCGCCTCGCGGCTGCCGCAGCGGTAGCCCGTGAACATCTGCTGAAGCTTCAGATCGAGGTCGCAGCCGGCGCTGTCCGCCGCGTCCTGGAGCGCGTCTATCGCCTGGGTGACGTAGCGATCCACCTGTGCCTGCTCGACCGCGCGAACCTCGGCCGCGATCGTGCAACGGTCCGCCACGACGTTGGTCGCCGTCCCGCCGGCAACCTCGCCGACGTTGGCGGTCGTCTCCGGATCGAAGCGCCCCTGGGGCATGTTCGCGATCGCACGCGCGGCGGCGAGGATTGCACTCGTCCCCTGCTCCGGGTGCAGCCCGGCGTGCGCGGCCCTGCCGCGGACCTCGGCATCGATGCGCATGTGCGTGGGCGAGGCGGTGATGATCTCGCCGATCGGCGAGGCATGGTCGAAGACGTAGCCGAAGCTGCTCGAGAGCCGGCCGACATCGAACTGCCGTGCGCCGTTCAGCCCCGTCTCCTCGGCGACGGTGAACAGCAGCTCGATCCCGACTGCAGGCGGTTGCGCCCTCGAACGGAGCAGGCGCGCGAGCTCGAGCATCGCTGCCACGGCCGCCTTGTTGTCGGCGCCGAGGATCCCCTCGTTGGCGTTCTGCCAGCCATCCTCGCGGCGTACCGGCTCGACCGGCGCCGTCAGGGGTACCGTGTCCATGTGCGAGCAGAACATCAGCCAGCGCTCGCTGCTGCCGGGGACGCGAGCCAGCAGGTTGCCGGCGTTGGAGCCGACCACCGGCCCAGCGGCGTCCTCCTCGACCTCGAGACCCAGAGCGCTCAGCTCCCGGATGATCCGGTCGGCCATGCCACGCTCGACGCCCGTCGGACTGGCGATGCGGCACAGCTGCTCGAAGGTGCCGTGTAGTCGCTGCCGCTCGGAGTCTGAGACCGCGCTCACCGAGCGACCGGCCGATGATCTCGCTCCGCGGCCACTAACTCACGCGCGTCGCGGTGACCTCGTCGTCCTGCGACAGCGGTTCGACCAGCGGCTGGTGCCCACGGTGTGCGTAGGCTGCGCCGACGAACTCCCTGAACAGCGGCGAGGGCCTGTCCGGACGCGACTTGAACTCCGGGTGGAACTGCGACGCGACGTAGAACGGGTGCACGTCCCGTGGAAGCTCGGTGATCTCGACCAGACGCTCGTCAGGGGTCGTGCCCGAGAAGACCAGGCCCGCCGCCTCGAGGCGCTTGCGCAGGTGGTTGTTGACCTCGTAACGGTGGCGGTGGCGCTCGTAGACGACGCTCTCGCCGTATGCCTCGTGGGCTCGGGTACCAGGGTGAAGCTTCACCGGATCCGCGCCCAGCCGCATCGTCCCACCCATGTCCGCGATCTCGCGCTGCTCAGGCAGCAGGTCGATCACCGGGTAGGGAGTCTCGGGATCCATCTCGGTCGAGTTGGCTCCCGGCATGTCGGCAACGTGCCGGGCAAACTCGCTCACGGCGACGTGCATGCCGAGGCACACCCCGAGGTACGGGATGTTGGACTCACGCGCCAGCCTGGCCGCCGCGATCTTGCCCTCGAACCCGCGCCCACCGAAGCCACCCGGAATCAGGATCCCGTCCATCTGCCCAAGCAGCGCCTCGACCTCGGGCTCGACGACAGTCTCTGAGTCGACCCACTCGATCTTGACGCGGCAGCGGTGATGGACGCCGCTGTGGCGCAGCGCCTCGGCCACGGACAGGTAGGCGTCCTCGAGCCGCACGTACTTGCCGACGAGTGCGATCCGCACCTCGTCGGTCAGCGATGCCGCACGATCGACGAATTCCTTCCACGCATCGAGGTCGGGCGGCGGGGAGTCGATACCGAAATGGTCCTTGAGCATGTAGTCGTCGACTCCCTGCTCGTGGAAGGTGAGCGGGCAGCTGTACACATCGGGCACGTCGTAGGCGGAGATCACCGCCGTGACGGGCAGGCTCGCGAACAGCGCGATCTTCTTGCGGATCTCGGTGGAGAGCACGGACTCCGAGCGGCATAGGACCATGTCCGGGTTGATGCCGATACGGCGCAGTTCGTTGACCGAGTGCTGGGTCGGCTTGGTCTTGAGCTCGCCGGCGTGGCCGATGTAGGGCACGAGCGTCAGGTGGAGGAACATGCACCGCCGCCGGCCGACCTCGACCGGGAACTGACGAATCGCCTCGAGGAAGGGCAGCGACTCGATGTCGCCCACCGTGCCACCGATCTCGGTGATAACGAAATCGACGTCGGAGGAGTCGGCGACCACCCGGATCCGCTGCTTGATCTCGTCGGTGATGTGCGGGACTACCTGCACGGTGCCACCCAGGTAATCGCCGCGGCGCTCGCGCCGGATCACCGTGTTGTAGATCGCGCCGGTGGTGACGTTGGACCCGCGCGTGGTGTTGACGTCGGTGAAGCGCTCGTAGTGGCCGAGGTCGAGATCGGTCTCGGCG
>JBOGYJ010000161.1:0-8507 GCA_050696795.1 Solirubrobacteraceae bacterium | reverse complement strand
GGGTGGTCGCGCTCGACCACCCCGACTGCTGTCACCACCGTCGCGCCACTAGTACTCGCGCGACGAGCGCCAGACGGCGTAGAGCGCGTAGACGCAGCAGCCGAGCAGTACCAGCCAGACGACGGTGCCGAAACCGGTGTTCCAGAAACGGTCGACGGCGGTCAGCGCGAGCGCAGCTACGCCGAGGGCGACGTAGACGATCGCCCGCCCGCGAGTCCCAAGGCCGTAGATCTCGACGCGGTGCTCGCGGTACAGGCGCGAGCCGATCCACGCCAGCGCAGCGAGGAAGGCCAGCGAGATCAGCGTCTCGAGGAAACCGAGGGCGAAATCGCCCGTGTTCCCGAGGGCGTAGATGACCGCGGCGATCAGGAAGATGATCGCGACGTTGCGGACGTTTGTCGTGAGCTGCACTTGGAACCTGAGCCTGGTCAGCGGGATGCCGTCAAGTCAAAGCGTACCCGCGGATCCCCGGGCTGGTCGCAATCGCTGCCGCCGTCAACTGCGTCCGAGAGGTCCGGCTGCCCACTTCTCGAACAGGCTCTAAGCCGTCACGGCTTCCAAACCCCCAACCGGGGGTTGAGCACCTGCAACGAGGGCGGTGAAGCGCAGTTCGAACTCGAGGCCCCCGTCGGGCAGCGGCCGCGCTTCGATCTGGGCACCGTGCGCGAGCGCTATGGCGCGCACGATCGAGAGGCCCAGGCCGAGCCCGCCGGCCTCGCTGCCGAGGCGCTCGCCCACTCCGCGGCGAAACGGCTCGAACAGCTGATCGGCGTCGGCGGGCGCGACCACGTCACCGCCATTGGCAATCCGCAGGACCGGCAGCCCGTCGAGCTCAAGCGTCGAGATGCTGATCCAGCGCCGCTCGCCGCCGTTGTGGACGATCGCGTTCTCGACCAGGTTGCCGACGAGCCGCTCGAGCAGCGCCTGGTCACCAACGATTACGGTGGGCTCCAGCACGCTCTGCACCGCAATCCCCGCGAGGCGCGCCTCGCCGGCGAGCAGCGCATCCTCGACGACCGCGGTGAGGTTGACGCTCTCGCCCGTAGCGACGCCGGCCTCGCTGCGGGCGAGCGTCAACAGCGCGTCGAGCAGCCGCTCCTGCTCCTCCGTTGACGTGACGACGCGCTCGCACACGCGGCGCAACGATTCGACCGAGACGTCGGGATCGGCCAGCGCGACCTCGACCAGAGTGCGCTCGAGCGTGATCGGGGTGCGCAGCTCGTGTGAGGCGTTGGCGACAAAGCGCCGCTGCGACTCGAAGGCAGCCTCGAGCCGCCCCAGCAGCGCATCGAAGGTGGTTGCGAGCTCGCCGAGCTCGTCGCTGCGGTTTTCGACGCCGAGGCGCTCGTGCAGGTTCTCGGCGCTGATCGCGCGGGCCCGCGCGTTCATCGTGCGCAGCGGCCGCAATGCGCGACCGGCCAACCACCACGCCAATCCGATCGAGAGCAGCGCCACCACGCCGAGCGCGATCGCCGACCACTCCAGCAGCGATGCCGCGTCGCTGGATCGCTGCTGGCGGATCACGAGGTTGGCGTGCCCGACGAGGCGAGCAAACTGAAGGTTGGCGTGCGCCTGAACCTGGTGGAGCAGTTGCCTGGACGGCTTGACTCCCTTGGGCAGGGACGTGTCGTGGATGATGGTGCGCCGTTTGGACAACAGCGCGTTGGAGCCCGAGGACGTCTTGCCCTTGGCGGTCACCCCGGCTCTGCCGCCGCCGGAGCCCACCGGCGGGCGCACCGTGAACTGCGAAGTCACGTTGGCGGGCAGATTCAAGAATTGACTCGGGATCGCGACCGCCCTGGTCGAGGGCTGGCTGTCCTTGAATAACGCATATGTGGCCGTCAGCAGGCCAGCCCCGGCCAGCAAGAACACGGTCCCATAGAGCAGCGTCAGCCGCAGACGCAGTGTCAGGCGGACGCTGCTGTCGCGATTCCGAGCCTCAGATCCTGTATCCGGCACCGGGCACCGTCTCGATCGGGTCAGGCTCACCGAGCTTACGCCGCAGGCGGCTCACGGTCACCTTCACGACGTTGCTGAAGGGGTCCGCCGCCTCGTCCCAGGCGCGGGCCAGCAGCTCCTCGGCAGAGATCACCGCGCCCTGCGCGCCCATCAACAGCTCCAGCACCGCGAACTCCTTGGCGCTCAGATCGAGCTGCTCGCCGCCACGACTGGCGCGCCGGCGGGCGCTATCGAGCTGCAGGTCGCCGCACTCGAGCAACGGGGGAAGCGCCGGCTGGGCGCGGCGCGCCAGCGCCCGCACGCGCGCGACCAGCTCGGCGAAGGCAAAGGGCTTAGGCAGGTAGTCGTCGGCCCCGAGGCCGAGTCCCTGCACACGATCCTCGATCCCACCCGAAGCGGTCAGCATCAGCACGCGCGCGCGGATGCCGTCGCTGGTGAGCTGCCTGCAGACCTCGTCGCCATGCAGGCGGGGAAGGTCGCGATCGAGCACGATCACGTCGTACTCATAGATGCGGGCGTTGGCGAGTCCGCTCGGGCCGTCACCGGCGATGTCGACGGCCATCCCCTCACGGCGAAGCCCCGAGGCGACCGCCTCGGCGAGCTCAGGGTGATCTTCGACGACCAGTACGCGCATGCTGACTCAAGGAGCATCCTTAGCAGGCGGTTACGTGAAAGTAACGAGGGCCAGGAACCGCAGGACTCGGATTCTTCTCGTTCTATTACGTGGCTGTTCCCAGGATGTAACCCGTCGCCGCGTACAACTGCGGCCATGCTTCGCAAAGCCGCCCTCCCGAGCGCCATGCTCGCCACCACGACTGCGGTCGCAGCGTGCGGTGGCTCGAGCTCCTCCAGCGGCAACTCGAAATCCGCCAGCGTCCACGTCAGCCAACAACTTAAGCTGGCCCAGTGCATCCGCGCCCATGGAGTACCGAAATTCCCGGTGTTCCAGGATCGGGCGACGGCCAGCTCAACCCGCGCTCGGCGGCGTTCCAGAAGGCGTCGCAGACGTGCATGCCACTGATGGGCGCCCTCGGGCCCAAGGGCCAGAAGGTAGGTAAGTGACGATGTCCGTACCAAAGCCCAGACTCCCGCGCCACCGTGGCCGCTGGGTTGCCAGCCTCGCGCTGCTCATCGCGGCCGCCGTCATAGTCGCGATCGTCGTATCGAGCAACAAACCGGCTAACAAGGGCTCCGCGTCGGGTACGACCGCCACCGGTGCGGCGACCGTCCAGCGCCGCAATCTCGTGGCCACCGACACCGAGTCCGGAACGCTGAGCTACGCGAACGCACAGACGGTGTACAACCGCCTGAGCGGCACGATCACCCGGGTTCCGCAGGTCGGTGCGGTGGTCAGGGCCGGGCAGACGCTGTTCGACGTGGACACCAAGCCGGTACTGCTGATGGGCGGCTCGACCCCCGCCTATCGCGACCTGACCTCCGCCGACGTCAGCGGGCCAGACGTGTACGAGCTCAACAAGAACCTCGTGGATCTGGGGTACAACCCCGACGGCATCGTGATCGACGACGGCTGGCAGTCAGCCACCACAGCGGGCATCGACCTCATGCAGTACCGGTTGGGCGAGACGGAGACCGGCAAACTGACGCTCGGACAGGTCGTGTTCCTCCCCGGCCCGCAGATGGTGCAGGCGGTCGATACGACCATTGGCTCGACGGCCGCGAGCTACACGGGAACCAGCGATCCACTGTTCGTCGACTACAGCAACGACTCGACGACCACCGGCACCGACACGACCACGACCGGCACGGACACCGGCACCACCGGGCCCGGTACGGTCACCACCGGCACCGACACCAGTCCGACCGGCACGACCACCACCGGCATCAGCACCACCGGCATCAGCACCACCGGGACCAACACCAGTCCGACCGGCAAGGGCACCACGCCGAACTCGAGCAATCCAGGTACCGACAATCTCAGCAGGCAAACGCTCCAGGCACTGTTGCGCCTCGTGCACCAGCAGCAGCGCGAATTGCAGGCCGAGGAGCGGGCGAATCACTCGCCCAGTTCATCGGGCAGCCGCTCCCACTCGCCCAGCTCCTCGTCGGGCAGCCACTCGCCCAGCTCATCGGGCGGCGGAGGAGGCGGAGGCGCCGCGGTCGCGGTGCTCAGCACCTCATCGACCAAACTCGTCGTCACCGTCGCCCTCAGCGCAAGCTCGCAGTCGGAGGCCACGATCGGCGAGAAGGTCACCGTCGAGATGCCCAACGGCAGCACTGTCGGCGGCCATGTCACGGCCGTGAGCCCGGTGGCGACGAGCTCGAGCTCCGGCGACAGCGGCTCGAGCGGCGGCGGCAGCACCGGTGGCGGTGGTGGCGGCGGTAGCGGCTCCGGCACATCGACCGTCCCGGTCACGATCGTGCTCGACAAGCCGGCCAAGGGCGGTGGCCTGGACCAGGCGTCGGTCAGTGTCAACTTCGTGCAGAGCAAGGCGCGCAATGTGCTGTCGGTCCCGGTGACGGCGCTGCTCGCGACCTCCGGCAGCACCTTCGCGGTGCAGCAGGCGAGCAGCCCGCACAAGCTGATCCCGGTACAAACGGGGCTGTTCGCCGCCGGCTACGTCGAGATCTCCGGCTCCGGCATCTACCCCGGTCTGAAGGTGACCGACTCCCAGGGATGAGCGTCGAGCTCTCGCAGGTGACCAAGGAGTACGCCGGCGGCGTGGTGGCGCTGCGCGATGTCAGCGTCGTGATCGGCGCCGGCGACCAGGTGGCCGTCGTCGGCCCGTCCGGCAGTGGCAAGACCACGATGCTCACGATCCTCGGCACGCTCGAGCGCCCGACCGCAGGCCAGGTGCGGGTGGCCGGCCACGACACGACCGAAGCCTCCGATGGCCAGCTCGCCGGGCTGCGCGCCCACCAGATCGGCTTCGTCTTCCAGGCGTTCCACCTACAGGAGTCGATGACTGCCGTCGACAACGTCGCCACCGGCATGCTCTACACAGGCATGCCGCTCGCAAAGCGGCGTGAGCTCGCCCGCGCCGCGCTGGAGCGTGTCGGTCTCGGGCACCGGCTCAATTTCAAGCCGCGGCAGCTGTCCGGCGGCGAGCGCCAGCGTGTCGCGATTGCGCTCGCGATCTAAAAACGCCAGGCGATCATCCTCGCCGAGGAACCGACCGGCAACCTCGACTCGAAGTCGGGCGCAGGTGTGCTGAGCGTCCTGCACGAGCTCGGCTCCGACGGCTCGACGCTGGTGCTGATCACCCACGACGTCAACATCGCCGGCGAGTTCCCGCGGCGCCTGCACATGCGCGACGGCGAGATCGTGCAGGACGAGCGCGAATGACCGACATGGTGCTGCCGGGGAAGGGCGTGCCCCCGCGCCGTGAACCCGAACCCTCGCCCGCTGCGATCGGCCGCGCGCGGCTGCCTGCCCGTGAGCTGTTCGGCGTCGCCTTCCAGGGCCTGCGTACCCGCAAGTTGCGGGCGGCGCTGTCGGCGCTGGGAATCGCGATCGGCATCGGCGCGATGGTCGCGGTGGTCGGCGTCTCCTCCTCGGCGCAGGCCAACCTAATCGCTGAGATCGACTCGCTCGGCACCAACCTGCTGACCGTGTCCCCGGGCACCGACTTCCTCGGCAACTCGGCCGTGCTGGCGCCCAGCTCGGTCCCGATGATCAAGCACATGCTGCACGTCGAGAGCGACGCACCGATCTACCAGTTGAGCAACGCCAACGTCTACCGCACGCCGTTTGTGCCGGCCGAGCAGACCGGCGGGATCGGCGTCGACGCGGCCAGCGACGCCCTCCCCAAGGTCGTCGGGACAACGCTGGCCTCCGGGCGTTTCCTCGGCACCGTCGCCCAGCACTACCCCGAGGTGGTGCTCGGCGCCCAGGCCGCCGCCACGCTACAGATCACGCAGGCCGGCGGGCACGTGATGCTCTACATCGGCAACCAGTGGTTCGTGGTGGTCGGCGTTCTCAACCCCGTCAAGCTCGACTCGTCGCTCGATTCGGTCGCGTTCATCTCGCTGCCGATGGCCGAGAAGGTCTTCCAGGCGCAGCCCGAGCCGAGCGAGATCTACGTGCGCAGCACCCAGAACGACGTCACCCCGGTCGCCAACCTGCTACCGGCCACGGCCAACCCCCAGGACCCCAGTGGCGTCAGCGTCAACCGGCCCTCCGACGTGCTCGAGGCGCGCGCCGCCGCCAAGGGCCAGTTCACGACGCTGCTGCTCGGCCTCGGTGCCGTCGCGCTGCTGGTCGGCGCGATCGGGATCGCCAACATCATGGTGATCTCGGTGCTCGAACGACGTGGTGAGATCGGCCTGCGCCGCGCACTCGGCGCCACCCGCCCCCACATCAGCCTGCAGTTCCTGACCGAGTCGGCGCTCTTGGCGGCGATCGGCGGGATCTTCGGGCTGCTGTTCGGAGCCGGTGCGACCGAGATCTACTCAGCCGCCAAGCACGAGCCGTTCATCGTGCCGCTCTACGCGCTGATCGCCTCGCCGACGGCGGGGTTCATCATCGGCGCGCTGGCCGGGCTCTACCCGGCCGCCAAGGCCGCGCGCCTCAGCCCGACCGAAGCGCTGCGCGCGTAACCTGCCGCAGGCAACGACGCTGCAGTGAAAGCAGCATTACCGAAGTCGAGCGCGGCAAAGACCGCGCATCACCAAAAACGTCCGCAGCCACTGACTCCGGCGAGAGCAGGCCACGACAGAGATCGCCGACCGTCAGAGCACCGCTGGCGCCCTGCATGCCGCGGAACTCGCTCGACGCCGCGAGCCACGGCACTGCTGCAAGGCACGAGAAGGAGCAGTGGGCCCGGCCCCGCGGCCGCTGCCTGAGGTGCTTGCCGGACGTGAGGCGGGCCTGCAGGTCGGGAAGGTTGACCCTGCTGGCGGCCGCGTTGGCGGGCTCGCCGGTGCGAGGGTTGCATTCGATGCAGCTCAGTGTGCCGTGCTGGTGCAGGTGATCGCGCGTCAGCCCGCCATGCCACACGAGCGCTTCGCCGACGGCAGCGATGTCGCGTCGTGGGATCGACTGATCGACGCTCAGTCGTGCTGCAGTGCCAGTGCTTGGGCCGATGCCCGTCCCGGTCTGCACGCTCGTATGGGCGACGACCAGGTGCCCGTGGTCAAACAGGCCCTGCACCTGGCCGTATTGTCCGGCCGCGGGCTGCTGCGCCATCACCGGCCCGTCTGCGATACGGCGGGGCCCGTTGAAACGTTGGGCCGGGTGACGACATATCCCCTATAGGACGCCGCCGACCCGTCTCAGGCGGCGGCCACCGAGACACATCGCAATCAGACAGGGAGTCCCACCAATGTCCGTCAGAGCTCGTCACCTCCTCGCCTGCGGCACCGCGCTGCTCGCGCTCGGCGCCGGCGCCACCCCCGCCCTCGCCGCCACGACCAGCCACACCCGGGCCGCTCGGGACATCATCACCCTCGGGCCGAGAATCCAGTTCGACGTCGGACCGATGCGCACCCACGCCCAGCAGCGCAAGACCCGTGCGGTGTTGCTGGCCAACGAGAAGGCGTGCGCGCACGCCGCCACGGTCGTCAGCCACGCCTACGCCAGCCCGACCCAGGTCAGGGGCCGCAACACCTGGGTCGCGGGCGTGCGCGACGAGGTGACCGCCGACCGGGAGAACGCGTTCGCGGCCAAGCTGCTTCTGAAGGGTCACAGGACCGCCGCCGACAAGAAGCTCAACGAGGCCTACACCGTGCAGATGCGCGGCGACGTCCTAATCGTCGACGGCGAGAAGCAGATGGGGATCGTCCGCTTCGTGTCGCGCAACTCCTAGGAGGCGGGGCGTCCCGCCGACGGCGCCACCGGCCGTAGAGTGCAGTGGCGTTGACGGCGCAGCGTGGTGAGCTGGTGGACGACGAGCAGCGCTTCCGCGCGCTGTTCGACGCCCACTACGCCCAGATCGCGCGTTACTTCGTCAACCGCGGCCGCACCGACGCCGATGCCGACGACCTCGTCGCTGCCACCTTCGAGGTCGCCTGGCGTCAGCTGAAGAAGGTCCCGTCCGGGGAGGGGGCGGTTCCCTGGCTGTACGGGGTTGCCCGCAACCAACTCCGCAACGCGTGGCGCAAGGCCCAACGCGAGGCCGCGTTCGTCGACGACATGGGCCATGCGATGGCCACCGTCGCCGAGCTGCCGTTGGAGCAGCGGGCAGCGGCCGCCGAGACGATGCAGGCGCTGGCCCGGCTCAAGCGCGAGGACCGCGAGCTCGTGCTGCTGGTCACCTGGGACGAGCTGAGCCCCAGCGAGGCCGGCCGGGCGCTCGGCCTGCGTCCCAACGCGGCGCGGACGCGACTGCACCGGGCGCGCCGGCGCCTGGCCGAGATGCTTGACACTCCGGTCACCGAGGGACCCCATGCCGACTGATCACGACTTCGACGACGATCCCATCCTGAGCCGCATCGCCCGCGCCCGGCCCCCGCTGCCCGATGATCTGTCCCCGGCCGGTCAGCGGGCGGCCGCGATCGCCGACCGGGTGCTCGCCACGCCACGTCCGGCCCCGTCCCGCCCGCCCGGCCGTCGTTCGACGCGTTCCAGGCCCGCCTGGCACGGGTGGCAC
>JBOGYJ010000160.1:0-2086 GCA_050696795.1 Solirubrobacteraceae bacterium | reverse complement strand
GAGCTGGTCAAGGAACGCGATGACGGCGTCGCCGGGCTGGTATCGGCCGGGTGGGGTTCCGGTCGGGGTGGTGCGGTTGATCGCTTCGTCTTTGAGCGTGTTGTCGGCGTGCAGGTAAACCTCGGTGGTCGTGGTACTCTCGTGTCCGAGCCACAGAGCGATCGTGAGGATGTCGACCTTCTTGGCCCTGAGCAACATCGCATTCGAGTGACGCAGCACATGAGGGGTCACTCGTTTGCCGGCCAGTGACGGGCATTGGATCGTGGCGGTTGTGGTGTGCTTGTCGATCAGCCAGGCAACCCCGCGCGGGGTCAGTGGGGCTCCTTGTCGTGTTGGGAACACGGGGTCGGTGGGCTCGCCGTTGCGCTCGCGTAACCATTCGCGTAGGACCGCGATGGTCTCGGGGGTCAGGCTCGCCGTTCTCGTTTTGCGTCCCTTCCCGATCACGCGGCAGTGCGCCCCTGGCCGCTTGAGGCTCACGTCTTGCAGGCGTAGGTTGGTGATCTCGGAGACGCGCAGACCGGTCATGATTGCTGTCAGCAGGAGCGTGTGGTCTCGGCGTCCGAGCCAGGTGGCGCGGTCCGGGGCGGCGAGCAGCGCCTTGATCTCGGGCGTGTCGAGGTAGCAGAGCAGCGGACGGGTGTGGCGTTTGGTGGGGATCTCGATCACGCGCGCGATCGTGTGCGCGTGCTCGGGGTGACGTAGAGCCGCGAACCGGTAGAGGGAGTGGATCGCTGCCAGCCGCGCGTTCCGGGTCCGGGCGGTGTTGCCGCGCTCGTGTTCTAGGTGATCGAGGAACGCGGAGATCAGTGGCGCGTCGAGGTCGGCGATATCCAGCTTGGAGGGCTGCTTGCCGGTGCGCTTTGACGCGTAGCGCAACAGCAGCCGCAGCGTGTCGCGATAGGCGGCGATCGTCCGCGGGCTGGCGTCTTTCTGGTTGATCAACCGTTCCACGAAGAACGCCTCGAGCGTCGGGGCGAGCGCGGTCATGACCGTGCTCCGAGCTGTCCGTCCAGGCGGTCGGCGACGAGGTCCACCAGTTCCGGGACTGCTTGGAGATACCAGTATGTGTGCTCGGGTTTGGCGTGCCCAAGCATGGAAGACAGGAGCGGCAGCTTGGAGTCGACGTTCTCACCGTCGCGGTACCAGTCAAGCAGCGTCGCCACGCTATAGGCATGACGAAAGTCATGCGGGCGAGGTCTGGCTCGTTGACCGCAGCCCTCCAGGCCGACCTGACGGATCAGCTGCGGGAAGGTCTTGTGCACCACCCACTTCTGCAGCCGCTCACCGGTGGTGCACACGAAGAACCCAGGGGTCTTCGGGTCGGGCCAGTGCTGGTCGCGCAGGCCGGCGTAGTCGCCGAGCGCCCGGGTCGTGGTCAGATGCAGCGGCACCTCGCGCCACTTGTCGTTCTTGCCGCGGACGCGTAGCACGCCGTTCTTGAGGTCGACGTCTTGGCGCTCAAGGCCGAGCGCTTCGCCGAGCCGCAGCCCGGTCACGGCCAGCAGCCCGATCAGCGTGCGGTGCGTCGCGCCCCGCACCGGTGGCTCAAGCGCGGCGGCTGCGTCCATCAACGCCAGGATCTCGGCCTGGGAGTAGATGTATGGCGCGAGCCGTTGCGCGCGGGCGGGTAATAGATCCCTGGGCGGGATCTCGGTCCGCGGGTCGATCGTCGCGAGATACCGGGCGAACCCGCGGATCACCCCAAGCCGGGTCGCCCACCAGAGCGGCTTAGTGTCCTTCGGCAGCCGCGCCCATCGGACCGCCAGCTCGATCGTGACCGTGTCCACCTCGTTGCGCTGGGCGAAGTCAGCGAAGTCGTGCAGCAGCAGCTCGTGGCCGTAGAGCTGATAGCCGAGACTGCGACGGAGCGCGAGATAGCCATCGACCGCGTCTCGCAACGGGCTCATGACGCACCACCTTCAGGCCACGGCCGCGCCAATGGACGCAGCGAGCGGTGGTCGACCTTGGCATAGATGTTCGTGGTCGCGAGCTGGCGGTGTCGCAGCACCTGCGCGACCTCCGGCAGCGACCCGCCCGCCCGCAGCAACTCGGTCGCGGCGGTATGCCGCAGCCTGTGAGCGTG
>JBOGYJ010000159.1:0-5317 GCA_050696795.1 Solirubrobacteraceae bacterium | reverse complement strand
CGCGGCGAGTACCAGCTGCAGGCCGACATCCTCGACGCGGCGGTCGCCGAGGCCGAGGCGGCCGGGTACCTGGGCGAGGACATCCTCGGCTCCGGGCACTCGCTGAGGCTGGTCGTGCACCGCGGCGCGGGCGCCTACATCTGCGGTGAGGAGACCGGCCTGTTGGATTCGCTCGAGGGCAAGCGCGGTAACCCGCGCCTGAAGCCGCCGTTTCCCGCGATCGAGGGCCTCTACCACGGCCCGACGCTCGTCAACAACGTGGAGACGCTGGGCACGGTTCCGGCGATCATCAACATGGGCGGCGCCGAGTACGCCACGCTCGGTACCGAGGGCTCGACCGGCACCAAGCTGATCTCCGTCTCGGGCGACGTGCAGCGCCCCGGCAACTATGAGATCGAGCTGGGCACCTCCAGCCGCGACATCATCTACGGCCTCTGCGGCGGTCCCAAAGAGGGCCGCACGGTCAAGATGTGGTTCCCCGGCGGCTCGAGCTCACCGGTGCTGCTCGAGTCCGACCTCGACCTCGCCTACGACTTCGACACGCTGGCGAAGGCCGGCTCGATGCTCGGATCCGGCGCGGTCATCGTCGTCGACGACACGCACTCCGCCTTCGAGGTCATGCACAAGGTCGTCAAGTTCTACGAGCACGAGTCGTGCGGCAAGTGCGTGCCCTGCCGCGAGGGCACCAACTGGACCAAGAAGATGCTGGCTCGGATCGAGTCAGGCGAGGCCACTCCGATGGACCTCGACATCGTCGCCTCGGCCCAGACGCAGATCATCGGCAACTGCCTGTGCGTCCTCGGTGACGCGATGGCGATGCCGGTAGGCTCGATCGTCGCCAAGTTCCGCGACGAGCTCGAGGCCGAGATCGAAGCCGCCAGCGAGCGCGCCAACTCAACTCTTTATGCCACGGCCTGAACGGAAGCTCATAAACCTCACGATCGATGGTCGCGAGGTCCAGGCCGTCGAGGGCTCGATGCTGATCGACGCCGCCAAGCAGGCCGACGTCGAGATCCCCTACTTCTGCTACGAGCCCAAGCTCGGCCAGCCGGTCGGAGCCTGCCGTCAGTGCCTGGTCGAGATCGAGGGCATCCCCAAGCTGCAGACCTCGTGCTCGACGCCGGTGCGCGACGGCATGATCGTCAACACCCAAGAGCCGCGCGTGATCGACGCGCAGAACGCGGTGGTGGAGTTCCTGCTGGTCAACCACCCGCTCGACTGCCCGGTCTGCGACAAGGGCGGGGAGTGCCCGTTGCAGGACGTCACCCTCGGCTGGGGCAAGGGCCGCAGCCGCGTGATCGAGCCCAAGCGCCACTTCGTCAAGCCGTTGGCGCTCTCGCCGCTGATCGCGCTCGACCGCGAGCGCTGCATCTCCTGCTACCGCTGCGTGCGCTTCAGCCAGGAGATCTCGGAGGACTGGCAGCTCGTCTGGGTGGGCCGTGGCTCGCGCCAATTCATCTCCACCCACGACGGCCATCCCTACGTGGCGCCCTTCAGCGGCAACATCATCGAGCTCTGCCCGGTCGGCGCGCTGACCTCGCAGCCCTACCGCTTCCGTGCGCGCCCGTGGGATATCGAGGGGGCCGGCGGCATCTGCACGCTCTGCCCCTCTCAGTGCAACGTCGAGTTCACCGTGCGCGACGACAAGGTCATGCGCGTGCTCTCACGCGAGAACCCCGGCGTCGACGACGGATGGCTGTGCGACAAGGGCCGCTTCGCCTACCAGGCGATCCACGTCGACGAGCGCATCACCACGCCGCTGGTCCGCGACTCCAGCGGCGAGCTGCGCCCCGCCGGCTGGGACGAGGCGTTGCAGGCCGCCCGCGCGATCGCCGGCCACCGTGGCCGCGTCGCCGCGCTGGTCGGCGGCCAGGCCACCAACGAGGAGGCCTTCCTACTCGGCCGCATCGTGCGCGAGGGCCTGAGCTCGAACGACATCGACTCGCGATTCGGTCCCACCAACCACCCCTACGGCGCCCGTGTCGACCTGGCCGTGGCGCGTGCGCTCGCCGCGCCGGCGCTGCAGGCCGGCGTCCAGGACCTCGAGTTCGCCCACACCGTGCTGGTGCTCGGCACCGAGCCGCTCGACGACTCGCCGATCCTCGACCTGCGCATCCGCAAGGGCGTGCGTCGCAACGGCGTCAAGCTGGCGATCGCCAGCGCCCGCCCGAGCACGCTGGACCCGAACGCCCAACTGTCGATCCGCTACGCGCCCGGCGCCGAGGCGGACTTCCTGTCGGGGCTGGAGTGGGCATTCGAGCACCCTGGGTCCGGCCCGACCCACGATCTGGCGCAACTCTTGCGCGACGGCGGCGAGGACGTCGTGATCCTGTGGGGTGAGTCGCTGCCCGCCGATGCCCTGGAGACGCTGCTGCGCATCGCCGAGACGCTGGGGCTCGCCGGCCGCGAGGGCGCCGGCCTGCTCGAGGTGCCCGCCGGCGCCAACAGCCGCGGCATCCGCGAGGCGGGGGCGCTGCCCAACGCCGGCCCCGGCTATTCCGAGGTCGAGCCTGGCCGCAGCGCCGCCGAGATCGCGCAGGCGGCGATCGCCGGTGAGGTCACCGCGCTCTACCTCTTGCAGGTCGACCCGGTGCGCGACCTGCCCGGTCGCGCCGCCTGGGAGCAGGCGCTGGCCAGGGCCAGCGTGGTCGTCGCCCACGCCTCGGTGCTGACCGAAGGGCTCGCCGCCCACGCCGATGTCGTCTTCCCGGCCGAGTCGAGCGCCGAGAAGGAGGGCACGATCGTGCACCCCGACGGCCGCCTCCAGCGCCTGCGCTCGGCGATCAAGCATCCTGGTCAGGTGCGTGCCGGCTGGCAGGTGCTGGCCGACATCGCCGAGGCCACGAGCGTCGAGGTCGGCGTGCTGACCGCCGGCATGGCCTTCAAGCAACTGGTCGGCGCGGTCCCCTTCTACGCCGGGCTGACGCTTGAGCAGATCGGCGGACGCGGCGTGCGCTGGCCCGAGACCGACGCCGCCACGGCGATGCCGGTGGGAGCGGTCCCCGCGATGACGACGCCGGCGAACAGCAAGTCGCCGGCGGAGAGCAATGGCCAGTTGCGGGTCGGCACCTACCGCTCGATCTGGGCCTCGCCCGAGGTTGAGATCTCACCGGCGCTGCAGTTCACCCTCGCCGAGCAGCTCGTCGAGCTCTCGCCGCAGGACGCCCAGCGGCTGGGCATCGAGCAGGGCGCCGCGGTGCAGGTCGCCCAGAACGGCACGCGCCTGCGCGGGCGCGCCGCGATCCGCACCGGCGTACAGGTGGGCACCGCCTTCCTGGCCGCCGGGATCGCCGAGGACTCGGCCAACGCGCTCACTGAAAACCTGGTGGAGGTCATCAAGGCGTGACCCTCTTCGCCGCTGTCGACTACTTCGAGCCGTGGTGGATCCAGCTCGTCAAGGCGATCCTGATCTTCGCCGTGATCTTCGGCGTGCTGCCGATCCTGACGGTCTATGAGCGCAAGCTGCTGGGCCGCTTCCAGCACCGCTACGGCCCCAACCGCGTCGGCCCCTACGGGCTGATGCAGCCGCTCGCGGAGATCGTCAAGTTCGCCCGCAAGGAGGCGTTCCGCCCGACGACCTCGGTCGGCTTCCTCTTCCACCTCGCTCCGGCGCTGTCGATCCTGACCGCCGTCGGCGGCCTGGCGCTGATCCCGTGGGGCGGCGTGCAGAACATCTTCGGGACCAACGTCGGCCTCTACGGCATCGACGTCTCGGTCGGTCCGCTCTACGTGTTCGCGCTCGGCGGCATCTCCTTCTACGGGATCCTGCTCGGCGGCTGGGCGTCGGGCTCCAAGTACTCGTTCCTCGGGTCGATGCGCGCCGCTGCGCAGCTGATCTCCTACGAGGTCTCGCAGGGACTCGCGCTGGTCGGCGTGCTGATCACCGCGCAGACGCTGTCGCTGACCGGGATCGTCAACGCCCAGAAGTCGATGTGGTACTTCATCCCGCAGCTCTGCGGCTTCCTCATCTTCCTCGTCGCGTCGTTCGCGGAGACCAACCGCGCGCCCTTCGACCTCGTCGAGGCCGACGCCGAGCTCGTCGGCGGTTACTTCACCGAGTACGGCGGCACCCAGTTCGTCGCCTACCTGTTCGCCGAGTACGTGAACATGATCGTGGTCTCGGCGATGACCGCGACGCTGTTCCTGGGCGGCTGGCTGCTGCCCTTCGGGCTCCATCCGCCGGGCTGGGTCGACCCGTTCGTGGTGGTCGCGAAGACGATGATCATCTTCACGCTGTTCATCTGGATCCGCGCGACGCTGCCGCGCCTGCGCTACGACCAGCTGATGTCGTTTGGCTGGAAGATCCTGCTGCCGCTGGCCACGCTCAACCTGCTCGTCACCGCGATCATCGTGGTCGCATAGGAGATTTCAAAGCACATGCCCTACGACCCCGGATCAGACGTAATCGAAGTGGTGCGCCACCCGCCGCGCAGTCCCATGGCGAGCACCTACCGCATCTTCGGCGAGACGCTGCGCGGCATGAAGACGACGCTCGCGCGCGTCGTCGAGGGGCCGCTGACGATTCAGTACCCGGAGGAGAAGACCCCGGTCTACCCGCGCTTCCGCGGACGCCACAAGCTGCACCGCTTCGAATCGGACGATCCCACCCACCCCGGGCTCGAGAAATGCGTCGGCTGCTCGCTCTGCGCCGCCGCCTGCCCGGCCGACTGCATCCGCGTGGTCGCGGCCGAGAACACGCCCGAGACCCGCATCTCCGCCGGTGAGCGCTACGCCGCCGTCTACGAGATCAACCTCAGCCGCTGCATCTTCTGCGGCTACTGCGAGGTTGCCTGCCCGTTCGACGCGATCACGATGGGCCACGACTACGAGATGTCCGACTACACCCGCTCCGACCTGATCTTCACCAAGGAGATGCTGCTGGCGGAACCGCTCGAGCGCACGCCGCTGAGGACGGAGGGAGAGTAGGGCCCACCCGCCCTGTCCAGCGGCCATGTCAGCGGTTCTGTTCTTCATAGCGGCGATCGCCGCGATCATCGGCGCGATCGGCGTGGTGTCGCTGCGCAACCCGCTCTACGCGGTGCTGTCGCTGGTCTGCCACCTGGTCGCGCTGGCGGCGCTGTTCCTGCTGCTGCGCGCCCAGTTCGTCGCCGCCGCGCAGGTGGTCGTCTACGCCGGCGCGGTGATGGTGCTGTACGTGTTCGTCGTCGCCTACGTCGGCGGCGGCGATGAGATCGCCGCTGGCAGCTCGCTGCGGATCCTCGGGCCGCTGTTCGCGGTCGCGCTGGCGGTCGAGCTGTTCATCGCGATGCTCGGCACGGGGCTCTCGGGGATCAAGGGCAAGGGCGCGCCCTACAAG
>JBOGYJ010000158.1:0-2896 GCA_050696795.1 Solirubrobacteraceae bacterium | reverse complement strand
AGGCGGGTTGCCGACTTCCCCTCTCCGCGCAACGCAGCTGCCGCGCGGGCTGTGACGAGTTGCCCGTCGAACACGGAAAGCGCAACTGGGTAGGCCCGCGCTATCGAGGGCGATACGCGTCACTGCGCGGGTGAGCGCGCCACCATCAGGCTTTATCTTTCAGAGATGCTTTGCGGCGCGTTCGATCGCGCCTTCGAGATCGAGTTCTCCGTCGCGTGATTGGGCGCCCCCGGCGAGAGCGCGTCGGACTAGCTCGACGAAGGAGTCTGCAGCTGGATACAGCATTCCGAGCGCCGAGAGTTCGCGGGCGAACCCCGCAGCGAACTTGTCTGTTGAGTGTGGGTCAGTGATCGCTTTTGCGGCGGCGATCTGTTGGGGGAGTCGACTTGCGATGCGGTGAGCGAGTCCGTCGACCAGTTCGTCGAGGTGGTCGGGCTCGATGGCGAGGTTGATCCAGCCATAGAGTTCCGCTGTCTTTGCGTCGTAGAGATCCCCGGTGAGGACTGCCTCCAGGGTCCTGGAGCGGCCGACAAGCTCGGTGAGCATTGTGCTCCCGCCTCCGCCGGGGATGATGCCCAGGGGGCTCTCGATCTGTGACATCCAGGTCTCGCCGGCGGCGGCATATCGGAGATCCGCGGCCATCGCGAGCTCGTTGCCGCCACCGCGCAGGCGACCACGGAGCTTGGCGATCGTCACCTGGGGCAGAGACCGGATTGCAAGAGCAAGCGACTGCATTGGCGTGAGGCTGCCGTCGCCCGGAACCAACGCAGCCCGGGCAGCGCTCCGGCCCGGCCGGAGCTCCGCCCTGCGACGACGCGGCGAGGCCATGTGACCTCGGGCGGCGTCTCATGAGCGCCAGAGCGACGAAGGCGCTCAGCCCGCTGCGGCGGGAATGGCTGCGGCATCGGTGCCGCCGGCCGCAGCCTGGGGCTCACTGCGGCGGGCGGCCTTCGAGTGTTCGTGGCTGTCGCGCGTGGAGATCAGCACGGCGGTGAGGATCGCTCCGGCGACGGCGAAGCCGGCGCCGATGAGGAACGCTCGGTCATAGCCTTTGGTCAGTGCCACGGCCGTGTTGTGGACGCCGTTGTGGAATAGGTTTTGGGTGCGGGTGTTGGCGATGGTCGCGAGGATCGCCAAGCCGAGCGCCCCGCCGATCTGTTGGGAGGTGTTGATCAGACCGGAGGCGAGGCCCGCCTCATGTGGCTTGGTTCCGCTCACGGCGGCGATCGTGACCGGCACGAACGCGAAGCCGAGGCCGAAGGCGGCCAGGATCGACGGGCCGAGGATGTCGGCGGCGAACGATCCTCCTGTGGCTGGTACTTGTGAGAACCACAAAAGGCCGCCTGCGACCAGCAGCATGCCGGCGATCAGGGGTGCTTTGAACCCGATACGGGTGACCAGCTGGGAGGCGACGCCGGCCGCGATGATGATCCCGACCGCCAGTGGCAGGTAGGCGATCCCGGTTTTGATCGGCGAGTAGCCCATCACGTCCTGGAGGTAGAGCGAGATGAAGAAGAACATCGAGAACAGCGACATGCCGATCAGCAGCCCGACGATGTTGGCGCCCCGCAGGGTCCGCAGCCGGAAGATCTGAAACGGCATCAGCGGGTCACGCTGGCGGCGCTCGATCGCTACGAACGTGATCAGCAGCACCCCGGCCGCGGCCAGGCAGACGATCGTGCGGCTTGCGCCCCAGCCGACGTTGACGGCGTCCACGACGGCGTAGACGAGCAACGCCAGGCCCGCGGTGACGGCGACCGCGCCGGGGATGTCGAAGGCGTTGCCGGCCGCTTCGCGGCGGCTCTCGTTGAGGATGCGTGGTGCGAGCCAGGCGGAGATCAGCCCGATCGGGACGTTGACGAACAGCACCCAGCGCCAGCTCAGTCCGCTGGTCAGGATCCCGCCGAGCAGCACCCCGGCGGCGCCGCCGGCGCCCGCGACCGCGCCCCAGATCCCGAGCGCGCGGTTGCGCTCGGCGCCATCGGCGAACGTGGTGGTGATGATCGACAGCGCCGCGGGGGACACGATCGCCGCACCCAGGCCCTGGACCGCGCGGGCGGTGATCAGCCACGTCTCGGACTGCGCCAGGCCGCCGGCCAGCGAGGCCAGTGAGAACACGACCAGCCCGAGCATGAACATCCGGCGTCGCCCGAGCAGGTCGGCCATCCGGCCGCCGAGCAGCAGGAAGCCTCCGAACGTCAGCGTGTAGGCGTTCACGACCCAGGTGAGGTCGTCTCGGGAGAAGTGCAGGTGTGCGCCGATTGATGGCAGTGCGACGTTGACGATCGAGGCATCGATCACGATCACGAACTGCGTCATCGCCAGCAGCGCGAGCGCGAGATTCTTCGCACGTGGCGTGAGCGGGCTCATAGGCTCATCCCCAGCATCCGGCCGAGACCCGACAGCGACGCGAACGCAAAACGCTGGACGCGCGAGGTGCGGATCGCGGTCGGATGGGCCTGGAAGAGCATCGCTGCGTAGATCGCTTGACGCGGACTGTGCGGGACTCCGGCGCCCATCCGCCCGGTCGACGCGAGCGCCGCCATATCGCGAAAGAAGCCCTCGTTGTCGGCGGCGGGGCGGTGGCGATTGATGAACCTCACCGGCTCATCGTGGCTGTTTCGCAGGGTGTGCCGGTGACCGGGAGCCGCCGCGGCGCGCTCTCCCGGACCATAGGTACGCCAGGTCCCGTCGAGCTTGACGTCAAGTCGACCCTCGACGATCTCAAAGCTGTCTTCGACATTCTCGTGCACGTGCACAGTGGGGCTGTGGCTGTGGGGACCGATCCAGCTATTTGCCTCAAGCACTTCACCATCGGTGTCCTCGCCGTTGCGCACGATGTCCCAATACATGTCCTGGCCCGGGCGAAAGTCGATGCGCCGACTCACAGCGGGGC
>JBOGYJ010000157.1:0-3542 GCA_050696795.1 Solirubrobacteraceae bacterium | reverse complement strand
ACACAGGTTGACCTCCATCGGATAGCGCAGGCTGAGCATCCGCCCGTCGAGATCGATCTGCACGCCGCGCGCCTTGCCCTCTTCGGGCAGGAACTCCGAGTAGGGGAAGCTCGAGCCGACCATCAGCAACGTGTCGCAGCCCTGCATCAGCTCCCAGCTCGGCCGCGTGCCGAGCAGCCCGATCGAGCCGGTCACGAACGGCAGGTCGTCCTGGACGGCGGCCTTGCCGAGCAGCGCCTTGGCGACGCCGGCGCCGAGCAGATCGGCCACCGCCTCGACCTCCTCGGCCGCCTTCATCGCACCCTGGCCGACCAGCATCGCCACCTTCGTGCCGCTGTTGAGCACGTCGGCGGCGTGCTTCAGCGCGTCGTCCGGGGGCAACACGCGCGGCGCGATCCAACCCGGGCCCGAGTGCACGGTGCCGTGACTGCGCGGAGGCTGCTCGACGGCGTCCTCCTCCTGCAGGTCGTTGGGCACGATCACGCAGGTCACGGTGCGCTCGGCCAGCGCGATGCGACAGGCACGGTCGATCAGGTGGCGCATCTGCGCCGGGCCGGTCGCCATGTGCACGTACTCACCAGCGACGTCCTTGAACAGGCTGACCAGATCGATCTCCTGCTGGTAGTTGCCGCCGAGGCCTGCGCGCGCCTGCTGGCCGACGATCGCCACGACCGACTGGTGGTCGAGCTTGGCGTCGTACAACCCGTTCAGCAGATGGACCGCGCCCGGTCCTGAGGTCGCCAGGCAGACGCCCAGCTCACCGGTGAACTTGGAGTGGGAGCTGGCCATGAACGCGGCCATCTCCTCGTGGCGAACCTGGATGAACTCGGGGCGCGGGGTGCCGTTGCTGGAGCGTTGGAACGCGCCGATGATCCCGTTGATGCCGTCGCCCGGGTAGCCGTAGATGCGGTGCACACCCCACGCACCCAGGCGCTCGAGGATGAAATCACCAACCGCGTTGCTCATCTGGTCCGCTCCTTGATCGTCATCGGGAAACCGCGCCGCGCAGGCTCGCGGCAACCGACTCGATCAGCTCGTGGAAGGAGTCGGCGAACTTCTGGACACCCTCGCGCTCGAGCGTCGCCACGACGTCGTCGTAGTCGATGCCCGCGTCGGCGAAGGCCTGCAGCGTGCGCTTCGCGAGCTCGACCTCGTCATCGATCGTGCGCGCGACCTCGCCGTGGTCCTCGAAGGCGCGGATCGTCTCGAGCGGCATCGTGTTGACGGTGTCGGGCCCGATCAGCTGCTCGACGTAGACCACGTCGCGGTATTCCGGGTCCTTGGTCGAGGTCGAGGCCCACAGGCAGCGCTGCGGGGTGGCGCCGGCCCCCGCGAGCTCCTCCCACTCGAGCCCGGAGAAGACCTCGAGGTAGGTCTGGTAGGCGAGCTTGGCGTTGGCGATCGCGAGCTTGCCCTTGAGCGCATTCTGCCCGCCGATCGCGTCCAGTCGCCTGTCCGCTTCGGTGTCCACGCGCGAGACGAAGAACGAGGCGACGGAGGCGACCACGCCGAGGTCACCACCGGCCTTGTGCAGCCGTTGCAGTCCGCGCACATACGCATCGGCCGCCTGGCGGTGGCGCTGTAGCGAGAAGAGCAGCGTGACGTTGATCGGGATCCCCATCGCGACCGCTGACTCGACCGCGCCGAGCCCCTCCTCGGTCCCGGGGATCTTGACCATCAGATTCGGGCGGTCGACCAGCTCGTGCAGACGCCGCGCTTCCGCCAGCGTGCGCTCGGTGTCATGGGCGAGTCGCGGATCCACCTCGAGCGACACCCAGCCATCACGGATGCCATTCGGGCCGCGCGCCGCGAAGGTGTCGGCAAGCTGGTCGCAGGCGCTGCGAATGTCGTCACGCGCGATCTCGACGAAGGCGTCGTAGGGGTCCTTGTCATCGCCGGCGAGGCGCTGCAGCTGCTCGTCATAAAGGTCGTCTTCGGCGATCGCCTTCTGGAAGATCGTGGGGTTCGACGTGACCCCGACGACGCCGTCGCGAATCAGGCCGGCGAACTCATCGTCCTCCAGAAACCGGCGCGTGATGAAATCGACCCACGGGCTTTGACCGTGGTCCCTGAGGGCCTGCAGCTGAGTTGACATATGCTCCGCACGCTTCCCTAGCCCATCGCGAGCGAAACCAAGCGACAACCCTTTTTGAGTCACCGTAGAGACGTCTCTGGACAGACGCGTCAACCGGACGGATAGAGCGTCGGACGGGTGGGTACTGGCGGGTAGGGAATCGGCAGCTTCGACCAAACGCAGGAGTACCTTGCGGCCGCACGACAGGTCTTCACGGATAGTGGGTCACCAGCGCGGACCGACCCACTGCACGGCGGGTCCGAACCGCACGCGGAGACGCCGCGTCGGCTGGATCTCCGTCGCGGCCGCCTGCTCGCTGTTGGTATGCGGTTGCGGCAGCCCGCAGTCGATGTTCCGCACCGCCAGCAAGCAGAGCCACGACATCGACCTGCTCTGGTGGTGGATGCTCGGAGCTGCAGCGGTGGTGTTCTTCGGCGCGCTCGCGCTGCTCGGGATCGCGTGGCTCAGACGCGACACACCGGGGCTTCCGATCGTCGGCGAACGCGAGGGCGTCGCCGAGTTCATGGTGCTGGCGTTCGGGATCGCGGTCCCGGTCGTCGCGCTGGTCGCGCTGTTCGGGGTCTCCGACATCTACCTGATCGGCGAGTCCTCGCCGCCCGATCCGAAGAGCACCGCGATGACGGTCCACGTGATCGCCCATCAGTGGTGGTGGGAGGTCAAGTACCCGCACACCGATGTGGTCACGGCCAACGAGATCCACATCCCCGTCAACGCGAGGGTCAACGTCGTCGCCACCACGGGCGACGTGATCCACAGCCTCTGGGTCCCCGCGCTCGCGCGCAAGATCGACACGATTCCGGGCTATCACAACCGGATCCTGTTCGACGCCCACCAGGTCGGTGTGTACCGCGGCCAGTGCTCGCAGTACTGCGGCTTCGACCACGCCCAGATGGCACTGAAGGTCTTCGTTCAACGTCCCTCGGCATTTCGTTCGTGGCTGTCCGGGCAGGAGCGGCCTGCGCCCCGCGCCATCACCCCGGCGCAGCGCGCAGGGGAGCGATTGTTCATGCACAGCCAGTGCGAGAGCTGTCACACGATCGCCGGCACCGGCGCCCGCGGAGCGATCGGCCCGAACCTCACCCATCTCGGGAGCCGCACCTCGATCGCCTCCGACACGCTCAGCAACACACCCAGGCACCTCGCCGCCTGGATTCGCAACCCGCAGGCGATCAAGCCCGGTTCCGACATGCCCGACCTCGGCCTCTCACGCGGTCAGGTGCATGAGCTCGTCACCTACCTCGAAAGCCTGCGGTGAATCCGGTATGGCAACAGTTATAACCCGCGAAGGTCAGAGCTACGCCAACCGCCTGGAGCTGATCTGGAAGCCACGACCGGGGCTGCTCGGCTGGCTCACCACCACCGATCACAAGCGCATCGGGATCCTCTACTTCTTCACCGCGCTGCTGTTGTTCGGCGCCGGCGGGGTGGAGGCGCTGCTGATGCGCAC
>JBOGYJ010000156.1:0-9104 GCA_050696795.1 Solirubrobacteraceae bacterium | reverse complement strand
CGGCCGGCGTGTCGGGGTCTTCCCGGGCCCAGCTCTCCACGATCGCGAGCACCGGGTTGTATCGCTCGGGAGCGTCGAGCGTGAACGACGCGCGCTCGTGGTCGTAATCGGTCAGCCGCGGCGCGCTGTCGCGCGTGGGGCGGGTACCGCGCAGCTCGGACATGGATTGATGCTATTCCCAGCGAGTGACAGCGTCAGAAGCAAGCCGTGGAGCCTACGGGCAGCTCTCGGCTCAACCGCGTAGTTCCCCGCCTCGAGCCCCGGCGCGAGCCACTGCTTCACGCGTGTGCTCAGCGCAGCGCGGACGAAGAGACATCGTCGCCGTGCGTCGCGGGGAGCCGGGTGCTGGTCGACGTCGTGAGAGGCGTCGGCGCGAGCGCCGACGGAGGCTCACTCCACCGGCTCGAGCACGAACACCGGGATCAGGCGCTCGGTGTGCTGCTGGTAATCGGCATACGGCGGGTACGCGGCAACGGCGCGGTCCCACCAGGCCGAGCGCTGCTCACCTTCGATCTCGCGGGCGAGATAGTCACCGCGGGTTGGCCCGTCCCAGACCTCCACGTGCGGATCCGCGCGGAGGTTCGCCACCCACGCCGGGTTCTTCGGCGCGCCACCCTTTGAACCTACGGCAAGGTAGCTTCCGGCGTGCTCGACGCGCATCAGCGGTGTACGTCGCAACTGGCCGCTGCGAACTCCGCGGTTGACGACGATTACGACCGGCCGGCCGGTATCGCGCAGCGTCGTGCCCTCGGTCCCGCCCGAGCGCTCCCAGGTTTCGATCTGCTCCCGGACCCAGTCTGCCGGGTCCGGGGCCGCGTATTCACCTTCGAGGGGCACCTCCCGCAGCATAACGACGAGTCGCGGCGGCGGCCACGTTCGGTGCCTGAGCGAGGCGGGTATGTAGCCGTGGCATTGCGCTACGGTGATGGCGCATGCCTACGTTGATCTTCGTTCACGGCGCCTGTGTCCGCGACCACGCGTGGTGGTGGGGGAAGATGGTCGAGCCGCTCGCGGCACACGGGATCACGACCCTTACCGTTCCGCTACCCAGCTGCGGCGAGACGAGCGTGGAGCTCGGAGACCTCTATGCCGATGTCGATGCCTGCCGGCAGCTGATCGCCGCGACCGACGGCCCGGTCGTGCTGTGCGGGCACTCCTACGGTGGGATGGTGATCACCGAGGCCGGTGCACACGAGCGCGTCACCCAGCTGATCTACGTGACGTCGGTCATGGCGGACGCCGGCCAGTCCCAGGCCGAGCTGACCAGCTCTGAGCCCGCGCCGTGGCTGCAGCCCGGCGACGACGGCACGATCGGCGTCGACCCCGCGATGGTCGAGGAGCTCTTTCTCCAGGACTGCGACTCGGAGACCGCCAGGCAGGCGCTTGCCCGCCTCACACGGCAGTCGCTTGTGCCGTTCACCCAGACACCCCGCGAGATTGCCTGGCAGCAGAAACGCTCCACCTACATCGTCTGCACCGACGATCTCGCGACCCCCGCCCACGTTCAGCGTCGGCGTGTCCGGGAAAGCACCCGAAGCATCGAATTCGAGGCCGGGCATCACCCCTTCCTCTCCCGCCCAAGCGCATTCGCCGACAGCCTCGCCGCCGAGGTCGATCCTTCCTGACCGCGGCACCAACGAACACTCGCGGCCAGTGCTCGCCCGATTTTTCACGATCGGGGGCGTGAGGGGGTTGGCGGCGTTGGTTGACGTGGTTTTGCACGCTTCCTGGCGGCGGCCCGACCGGCACCGATGTCTGGTTTGATATGAAGCGCCAGGGCTGAGCAGATCAGGGCGAAACCGAGCCAGGGCTCGAACGCCGCTGCGATCGTTGCCAGAGCGAAGAGCGACAGAGCGAAGAGCGAACGGCGCCGCGCGATCCAGCGGGCGCCCTCGGAGATCTGGTCGGTGCGTTGCAGGATGTGGTGCTCGAGCACGTTGTAGACACCGTCTGTGCAGACGAACAGGCCCGCGTAGACCATTACCGGTCCGGATGCCAGCTTCGTCTGCGCCATCCAGGCGGTTGTGAAGGGCAGCAGTGAGACCAGCAGCAGGTGGATGAAGTTGGCCCAGACGAGGCCGAGCGATGGGTCTTTGATGAACCGTGTCAGGTAGTGGTGGTTGATCCAGATGATGGCGATGAATACATAGCTGACGACGTAACTGATGACCGTTGGCCACAGCGTGAGCAGTTCCGGTATGTGAGCCGATTTGGGCGGCTTCAGTTGCAGCACCATGATCGTGACGATCACGGCGAACACCGCGTCTGAATACGCCCAGAGCCGATCCACCGTCTTGCGGCCCTCTGGTTCGCCGCGTGGGCCGACGGCGCCGTCGATAGTGCTCATGGCAATCAAATCCTCCCGACCGCTCTCAGGTGAGCGGCTCGCCGCCGTCGGTATGTAGTGTTGTGCCGGTCAGAAAGGTGTTGGTCAGCGCGAAGACGACGCCGCTGGCGATGTCTTCGACGGTGCCGATACGCCTTTCGGGGTTGCTCGCCCCGCGCATCGCCCCGGCATCCAGGGTCGCGCTGACAATCGCTCCAGCGATGCCGCTGGGCCGTCCGATAACCAGGACGCTCTTGCCGTCGAGTCTCGCCGTCTTGACGCTCATTTCACGCTGTCCTTTGAGCTGTGTGGTTGATGCAAAGCGTTGCTGCGGGTTCCTGGGTTGGCTCACTCACCTGCGTCGCGGCTGGTGCGGTGGGTGCGCTCGTAGTGGCGTCGCGCCTTCATCCTGTTGCCGCAAACCGCCATCGAGCACCAGCGCGCCCGGTTCGCCGTGCTCCGATCGATCAGGAAAAGACGGCACTCGTGGTTCGCGCAGGGCCGCAGGCGCCCCGGGCTCTGTCTGGCAATCGCGTCGAAGGCGAGAATCGCGCGAACCGCCAACCTGCGCTCAGGCTTGACTCTCAGCACCCACGTCGTCGCGTCGCGAACCTCCGGCACATAACTGACCCCTCGTAGAAGCGGACGGAGCGCTGACTGCGGCAGCTCACCGCGAACTATTCCCTGCAGCACGGCTCGCGTCCGATGCAGGTGCGCAAGCTCGGCCTGAATACCAAGTCCGCCGGCTCCGACCATCCATGCCCGTGCGGACGCGAGATCTCCCAGGTCGTCTCTTGGCGCCCCGCCGATGACCGGGGTGCTGTTCAGAACAGCCAGCACAAGCCCGTCATCCGATGCCTCCGACGCGACCTTCTTCCTAACCGACTCGTGCGACATGGCTGGTTAGGCTACCATGCTGCCGCACGACCCCTAACCACTGCCACGTACTTGAACGGTTAGGCACGACGAGCAATCGCGCGGGTCTGTCCCACAGGAGCTGTAACCAGCGCTACGGAGCGCCGCTCGCTTACCTCACGGACTCGCGCTGGCTACGCGATCCGAGGGTTGAGGGCGACGTCTCGATGGCTCCGATGGCGTCTCGGGGCCTGGGCACCGGACGGATCCTCAGCCAGGCCAGATTCGGCCGCGGCGGCGATCGCCCGCAGAGCGGCCAGGTGCGCGCGCAAAGCGGTGCGTCCGGGCTTGGTGAGCATGACTTGCCGTCGGGAACGTGAATTCGCCCGCACCCGGGACACGTCCACGTACCCTGCTTCAGCGAGTGCTGATAGGTGCTTGCTGAGAACCGAATCAGAGATTTCCAGGTTGTCCCGTATCTCCGCAAACGGCAGCGACTGCACTGGTGCAAGCATCGCGCATATCTGGAGGCGCAATGGCGCGTGGATCAACTCGTCGAACACCGCTTGCCTCACCGCGGCCACGCTCGAGAGCTGCGGCGTCGATAGGAAGCGTTTGCCGCGAGCAGAAGGGCCGCCACAGTCACCGTCACGCCTGCAGCCAGTGCCCAGCTCGCGAGGGCCGAATTGCTGCGGCTGGCGAGCAGATGCGGGCCGACCAGGCCACCGACGAGTACTGCCACGCAAATCAGGGTCGCTTCCGTGAGGTTCCACTTGGGCCTCGGTAACGAACGCAACGCACGCCACTGGTTATGAGCAGACATGTTCAGAAGCTCAGCGACAAACCACACAACCGCGATGATGGTGGTCACGTTCCCGGGTTCCTTGTGCGCGGGCGCGAGCGCCAGCGCTCCACAGAAGAAGCTCAACGCGAGGATCAGCCCGGCTGGGGTCCTCGCACGACGGACTGATGCGTCATGGGCCTGCCGGGCGGCCTGCAGCTGCTCCCGGGCAGCGCCGGCAGAGACCGGACCTAGCGTGTGCTTTTCCATACTGGAAAGTTAGCACGCGACTTGCCGCCACGGAAAGCTATGAGGTTGAAACAGGCACGGCCCACGTATCGCCTGTAGCCAGCTGTTGACGGTCGCGTCCCGGCTGGCCGTCGACCGCTCGAGCTCAAGCGGTCCGAACTGCTCGATCCGATTGGGCAGCGGTGGATGACTCCTGCGGTTTGCCCGTGATAAGCGTGGGGTCGATGGCATTCCAGATCTGGGCCAGCTGCTGCAGCTGGGTATCGGAAAGTCGGTCGAGAAACTGCTCGCGGATGCGCTGAAGATGAGTCCGGTTCGCGGCCTTCAACCGAGTCCGGCCGATCGGGGTCAGCACGACGTCACAACTACGCGCGTCGTCCTCGCGGCGTTCGCGTGCGACGAGGCCTTCCCGTGCAAGTTCGTCGACGATTCGGCTCACGCCGCTGGGGCTCATCAGGACTTCCTCGGCAAGCGCGGTCATGCGTAGGCGCCTTTGCGAGGCTAAACCCAGCTGGAGTAGCACATCGTACTTGCTGTCTGACAGTTGATGAGAGCGTTCGAGGTCGGCATCCAGGAGGCGCCCGATCCGGGCGTTGGCTCGAAGAAAGCCCTGCCACGCTGCAAGTTCGGCGGGGGAGAGCCTGTTGTCTGAACCACGAGTTGGCACGAGAGAGAGCATAGGTGGTACCGGCCGTCGGTTGGTGATATGTTTGCTTGCGCACGCAACTAAATGCGGGCTTGTCCGCCATGAACCAGTGGTTCCCACGCCTGCCCCGCCTACACCGCGACGACGTCATCCGGTACGCCTGAGTGTCGCGCTCGAGCAGGGCGTTGTCTCTGGGTTTCCAACGACTACACAAACGAAGGTAAGGAGACTCTCATGAAGATCACGACAATCGGCAGGGGCAGCATCGGGGGCACGCTCGCGCGGCTCTGGACCTCCGCCGGGCACGAGGTAACCACGCTGGGACGAGGCGGTGGCGACGCGTCCGGCGCGGACGTTGTGCTGCTGGCGGTACCCAGTTTCGCTGTCGAGGCTGCTCTCGCAAGCGTTACCGGCTTAGACGACCAAGTCATTCTCGACGCTACCAACCGGCTTGGTGGCGAGGCCCCGCCGGCCGGGTATGCCTCGGTCGCCGAGTACGTCAAAGCCAACACGAACGGGCCTGTCGCGAAAGCGTTCAACCTCAATTTCGGGAACCTGCTCGAACAGGCCGGCACCGTCTCGGCCCGGCCGAACAACATCTGGGTCGGCGATGAAGGCGCCCGAGCAGCCGTCGAACAGCTCAGCCGCGATATCGGGTTGACGGCTGTGAACGGCGGTCCGCTGCAGCACGCCGGTATCCAGGAAGACTTCGCCAAGATGCTCATGGCGATCGTGAAAGACATCGGCGACGGCCTTGTCTTCTACCGATACGCAGCGCCGAAAGACTTCTGACCACCAATGCTCATGTGGGCCAGCGGTCCCAAGCGAATGAACGCCATCCGGACCAGTGCCGAGGATTTGGCTCCCCGGCACCAGACGGGTTGGTTCCCGATGATTGATCAGCGGCCAGCTGACTCGGATGCACCGGCGCGTCAAGACCTGCGTGGGCCAGAGATGCCCCTTGTCGGGGCTGACGATCACCAGGGCCGCGAGCGGCCGTGACGACGTCACCTCTCATCGGGTCGAAGCCATGCTCACCTGGGATGCCTGAACAAGCATCGACGGCTTGCAACGGTGGCCTGACGCCCGCGCCAATTCGCGGTATCGGGAGCCAGCGGTTTTGCCTGACCCCCGCATCCGTGCCACACGGGCGCGGAGTCATGGCCCGCAGGGCGATCACGCTGACGATTCTGGCGGCGGGCGCGGCCACGCTCGTGCTCGCCGTTCCCAGCCTCAGCTCGGTCCGCCACGATCTCATGACGATCGATCCGTGGTGGGCGCTGGCCGCAGTGGCGCTCGAGATGGCGTCATGCGTGTCGTTCCTTCCCGTGTTCGGGGCGTTCTTCGATGCCGTCCCGGCGCAGGTCGCACGGCGTGTCGCTTGGATCGAGGAAGCCTCCGGCGCGCTGTTCCCCGGTGGTGGCGTGACCAGCTACGCGATGGGCGGGATATTCCTACACCGCGCTGGCATGGACACGCACAAGATCGTCATCCGGTCCGGCGGCGTCTTCTGGCTGACGACCGCTGTCAATGCGCTTGCCCTCATCCTCAGCGCCCTCTTCTTGCTCTTGGGGGTGGCGCCCGGTCCCTCAGATTTCCTGCACGCAGGACTACCGCTGGCGATCGTGGCTACGCTCACGCTAGTCATTGCCATCGCGCCCTGG
The DNA here is from genome assembly GCA_050696795.1 of Solirubrobacteraceae bacterium. Classification (GTDB taxonomy): domain Bacteria; phylum Actinomycetota; class Thermoleophilia; order Solirubrobacterales; family Solirubrobacteraceae; genus Palsa-465. Next base: position 2,583 of record JBOGYJ010000156.1, on the reverse strand, counting down.
CTCGTGCGACGAGGGAGCGGAGCGCGGGCTGGGCGGGCATGGCGACTAAGCCTGGTTGACGGCATCGGCGAGGCCTGGCGCGCTGCCCAGCACCCAAGCTGGCGGCTGGTCGGTGCCTTTGGCTACCTCGGGTTCGACGTAGCTGTCCTCTTCTGCCTGTTCCGCGGGTTCGGCTTCCACATCTCCTGGGCGGTCTTGATCCTGTCCTACCTGATCGGGTATCTCGCGACGATCATCCCGGTACCAGGCGGCATCGGTGTCCTCGACGGCGGCCTCGTCGGGATCTTGGTCCTATATGGCACGCCAGCCGCTACCAGCGTCGCCGCGGTACTCGTCTACCACGCGATCTCTTTCTGGGTGCCGTCCGTGTGCGGTCTTACCGCCTGGGCAGACCTGACATTCCGCCCTCCGCATTCACGCCCGACAACTCCCGAACCAGCAAGAAGCGAAGCGTGATGTCCGAGCGCATGTGGAACGCGGGCGCTTTCACCGTCGTTGCTCTCATTGCCGTGCAGGTCGGTGCCCTCATGGTCGCCGAATCGCGGAGCACGTGGCCGCTGACCTGCACCATCGGGCTATGCGTCCTCGCCGGAGTCATCAGCCACGCGCCGCTTGCCGCCACCTGGCTCGCTGGTGTCGGATCGCTCGACGACACCCCAGGCGCGTCCACTGATCCGTCACTGCTATTAAGCAAATAGCAGTGCGGCGTGGCTCCCAAGACTGCGAGCAGTGATGGTTGGCGGCGCCATGCATCGCCGCTATACGTTTACTTATGCTCAGACGAGCTAACGCGATGTCGGGCAACGCGTTGAGCAACGCAGGCAGGAACTGCTCGAACTGCTCCCACGTGATCGCGTCGCTGCCAAGGTGCAGCCGAGCGCCGCCGGGAGGGGTCATGAAAGGTGTCTCGCCTCGCTCGGCCGCGTCACTCTGCGCCTCCCTCTTCGCTGAGCACCGTGTGATCCTCGACCGACCGCGGCGTGTGAACTGCGGAGACGTGGAACGTGACGAACCGGCGGTCATCTCCAGGCCACGCCATCTGCGCGCGAAACTCGCTCTCGGTCTCTTCAGCCACCGGAACCCACGCTCTGAACTGTCGGCTCTCTCCGACGGTCGCCGCGGATTCGCTCAAGTGCTTGCGTGAAGCTCGCTCGGTCCACAAAGAAAATGATCGCGACCCTGACATCGCGCCAGGTTGTGTAACCGAAGATCTGGTCGAGCGTCTCGTTGACGGTCTCCGGACCTTCGTAGAACTTGCACTCGCCGATGAAGAGGTTCTTATCCTCCTCGCGAAGTAAAGCGCAGGAGAGGCTTCACTCACCATTTTGTGAGCCTAGGTATGCACCGAGGGCTGCACCGCACGAGCACGCCTGGACGCTCCTGACACGATTCAGAACGGGGCGGCTTGGACTAGGGCAGGAGTGCGATTCGCTCTCAATGAGTTGTCGTGGTCTTGGATCGCCGCCGCGACGCGCCAGTGCTCGTCGGCGAGCGCTGACGATCCACCCCCGCTCTGTTCGGTGGCCGGCATCCACAGCAGCAGCCGCACAACGAGCCCCGCGCTCATCATCCGCAGCACCAAGCCGAGCGCGGTCTGATCCTTCTCGACCATCGTCGTCGGATCCCATGGCCCGGCACCCCACGGGTTGTCGACCGAGAGGTCGTGACCGGACCCCGTTTGTCGGTCGCGCAAGGCGTTGAACTGCAGACCGGCAACGTAAACGTGACCGCGCGGCTCGGGCGTGGCCGGGCGCGCGCTTGCTCGTGGCGCTGGCGGCATGCCTGCTGAGCCTGATGGCCGCCAACGCCGCCCGGGCGTTTGCGGCCACCACCTCGTTCACGATTCAGGGCTGCTCGACCTGGTCGGTTCCGGCGGGGGTATCGAGCGTCCAGATCCAGGCGACAGGCGCGGCGGGAGGCGCCGGCGGCGCGAGCGGTGGCACCGGTGACGGAATGTCGGCAACGGTTTCGAGTCTGTCGGACGGGCAGAGTCTCGACGTGTGTGTGGACTTCGGCGGCGGCAGCGCCGGAAGCGGCGGAGCGGGTGACGGTGGCGGCGCATCCGGGGTGAGCACCGGCTCGAGGTTCGCTAGCCCCGTGCTCGTCGCCGGCTGAGGTGGCGGCGGTGGCACGTCTGCCGCAGGTGGTGGTGGCGCGGGCGGAGGGGTTGGTTCATCAGGAAGCAACGGCGCCAGCAGTGCTCCACCCAGCGGTGGAGGTGGCGGTGGCGCGACCACAACCTTCGGCTCTGGTGGTACGGCCGGGGTGAACGGCCCCGGCGGCGGCAACGGGACCGTGTTCGCGAGTGCCGGGCCTGGCACCCCGCGGGAGTGGCGGCGCCGGGGCATACGGCGGCGGAGGCGGCGGCGCGGGATACGCTGGCGGCGGTGGTGGGGGTAGCTACGGCAACCCTGACAACCATGGCGGGGGGGCGGAGGCTCTGACTTCTGCACTGACACCGCGACGATCACAGGCTGCACCGTCACCTCGGGTGCCGGTACCGAGACGGGCGCCGGCAGCGCCACCGGAGACGCGCAAGTGACCCTGACCTACACGGTCGCGGGCCCGCCGGCGGCATCGATC
>JBOGYJ010000155.1:0-3658 GCA_050696795.1 Solirubrobacteraceae bacterium | reverse complement strand
GACACCAGCCGGGTGACGAGCGTTGAGGACTTCCACCGGGCGCGCTTCCTCTATCAGCTCACCCAAGCGGGTGAGGCGGCCGAGCGGTCGCTGGCGGTGTTTGACGAGCAGCTCGGGCGACGGGGAGCGCTTCAGGCAGTCGCGCTTCGTGACATCGCCGACCGCCTCCGTACGTTGCAGGCGCTCGCGGGTGAGTCTGAGCCCGATGTCGGCCGGGCCGGACTGGTTCTGCGCGACCTCGTCGGGCGCTGCGCGGATCTTGCTGAGAACGCCCAGGCGTTCATGGGCTCGCTGCAGCGCACGATCGATCTGTACGAGCTCGAGGTCGACGCGTTCCTCGCATACAAGGACCGGCTGATCGACTATCTGGAGCGGTTCATCAAGGATCTCACGGGTACCGGAGCCGAGATCGCGGAGCTGCTCGCTCAAATCGACGAGGAAGATGTCGATCGACTGCTAACGCTCGTGGCAGAGCGGGATGCCGAGGATGTCGCTCCGGGCGCTGCAGACTCGCGGGCGGAGAGCGTCGCGGCCGGGCTGGCTGGCTGGCGCGAGCGGTGGCTTGGACTCCGGCAGTGGTTCATCTCCGCGCCGGGGCACCCGAGCCAGGCCAAGCTACTGCGCGCGAGCGCGCTGAAGGCGATTCCTGACCTGCTCGGTGTCGTCACGATGCTCAATCAGCGCCGCACTGGCCGCTCCGACCGCAACGCCGACTTCAGGGAGCTGGCTGTCTGGTTCGCGCAGGCGCCCGACGAGGCGGCGATGCACAGTCTGTGGCAGGCCAGCTTCGGGCTGAACAGCGCGCGGCACCTGACGATCGACGCGGATACCGCGCAGGCGCGCGAGAGCAGTCCGGTCAAGCCCTCAACGCCGTGGCGTGAGGCGCCGAGACTGATGATCAGCCCGCGCCTGCGGAGGACCGGCAGCTACGAGCGCCGAGGCAAGCCGAACCGGGTGATAGACCGCCGGCGCGAACGGCAGTTCCTCGCAGAGCGCGCCGCTGCGGAGGCCGATCAGACAGCAGCGGCGCGCGCACGGCTCGTTACCGAGCATCCCGTTCGGCTCAGTCAGCTCGGTGAGCTGGATGCGGATGCGTTTTCGCTCTTCCTGGCGCTGCTCGGGCACGCGCTTTCAGCGCGGCGGCCGGACGAGCCGGAGACGCGAACGGTCACGGGGGACGGCTCCCTGGAGATCCTCCTCAACCCGATCTCAGGTGCCGGCTGGGTCGAGATCCGCACTGAGCAGGGCATCTTCCGTGGACCTGACCATGTCCTGCACATTGTCGACCTCAACAGCCGCGCGCAGAGACTCGTCGCGTGAGCGAGCAGCTGAGCACGGCACTGCAGGAGGCCGATCAGCGCGACCTGCGCCGCGCTGCGCGGGCGCTGCTGCGCCAGCCGGTGCTGCTGGCCCGCGATGACCCCGAGACGTTTCGTGTCGTGCGGCAGCAGGCCAGTCCGCTGCGTGACTGGTTCGAGCAGAACACCGGCTGGCGGCTGCACATCGACGCTGAGGTGGCGCGCTTGTTCAAGCGCGTCGGCGCGGGGCCCGACGGAACGCACCCGGCGCGTGAGCCGCGCTCTGGGCTGCCGTTCGGCCGTCGCCGGTACGTGCTGGTGTGCCTGGCGCTGTCTGTGCTCGAGCGGGCCGATCAGCAGATCACGCTTGGGCGGCTCGCGGAGGGGATCATTGTCGCGGCAGCTGACGAGCGGCTGGCGGCGGCGGGAGTCACGTTCGAGCTCAGCGGCAGGGGGGAGAGGGGCGACCTCGTGGCTGTCGTGCGGATCCTGCTCGAGCTCGGCGTGCTCGCACGGGTGGCCGGTGACGAGGAGGCGTTCATGCGTGATGCCGGCGATGTCCTCTATGACGTCGAGCGCCGTGTGATGGCGGTGCTGATCAGCGCCGCGCGCGGGCCCTCCACGATCACCGGGAAGAGCTTCACTGAGCGATTGGGCGCGCTCGTTGCCGAGACCGAGCCCGCATCCGCGGAGCTGCGCAACCGCGCGACGCGCCATCGTCTGATGCGATCGCTGCTGGATGAGCCTGTCCTGTATTACGACGAGTTGACCGAGGCCGAGCGCGTGTACCTGAGCGCCCAGCGCGGGTTGCTGACGGGGCGAGTTGGTGAGCTCACCGGCCTCTTGTCTGAGATCCGCGCGGAGGGCATCGCAATGGTCGACGCTCGTGACGAGCTCACCGATGTGCGGATGCCGGAGATCGGCACCGACGGGCACGTCGCGCTGCTGATCAGCGAGGAGCTGGCGGCAGATTGTCGCGACGTAAGTGTCGATGAGCTCCAGACACTCGTCCGGCGTCTGGTGCAGGAGCACAGCTCGTACTGGCGGCGCAACACGCGTGAGCCGGGAGCCGAGGTCGGCCTGGTCGAGCACGCCCTCGAGCGTCTGGTCGCGCTGCGGCTCGTGCGTCGCGAGGGCGATCGCGTACATCCGCTGCCGGCGCTCGGGCGCTTCGGCCTGGACACTCCGACGATCGCCCCGTTCCAGGAGGCGCTCGCATGAAGCTGCCTGAGCCAAACCGCGAGCGCTGGCAGCCGCTGCGTATCGGGCTCGACGACATCTTCTACTACGACCACCAGGAGTTCGCGTTCCGCGATGGCCGGCTGCTGCTGCGGGGCAACAACGGAACCGGGAAGTCCAAGGTGCTCGCACTCACGCTCCCGTTCCTGCTCGACGGTGAGCTCTCGCCGCACCGGGTCGAGCCCGATGCCGACTCGAACAAGAGGATGGAGTGGAACCTGCTGCTTGGGGGCGAGCATCCCAACACCGACAGGCTCGGCTACACCTGGCTGGAATTCGGCCGCATCGGCGATCACGGCTCCGAGTTCTGCGCGATCGGCTGCGGGATGAAGGCGTCAGCCGGACGCGGGATCACCAGCCACTGGTTCTTCATCACCGACCTTCGCGTCGGCGAAGAGCTCTCGCTGGTGGACCACACCGGCGTCGCGCTCAGCGCTGACCGTCTCGCTGAGGAGCTCGGAGCGCGCGGCACCGTCCACCGTCGCAAGCGCGACTATCGCCGCGCCATCGACGAGCGGCTGTTCGGCCTCGGTGAGCAGCGCTACGGCGCGCTGATCGACCTGCTGGTCAAGGTCCGCCAGCCGCAGCTCTCCAAGCGCCCGGACGAGCGCAGCCTCTCGACTGCGCTGACCGACGCGCTGCCGCCGCTTGACCAGGCGCTGGTGCACAACGTCGCCGAGGCGTTCCGCGCGCTCGAAGATGATGCCGCCGAGCTGCAGGCGATGATCGAGACGCGCGAGGCCTCCGAGCGCTACCTCGCCACCTACCGCGCATCCGCCCGGATGGCCACCCGCCGGCGTGCGGCGCCGCTGCGCCGCACGCAGACCGTGGTTGACCGCCTCGGCCGCGAGGTGACCGCTGCCGAGCAGCAACATCGCGACGCCGTCACCGAGCTGGTCGCCGCGCGCGAGCATCTCGCGACGCTGCGGACCGAGCAGGCGAGATTGAACAGCCGCCATGGGGCGCTGCGAGCGGATCCACTCACCCGCAGTGCGCAAGAGCTGCACCGAGCCGGCGAGGATGCAGAAACGGCAGAGCGCCAGCTGCAAGAAGCGCAGACCGCACTCCAGAACCTCACCGATCGGATCGCTATGACACAGGGCCGGCTCACCGAGGCCGAC
>JBOGYJ010000154.1:0-4882 GCA_050696795.1 Solirubrobacteraceae bacterium | reverse complement strand
CCTCCAGCACCCGCTCGTAATTTATTTCAGACAGCGGCTCGGGCTCGGGCGCCAGCCCCTCGAAGAACGGCGGACGGCGCACGTAGGTCGAGCCCTCGTCCCAGGCGAAGCGCTCGCCGGTGGGAACCTTCAGCGAGCGCCAGCGCTCGTCGCCGTCGAATACCTCGGCGTAGCTTGAGCGGAACATCTCGGACTGGACGGCCTCCTCGACGGTGTGGCCGACCTCGGTCGAGTCGGGCCAGATGTCCTTCAGGTACACCGGCTCGCCGTCGGGGTCGGTGCCCAGTGGCTCGTCGAGCAGGTCGATGTCCATCGTCCCGGCCAGCGCGTAGGCGACGCACAGCGGGGGCGAGGCCAGGTAGTTCATCTTCACGTCGGGGTTGATGCGCCCCTCGAAGTTGCGGTTGCCCGACAGCACCGAGACGACGGCGAGGTCGGCATCGCCCACGACCTTCGAGACCTCGGCCGGCAGCGGTCCGCTGTTGCCGATGCAGGTCGTGCAGCCGTAGCCGACGAGGTTGAAGCCGAGCTCGTCGAGGTACTCCGTCAGCCCTGCGCGGTCGAGATACTCGCTCACGACCTTCGATCCCGGAGCGAGCGAGGTCTTCACCCACGGCTTGACCTGCAATCCCTTCTGCACCGCGTTGCGGGCCAGCAGTCCGGCGCCGATCATCACCGATGGGTTAGAGGTGTTGGTGCAGCTCGTGATCGCGGCGATCACCACATGCCCGTTGTCCAGCTCGGTCTGCGTGCCGTCGGCCAGCGTCAGCGGCACGGTGGCGTGCACGGCCGTCTGGGTGCCGGCGTGTTCCTCGCCGGGGGGCAGCAGCGCGGTGGGGTCGGCGCGGTGGGAGCCAGGCTCCCCATCGGCGGTCGGATCGCTTGCGGGAAAGGTGTCGGCCACGGCCTGGTCGTGGCCGTTCAGCTCCACGTACTCGCCAAGGGCCTGCTCGAACGCCGCCCGTGACTCGGTCAGCGGCACGCGGTCCTGGGGACGCTTGGGCCCGGCGATGCTCGGTACCACGGTCGACAGGTCGAGGTGCAGCACGTCGGTGTAGGTGGGCTCCTCGGAGCTCTCGTCGTGCCACAGGCCGTTGGCCTTGGCGTAGGCCTCGACGAGCTCGATCTGCTGCTGCGGGCGACCGGTGAACTCTAGGTAGCGCAGCGTTTCCGCGTCTACGGGTGAGATCGCGCAGGTCGAGCCGAACTCGGGCGACATGTTGCCGATCGTGGCGCGGTCGGCAATCGGTAGCCGCGCCAGGCCGGCGCCGAAGAACTCAACGAACGTCCCGACGACGCCGCGCTGGCGCAACATCTCGGTGATGGTGAGCACCAGGTCGGTGGCGGTGGCGCCCTCGGGCAGCTTGCCGTCGAGCTTGAAGCCGATCACCTGCGGAATCAGCATCGACATCGGTTGCCCGAGCATCGCCGCCTCGGCCTCGATGCCGCCGACGCCCCAGCCGAGCACCCCGAGTCCGTTGACCATCGTCGTGTGCGAGTCGGTGCCGACCAGCGTGTCGGGGTAGGCGAGCGGCTTGGCGCCGGGGTGGGCGGGACCCTTTCCGTCGCCCTCCTGGCCCGCCCCGCCCTCCTTGACGAACACCACTCGCGAGAGGTACTCGAGGTTGACCTGGTGCACGATGCCGGTGTCCGGGGGCACCACCTTGAAGTTATCGAAGGCGTCCTGGCCCCAGCGCAGGAACGAGTAGCGTTGCTCGTTGCGCTCGAACTCGAGCTCGGCATTGCGCCGGAAGGCGAGCGGCGAGCCGAAGACATCGACCTGCACGGAGTGGTCGATCACGAGCTCGACGGGAACCAGCGGGTTGATCTTGGCCGGGTCTCCGCCCATCGCCTTCATCGCGTCGCGCATCGCCGCGAGGTCGACGATCGCGGGCACGCCGGTGAAGTCCTGCATCACGACGCGCGCGGGCGTGAAAGCGATCTCCTTGCTCGGCTCCGCGTTGGCGTTCCAGCTGGCGAGCGCCTCGATGTCGGCCGCTCGGATCACCTCGCCGTCCTCGTTGCGCAGCAGGTTCTCGAGCAGGATCTTCAGCGAGAACGGCAGGCGCGCGACATCGTATGACGCCTGCAGCGCGTCGATGCGGAAGATGTCGTAGCTGCGTTCGCCGACGTTGAGCTCGGCCTTCGCTCCGAAGCTGTTGGCTGACATTTTAGGTCTCCTCGCTCTCGGGTTCAGTGCAAAATCAGTTTCAGGGCACGGCAATTCAGTTCAGGTACTGCTCTCTCAGACAATAGTTAGTGTTCTGTGAGCGTGTCTTCGACCGTCGGAGCCCGAGCCAGACTGCTGCGTGACCGCGGCGACGGACGCGCCGTCCACGTCACGAACGTGGAGCTGTTCTTCGACCTCGTCTACGTGTTCGCCTTTACCCAGCTGTCCGAGCTGCTCTACGAGCACCTCGGCTGGCGTGGCGGGGCGGAGCTGGCGGTGATCTTCGTGGCGCTCTGGTGGTCCTGGAGCTACACCGCCTGGGCGACCGGCTGGATCAATCCCGAGCGGATCCCGGTGGTGGCGCTGCTGGTCGTACTGATGGTCGCGAGCCTGGTGATGGCGTCATCGGTCCTCGAAGGCTTCGCCGGGCGCGGCCAGACGTTCGCGATCGCCTACGTAGCCATGCAGCTGCTGCGCGGCGGCTTCATGGTGTGCGCGTTCGGTACGCGCGACCCGATGGGCCGCAACTACCTGCAGCTGTTTGGCTGGTCGGTGCTGAGCGGCGCGGTCTGGATCGTCGGTGGCGAGATCCACGATCCACACACGCGCCTGGCCGTGTGGGCGGCCGCGGCCGCGACCGACCTGCTCGCGCCGGCGCTCGGATTCCGCCTGCCGGGTGCGGGCGCGACACCGATGTCGAACTGGAGCGTGGCCGGCCGCCATCTCGCCGAGCGCTGCCAGTTGCTGTTGATGATCGCCTTCGGCGAGTCGTTCCTGCGGATCGGCGAGGCATGGACAGCGGCGCGCGGATCGCTGCGCAGCGACGCCGCGTTCATCATCGGCTTCGTCTGGGTTGTCGGCCTCTGGACGATCTACTTCCTGCATCACGCCGAGCCGGGCGCACGCTCGATCGAGCGTGCCGGCGAGGACGCCGCGCATCTCGCGCGCTCGGCCTTCATGTACGCGCACGCGGCGATGGTCGCCGGGGTGCTGGTGGTCGCGGTCGCGATCCACAAGGCGGTGGAGGCGCCATCGAGCGGCGTCAGCGCAGGCTTCGCGGCAATCTGCGTGTGCGGTCCCGCGCTGTTCCTGTGCGGGCTCGCCTTGTCGAAGCGCTGGCTCGGGCACGGACAGCACCGGTGGCCACTGCTTGGCGTGCCCGCGGTGGCGGTGGCGGGCTTTGCCACCACCACCGGCTCGCGCCTGCTCGCGCTCGCCGCGGTCACCGTGGTGGTCGCCGCGCTGGCGGTCTGGGCCCAGCTGGCCGACTGAAGCCTACGTTGCACGTGCGTATGCCTATATGACACACGTAGGGACAACGAACCGTAGGGACGACGAACCCCGTAGGGACGACGAACGCGCTACCAGGCGGGGTCGCGCTGCCCGCAGCGCGGGCAAGCCCGCGACCCGCAGCGATCCGCTGGGAGCGCGATCAGAAACCGACTGGGTGGCGGACCACGAAGCCCGCGTATTCGCCGCCGCCCTGCGACCAGCGACTGCCGTCCTCGGCCAGCGCGACGGTGTCAAAACGCCAGCCCGCGATCTGCATCCACACGTGGCCGGCATTCGCATAGATCGTGACCCACTGGCCAGACCCGGGGCCGCCGTAGGACTCGAAGTCGCCCGAGACCTCGGGTGCGCTCAGCAGGCCTGCGGCGTTCAGCACGTAGGAAACCGACCCGGAACAGTCGTAGCCGGCCGAGACAAAGGAGCCGTGACCTCCGCCCCAGATGTAGGGCAGGGTCGCGATACGGTCGCCCGCGGCGATCATCTCCTGGACGGCTGCCGGGGCGCCCGGGGGTGGAGTAACCGCGCCGCCGGTGTTGATCGCGTACCCGGAGGCCTGCTGGTTGACCTGCTCGGTGGCCTGGGCGGCCACCTGCTGGTCGGCCTGCTGGGTGGCCCTGGCCTGGGCAGCGGCTGCGGCAGCAGCGGCGGCCCGTGCGGCGGCTGCGGCAGCGGCCTGCGCCTCCGCGTACTTCTTCTGAAGCTCCTGGGTGTGGGCGTCGACATTCGCGAGGTGGGCCCTGGTATGTGAGCGGACCGTCTCCTCGTCGACCTGCTGCTTGGCCAGCGCGGCCTCGATCGTCGCTGCCTGGTCACGCTGCTGCAGGATCCGGTTGGTCAGCTGCTGATCCTGACGCTCCAGCTTGCCGAGGCGCAGCGCCTCCCTCTGCACCCTCGCGCGGGCAATCCTCGTGAGGCTGAGGATCTCCGCGTCGCGCCGCTGTGCGTCCTTGATGTAGTTGACCTGGTCCAGCAGATTGGAGAACCCGTGCGCGTTGAGAACCACGTCGACGAGGTTCGGGGTTCCGTTCTCATAGTTGGCTCGGAGGTTCGCGCCGAGGTAGGCGGAGGCGATGTGCAGCTTCTTCTCCAGAGAGTCGAGTTGCTGGCCGGCGTTCATCAGCCGATCGTCGACCTGGTGTAGCTGAGCCATGTGTTGGCTGAGCTGAGACTCCACCGCAGCCAGCCGTTCCTGGGCCGCGGCGACGCCGCCGGCGGTCGTGCCGATCTGTGCGCTCTGGGCGTTGATCTGCGACTGCAGGCTGGCCGCGGTCTGCTTGTTGGCGTTGATCTGGGTCTGCAGATCGGCGGAGCTGGATGCGATCACGAGCCCGCCGAGCACGGCGGCAGCAGCGGTGCAGGCAAGCGTCAGGCGCTTGAAGTGGCGGGGAATATGCATCCAGGCGGAGGTCTGTAGTGGGACGA
>JBOGYJ010000153.1:0-6274 GCA_050696795.1 Solirubrobacteraceae bacterium | reverse complement strand
GCAGCCCCGGGCCCCGAATCAGTACAGGGTGTAGCCGGTGCGGCCGAAGAGGAAGCCGCTGCGGCTCTTGCCGTCGAAGCAGTTGACGCCGAAGCTGCGGATCTCGCAGGTGTAGTTGCCGACCTGGTCGTCCCAGCCCGCGGGAATCACCTTCGCGCCCGCGTTGACCGGACTGTGGCCGCCGCAGGCGAACTCCGGCAGACCCCGGCTCGCCAGAGCGACCGTGAAGCCCCACGTGGACCTGCAGCTGGAGGGCTGCGCCGGCGCCGTCCAGTCACGGCTCCTGATGCCGCAGCGCACACCCGTCGGGCCGATCTCACAGCCGACGTTCGTGCCCGTGATCGTGAAGGCGCGCTGGCCAAGCTGAGGATGCTTCGAGGGCAGGAAGGCGCCGGCGGGAAGCTTCGGCGCCACCGTCTTGGTGACGGTCTTGGTGATCGTGCGGTTGCGGTAAACGGTGTCGACCTTGACCTTGTACCGAATCACGACCACCGTCTTCGGCGGCGGCGGCTGAGTCTGCGGCGGCTGGGTCTGCGGCGGCTGAGAGGTGCCGGTCGAGGCATGCATCGACGCGCTGCCTGTCGTCGTCGTCGACGTCGGCTTCTTCGTTGCCTGTTTGGTCCGCTGCTTTGTCTGCGCGGGAGGCATGAGACGGGAGCCCTGCGAGCTATGGGTCACCTGCGAATGCGAGACGGTGAAGATCGTCGTCGGGGAATGCGTGAAGGTCCCGGTGCTGCCGCCCGTGACCTGACCGGTAGCGCCGTTCGAGACGCTTCCCGCCGCCACCGGTCCACCGTCGCTGGACCCGCTCCCGGCCTGCTTCTCGACGCTTGCGCCAGCGCTTGCAACCACGGGAGTCGCGGGCGCGCTCGACCCGGCTGATGGCGTCGTCGAACCGCCGCCCCCACCCAGGCCACACCCGGCGAGCAGGGTGCTCGCGGCAACAGCGGCCAGCGTTGGGGCTATGCCGGCGCGTCGCGTGACGTACCCTCTACGGATGAGCACGATCATTGCCAGCGACGAACGTCGCGTTCTTGAGTCCGTCCCGCATCGACTCCTTATCGGCGGGGAGTGGCGGGAAGGTGAGCACGGAACCCTGGAAGTGGAGGATCCGGCCACCGGCGAGGTTCTGGTTGAGGTTGCCGATGCCTCGCCCGCAGACGCCATTGCCGCGCTCGACGCCGCCGTCGCAGCGGGACCGGAGTGGGCGGCCCGAGCTCCGCGTGAGCGTGCTGAGATCCTTCGCCGCGCCTTCGAGGCGATGATCGAGCGGACCGAGGATCTGGCGCTGTTGATGACGCTCGAGATGGGCAAGCCGCTTGCCGAGTCGCGCTCGGAGATCATCTACGCGGCCGAGTTCCTGCGCTGGTTCTCCGAGGAGGCCGTGCGCATCGACGGCCGCTACAGCGTGTCGCCAAACGGCGTTGGGCGGCTGATGACCATGCGCCAGCCGGTCGGACCCTGCTTGCTGATCACCCCCTGGAACTTCCCGCTGGCGATGGGCACGCGCAAGGCTGGCCCTGCGCTCGCCGCCGGCTGTACCGTCGTGATCAAGCCAGCCCAGCAGACGCCGCTGTCGACGCTCGCCTTCGCCAAGATCCTCGAGGAATCGGGCCTGCCCAAGGGTGTCGTCAACGTCGTCACCTCCAGCAACGCGGGTGCCACGACGGAGCCGCTGCTGGCCGATCCGCGCCTGCGGAAGCTTTCGTTCACGGGCTCCACGGAGGTCGGTCGTCTGCTGATGTCGCAGGCCTCGAAAACGCTGCTACGGCTCTCGATGGAACTCGGCGGCAACGCTCCGTTCCTCGTCTTCGAGGATGCCGATCTGGATGCCGCCGTCGAGGGCGCCGTGCTGGCCAAGATGCGCAACGGCGGCGAGGCGTGCACCGCGGCCAACCGGCTGCACGTGCACGAGTCGGTTGCCGCCGACTTCTCGCAACGGCTGGCAAGGCGTCTGAGCGCGATGAAGATCGGGCGCGGGACAGAGCCCGGAGTCGAGCTCGGACCACTGATCGACGCCAAGCAGCGCGACAAGGTCGCCGAGCTGGTCGCCGACGCACTCGGTCGCGGCGCCAAGCCGCTCACCGGTGGCAGCGCGCTCGACGGGCCCGGCTATTTCTACGAGCCGACGGTGCTCGACGGCGTGCAGGACGGTACACGCCTGCTGAGCGAGGAGATCTTCGGGCCAGTCGCCCCGGTGATCCCCTTCTCCAGCGAGGACGAGGCGATCAGGGCAGCCAACGCGACCGAGTATGGGCTCGCCGCCTACATGTTCACCGCGAACGTGAAGCGAGCGCTCCGCGTCGCGGAGGCGCTCGAGACGGGCATGATCGGCCTCAACCAGGGGATCGTCTCCAACGCCGCCGCGCCCTTCGGTGGCATCAAGCAGTCCGGATTCGGCCGTGAGGGCGGACACGATGGGATCGCGGAGTACCTCGAGACCAAGTACATCGCCATCAACATGGACTGACACTCTGCACCTGTGAAGCCGACGGATCCCCGCCTCGTCGCGGTAAGGGCCCGTCGAGCCAGGCAGCGGCCTCACGAGCCGCTGGTGCTGGCGCAGGTCGATGGCTCAGACCTTGATCAGGACGATCGTGTTGGCCACGAACAGCAGCGCGAACAGCACCGTCCAGCGGTTCAGGTTGCGCTCGACCAGCGAGCCGCCGCCAAACGGGCTCTGACCGCCACCACCGCCGCCGCCCGTGCCGAACCCGGACAGCCCAGCGTCCTTACCCGAGTGCATGAGGATCAGGAACACCAGCATCACGGAGACAAAGACCTGGATCACGTCAAGGACAAAAGTCATCTCGGGCGGTGATGGTAGCCGCTCGGCCGAGCGCCGCGCCGCGAGCCGCCGCCCGCGCGTACCTCCCGTGCGCCCGCTTTAGCTCTCGGACTCCGACTCTTCAGCCTCGTCAGCCTCGTCGAGCGCATGCAGCAGCTCAACCGCCTCGGCACGCAGGGTCGAGTCGATCGACTCGAAGTCCTCGTCGGAGAGCTTCCCGGTCTGGTGATCGAGCTCGGCGTCGCGGATCTCGCGGTACTTGGCGTCGCGTGCGGCCTCTAGGTCGATGCGACGCATCACGTCGGCGGCCTGCTGCTCATCGTCGTGGGATCCGGCCGGGGCGCCGCGGCGCAGCGGCGCGCTCACGACCCAGACCACGGCCAGCACCAACAGCAGGAGGATCACGTACGCCATCGCCAACGGTCCAACTGCGGCTACGCGAGCTCGCGCACCGCCACGCGCGGGCTCTCGGGCGCCGGGTTGCGACGCCGGGCGAGGAGCCCGGGCGGCAGCAGGGAGACGAGTCCCCCGAAGAAGATGATCATCGCACCGGCCCACAGCCAGCTCACCAGCGGCGAAACGATCAGCTGGAACACGATCGGATAGGCATGCTTCACGTATTGCCCGGCGATGCCCTCGACGGCTGCATCGCGCGTGGCCCAGAACTGGGTCTTGTCCAACGCCGTGTTGAGCGCAGTCTCCTGCTCGGCCTTAGGAAGCTTCAGAACCTGGTCGACGATCGCGTTGTACTGCTCGGCGAACAGCTTGTTGCCCCGATCGATCAGCGGAACCAGCGCCGCCCGATCGACCGCGGCAACGGTCCAGATGTCGTGCAGCGGGCCGGCGTCGAGGCCGATCGTGCTGTCGGCGTTGTTGGCATCGAAGAACTGGCCGATGAACCCGTCCTGCGCATTGGTGGCGCGATAGTAGCTCTGCATCGTGTGCACGCGCGTGACCTGCTTCCCGTCCTTGGTCACGTCGATGACCGCCCCGAACGAGACCCGCTCGGCTGAGACTGCCTCGGTCGGGCGCAGGTAGTGGAACACGTAGCCGTCGTTGGAGACGCTCTGGCCGGGACGCAGCGTCGCCTGTCGCACGTGCTGGAAGGAAGAGGACGCGGCCACGCCGATCAACATCACCGCGAACCCGAGGTGCGCGATGTAGCCGCCGTAGCGCCGGCGGTTGCGGCGAACCAGCGCAAGCACCGCCACCGGCCAGACATCCCGGGTCATGGCTCGCCGCGCCGCGGCACCACGGAAGAACTCCTGCATAACTGTGCCGATCACGAACGCGCCGAAGCCGAACATCACGACTGCGAGCGGCTTGCGAGCCGCGTCGGTGAGCGTGAGCACCAGAACCGTCACCAGCAACCCGAAGCTGACGGGAAACACGAACTGCTTGCGCAGGTTCGCGACCGTCGCACGGCGCCAGGAGATCAGCGGGCCGATGCCGCTGATCAGCACGAGCACCAGAGCGAGCGGCACCACGAACGGGGTGAACGCCGGTGGCCCAACCGAGACGCTCGTTCCAGTAACCGCCTTTGAGATCAGCGGGAACAGGGTCACCCAGAAGATCACGCAGGCAAGCGCGACAAGGATCATGTTCTGCAGTAGGAACATCGCCTCACGCGAGACCAGCGAATCGAGCCGGTGCTCGGATCTCAGCAGGTCGCGGCGCCAGATCACGAGGCCGACGGACGTCACGAACATGGTCCCGAGCAGCGCCACGAACGGCACCCCCAGTGTCGAGGCGCCGAAGGCGTGAATCGAATCGAGCACCCCGGAGCGCACCAGGAAGGTCCCGAAGATCGCAAGCGTGCCGAACAGCAGCACGAGCGACACGTTCCAGATCTTCATCATCCCGCGCTTCTCCTGGATCTGGAGCGAATGGATGAAGGCCGTGCTCACGATCCAGGGCATCAACGCCGCGTTCTCCACCGGATCCCAACCCCAGTAGCCGCCCCAGCCCAGCTCCGTGTACGACCAACGGGCACCGAGAATGATGCCGAGGCCGAGGCACATCCAGGCGGCGAGCGCGAAGCGGCGCGTGTCACGAATCCACTCAGAACCGAGCTTGCCCGTGATCAGCGCCGAGACGGCAAACGCGAACGGGATCGCCATCAGCGTGTAGCCCGTGTAGAGCATCGGCGGATGAAACATCATGCTCGGATGCATCAGCAGCGGGTCGAGTCCCGCTCCATCGGTCGGTGTCGATGCAGCGGCGGTTGTCTGGAACGGGTTGGCCGCAAAGCAGGCGAGTGACACGAAGAAGCCATCCATGCCCAGCAGCACGGCCGTCGCGTAGGGCGCGATCTCACGCAGCCGCCGGCGGGTCAGATACAGCGCGAGCGTCGACCACAGCGACGAGAGCGTCACCCACAGCAGCAACGAGCCCTGCTGCGAGGACCACGGCGCCGTGAGCTTGTAGAACAGCGGGATCTGGCTCGAGGACGTGCCGGCGACGACCTTGTAGCTGAAGTCGTTGCGGACGAAGGCGATCTCCAGCAGGATGAAGGCGATGATGCTGAGCGCCGCCAGGGCGTAAACCGCACGCCGGCCCGAGTCGATCCAATCTCCGCGACGCCCGCGTCCCCCGTAGACCGAGGCGACGATCCCGTAGAGGCAGACTCCGAGGTCGAGCAGCAGGATGGCGCGCCCGAGTTGTGCCATCAGCTGTTGACCACCGCAGGCCCGGCGGGCACGCCGGCCGTGTCCTTGATCGCGCCCGAGGCGGCCTGGTACTTCGACGGGCACTTGGTGGTCAGGGAATTCACCTCGCCGATGAACTTGCCGTCTTGGTCGGTGACGTTGACCATCACCGCGCGTCCCTGCGCGAACGGGTCCGGCACCTCACCGCTGTACCTGACCGCAACCGCAACCCGACGGTCCGGGCTGAGCACGCTGAAATCGGTCCGCGGGCCAAGATGGCGAATCGAGCCGTTCTCGACCGTGCCGGCGAGGATATATTGCCCTCCCGGGTGTGCCTTGTTGAGCAGTTGCGAAGCGGTCAGTTCGTCGCGCCCGGCGCTGAAGCTGACGTAGATCAGAGCGCTTGCCAGCAGCAGTGCCGCTGAGAGGGCGACCGTCAACCGGATCGCGCGTTTGCGATTCGGGTCCATGCGAGTTCCGATTGTCCCACAGAGACCGGGTCAGGCAGCGCCCGACCCGGTGCTGTGATGGAGTTCTATCCAGCTTGGGGAGTACTGATGCGCCTACTTGAGGCGATCGCGGGCAGCCTTGGCCCAGCCGTCGGTGATCTCCCGGACGAACTTGGCCTGCGAAGCCGCGAGGTGCGAGATCCACTCGAGCTCGTCCTTCGCCGGACTCTGCTGAACACCACTGGCGATCGTCTTGAGCGCCTTCTCATAGCTGGCGAGCGTGCTCTCGCCGGCCTCGCGCCCGAAGTCGATGATCTTCTCGTTGAGCTTGCGCAGACGCTCGGCCAGGAGCTCGACCGCAGCGGCGTCGATGGTCACACGTGGCCTGC
>JBOGYJ010000152.1:0-6794 GCA_050696795.1 Solirubrobacteraceae bacterium | reverse complement strand
GGGGTCGCTGGCGTAGGAGCTCGTGGCGGCGTACCCGCTGCCGGCGACGAAGCTCGTCACCGGCAGTTCGGTGTCGATGTTGATCTGGTAGTCGGCTGAGCCAACGATGCCGGAGGTGCCGGCGTTGTCGGCCGAGCACCGCAGATCATGGGCACCGTTGGCGGGCACGGTCACGAACGCGGTCTGCTGGCGGCTTAAGCTCGTGACAGCGCTCATCGTGTCGCCCGAGGTGTCAGGCAGAGCGTTGCCGTTCAGCGTGCAGGAGAGGGAGCTCACGCCGCTTGGGCCACCTGTGGCCTGAACCTTGATGGTTTGTTGCACGCCCGCCCACGTGCCGGTGGTGTAGCCGCCGTCGCTGAATGAGATCGAGGGCACGACGGAGTCCTGCTGGTAGATCTGGACGCTGCTGTGTCCAACGAGTGCGCCGTTGGAGTCGCCATTCGCAGCCGAGCACTGAATGCTGTTCGAGCCACCGGCCAACGGCAGCGAATACGTGTAGCTCGTGCCGCCGCCGCTGCCGGTCAGCGTCGCATGGACGCTTGCGCCGTTGTCGGTGCAGTTCATCGTGGAGACGCCGGACGGGCCGGTGCTGACCAGCACCGTGGCAGCGGTTGCGCTCGTCCAACTGCTGCTGCCGGTCGAGCCTTGCGGATCGACCACTGGAGTTTGATCATCCACATTGATCGAGCTGGAGGCGTTGGCGACAACAGGCGACCCGTTGGCGGAATAACCCTGCCCCTGGTAGTTGCCCGGGTTGGCTGCCTCGATTGCGCCGCGCCATGTCCCGGAGGTCAAGCCTCCCGGTAGCGTCCATGAGCCGGAATCGGTCTGCCCGACCCAGCATGGGTTCAAGCCATTCCCGAACTCTGTGCCGATCCAATTGCCGACATTGACGATCCCTGGGTTCTGGTTACCGAGAGCGCCGCTGGTGATCGTGGCGCTCTCCGGGCCGGTGATGCTGGCGTTCATGGCGCAAACCCCGGCCGGATCGGTGGCAGAGCCGTTCAGGCTCACGCTCCCTGAGTTCGTTTGCACCCATGTGCCGGAGTCCCCGGACCACGAGGCAACGCCCGAAGGCTGGTCCTGGGAGTCGAACAGAAGGCCGGAGAGGTTGGTGACCTGCGCCTCGGCAGCAGGAACGGTCGCGCTGCTGCAGGTTCCGGACTGGCAGAACAAGTCGAGGTAGAGGTTTGTCCAGCCGGTCTGCGGGTCGATGGTCGGTGAGTCGTTGTACCGCTCCTGGCCGAAGGTGGTCCAGGCGTTCGTGATGCCGCCTGAGCTGCATTGCGACTGGTCGCCGCCGACGGTGCCCGCTTGCACCATGTTGTAGGACCAGTCATAGCCGTTGGCGGTGATCGCGCAGTCTCCTGTTCCTGGAAACAGCAGGGATGGCGAGTTCACGGTGCCGTCACCGCCGAACCCGGCGCTGATGCCACCTTGGGAGCTGGCGGTAGAGGAAGAGAAGTTCGCTGAGGTGTATCCGAATGCGAGAAAGTTGGTCCCGGTCGGCGCGGCCCACCCGGCTTGGCCGTAGATGAATCCGCCCGGCTCAGGCTGGCTGCCAGCCTGAAGATCGACATTGCCGAACAGCAGACCGCTGTATTGGTTGAACGCAGACGCGGTTCCCGCCATAACAGCGCTGGCACCGGCCATGCTGGCGAGAGCGATCGCGAAGATCAGACGTACGAGCCTCCATCGCGGGCGGGCCCGGGACACCCCAACGCCGGTGCCTTCGATATCAGGGTGGTGATCAGCTCGCATTGTGCGGCGTGGTCCTTTCGCGTGTTCTGGTTTCAGACGTGCTTCGTGTAGCCATCCGTGCTGTTCACGGCTAGCTACGGCATCTGTTCGGTTTGCTTGACGCCAGGGAGTCCGCCGGCCGGAACCGCACCGCTGCCGGCTGAGCGCTTCGAGCTCTCCCCTGAGCTGCTCGACGTCTTGGTGGTGGTGCTCGAGCTGCTCCTGCTGGCCGGCGGGGCGCTCGAGACTGGCGGCGTCGAATGGTTGACTGTCTGGGTCGTCGAGCCCGCAGACGGCGTCGTAACGGCAGCCGGCGGCGTAACGGCAGACACCGGATTTGTGACCCGCTTTCGCGGCTTGACGCGACGGTGCTTCTTGTGGTGTTTGCGCACGCGCGGCTTCGCCGCCGCGCGAGTGGTTGTCGTCGGGACGGTGACCGTCTGCGCTGGAGTGGTGACGGTCACGGTCGGGGTTAAAGCCTGGTGCTTGACGGTGTGCGAGGACTTCGCTTTCCCCCTTTCCCCGCCGAGCATGACGGCGGCTCCGACAGCGAGACAGACGGCGAGGATCGCCGCGAGCGCGAGTAGCACCAGTGGCCGACGATGACGGCGCTGACTTTCGAGGTCAGACGGCAAGCTCGGGATGGTCGATGGTTGATCCCGGCCAGTGGCGTCAGTCGCGTCATCCCACGTGTCGTCGCGATGAGCCGCCCGCGCGTCGATGTCGGCTGCGGCCACGGCCGTGGTGATCTCGTGCTCTTCGATCGGGGCCTCGGACTGATCGCGGCGGCAGAACAGGCGCGCCGCGACGACCGGCGCAGCGAGGGCGCGGACCCAACGCCACTTCCTGAAATCGTCCACGGCTTCCGGGGGTGCTGTGGGCTCGCCGGCCGACCCCGACTCAGCCGGCCGGGACGACGGTGATCTGCGCTTTGCGGCTCCCGGCGATCGCAGCAGAGCAATCGACGATCGCGCCGCCGCAGGTGCCGAGACCTCGACCAATGCGTCGACGTCCCCTTCCCAGAAGTCGCTGGCATCGGCCGCAGCCGGCGCCGGAGGCGCAACCGCCGGCGTCGGCGCGACCGCTGGGACTACCGGCTCAGACACCAGCGGCTCAGGATGGACGGGAACGAGCTCCTCGACAGAACCGAACCAATTCCCGGGGAAGGGCACGACGTTGGCCGGCCGCTCGGACGCCTCGCGCTGAGGCTGGCTCGCTCCGGCGCGGCTGACCGCTCCGTCAGAACCATGACTGGTTGCTCCGGCATCGCTGACCGCTCCAGCGGAACCACCGGCTGCTCCATCGACTTCCCGATCGTGGTCCGTCAATCCGTCGCCTCCACGATGTCCGAACTAACCGTCCGGACGCTAAGTCATTCTTACAGATGCATTCGTAGTCAATTAGACTCAGTTATACATCGTAACCAAAGAGTAGAATCAATGCCAATGACTCCTGGAGAGTTCGAAGAGTCGTTCTTGACCGTTGCCGAGGTCGCCGAACTGCTGCGGCTCAACCAGCAGACGGTCCGCAACTGGATAGATGCAGGCTCTTTGCCTGCGATCCGCGTGGGCAGGCGTGTCCGGATCAAGCGGTCTGACCTCAATCGCATCCTCGAGAGTGGGTATCGCGGCACGCCGCCCCCAGCCTCCACGATCGAGGGCCCGAGTGCAACCGATTTCTGGAGCGGCGAGCCAGTCGGCGCCGTCGAGCCGGCCTCGCAGGAGAGCTCGGATGAGCCTGGGGAGAAACCATGAGCTTCGGTGACGAGCTGGAACGCGAACGCGAACGTGTGGTCCGACTCGTGCGACATGCGAGCGTCAGCTGGGCGGAGGCAATGCGCGCACACAAGCTGGCGCCGCCCGATGAGGGCTTCGCCGGCCGCCTGCAGAAGCTCTCCGAGGCTGCCGCCGCCGAGCAGCTCGCCTGGCAGCAGGCGCATGAGGCAGGCATGCAGTGGCGCCCGGTGGCCGGCGCGGCGAGTGCCGCGCCTCCCTACGAGCTGCGAGCCGGCACCGGCCGTCGCGGTCCGGAGGATCTCTGGCTGCTGTTCGACAATGCCGTGATGGAGATGAACCGCGCGATCAGCGGCTCTGATGCGCGCGAGGTGGCGACCGCGTTTGGCGCCGTCGCCGAGGCGGCGGCGAAGCTGGCCCGTGCCGTTGGCGACGAGGACGAGATCACGCGCCAGGCGCGAGAGCTCGCGCGCTCCCGCAACGCTGCTTAGCCGCGTGCCGCTGGGATCCGTTCGGCGCGTCGCGCTGCCACCTGTTCGGCGCGACAGCTAAATCGTCGCGGAGCTCAGCGCAGCTCGGCGAGCGTTATGACCACGGCCTCGTAGACGCCCGCGCCGTGGCCGGCTTCGGTCACACGCACGTTCCCGTAGCCGGCTATGTCGGCGGCCAACGTCGGGTCCTGCTCGAGTGCGTTGGCCATCAGCCAGAAGCGGCCGACTACCCCCGCTGCCTCCATGTCCTCACGCGAGTCGCCGCAGGCGATGCACTCCTCTGGTAGGTAGCCGCGGCTCTGCATGTGGCGTGCGACCCCGCGCGCCTTGGAGGCCGGGCTGGGGATCAGGTGGTAGCAGTGGACGCGCGCGACGTCGATCGTCCAGTCCGGGGCGTGCGAGGGATCGCCGTGCCCGGAGATCACGCCGTTGTCCACCAGCCGCAGCCAGCCAAGCCCCGCCTGATCAAGCACCGCGCTGGCCTCGTCGGCCGGCACATGCCCGCGGAAGACGTGGGAGACCTCGCGCCCCACCGACCACGGCGTGTGGTACTCGAGCCGCCCGGAAAACCTCTCCAGCAGCAGCTGCGGAGCGCCCGTCGCGTCGATCTGCTCGAAGATCGTGCCGCGCTCCTCTGACGGAATCAGGTCGCCGGTCAACCATTCCTTCTCGCCGTCGATCACGATCCCGCAGCCGAGCTCGAAGATGTAGGAGCGCTGACCCAGCAGGCGCATCAGGTCATCCACGCCCAGCTCGGCACGACCGGTATAGATCACGACCTCGACGCCGGCACGGTCGCAGGCTTGGAGCAACCGAGCGCCCTCCATGCTGAAGCTGCCGTCGGTGGCGCGGAACAGCGAGCCGCGGGGGCCGAGCAGGGTCCCGTCGAGATCCACGTAAACAGCGCGAAGCACGTTCGCGACCGTAGCAGCGGAGCGCCTTGGCGCCGCCATACTGAAGCCCTGGCCACCAGCAGAACGCAATCCGAGCCCTGGGACGCCCTGCTGCAGGCGGGGCAAGAGGACGAGCGCCTCGTCCACGACCACGCCTACCTCTCTCAACAGCCGGTCCTGGTCCCGATCCCTGACGAGCTCGACCCGCGCGTCCACGACGCGCTGCAGCACGCCGGCATCGACGCGCTCTACCTGCACCAGCGCGACGCGCTGTTCAGCGCCGTCCAACAGCCGACGATCGTCACCACCGGCACCGCCTCGGGCAAATCCCTGTGCTTCCAGCTCCCCACCCTGGAAACCCTCGTCACCGACCCCACGGCGCGCGCGCTGTACCTGTACCCGACCAAGGCGCTGGCCCAGGACCAGGCCCGGGCGCTGCACAACTTCGGGTTGACCAAGCAGATCAGACCGGCGATCTACGACGGCGACACCCCCTCACAGGAGCGCCCGGCGATCCGGCGGCGCTCCAACCTGGTGATCACCAACCCGGACATGCTGCACATCGGCATCCTGCCCCACCACGCGGCCTGGGGTGACCTGTTCGCGAACCTCGCGTTCGTGGTGATCGACGAGGCGCACGTCTACCGCGGCGTCTTCGGCTCGCACGTCGCCAACGTCCTCCGGCGCCTGCGCCGCGCCGCCGCCTTCTATGGCTCCAGCCCGCGCTTCCTGCTGGCCAGCGCGACGATCGCCAACCCGATCGAGCTCGCCACCAAACTCACCGGGCTACCCGAGATAAACCTCGTCGACAACGACTCGGCGCCGCTCCCCGCCCGTCGCACCGCCGTCTGGAATCCCCCGCTACTCGACGAGCAGCTCGGGCAAAGGGCCTCTGCGCTGGCCGAGGCAGCGGAGCTGTTCGCGGAGCTCGTCACCGCGGGCGCACGCACGATCTGCTTCATGAAGTCGCGCAAGGGCGTTGAGCTGATCCTGCGCATGGCCGCCGACCGGCTCGAGCCCGACCTCGCGGAGCGCATCGCCCCCTACCGCGCCGGCTACACGCCCCAACAGCGCCATGAAATCGAACATCGACTCGTCTCCGGCGAGCTGCTCGGCGTGGTCGCGACCGACGCGCTCGAGCTCGGCATCGACATCGGCGAGCTCGACGCCGCGATCTGCGTCACCTTCCCCGGCACCGTCGCCAGCCTGCGCCAGATGTGGGGCCGCGCCGGGCGCCGCGGCCGCGGCCTGGCCGTGTACATCGCCGGCGAGGATGCGCTCGACCAGTTCTTCGCCCGCCACCCCGACGAGTTCCTGAGCCGCCCCGTCGAGGCCGCGATCATCGACCCGCGGAGCCCGGAGATCCTCGGCGAGCACCTGCTCTGCGCCGCCCACGAGGCACCACTCACCGAACAGGACGCGGAGTACTTCGGCACCGACGTCATCGACCGCGCGCGGACGCTGGCGCAGGCCGGCTTTCTGCGCGAGCGCGCGACCGGCTTCGTGCCCGCGCGCGCCGAGGACTATCCGGCCGCCCGCGTCGCGCTGCGCTCCGCGAGCCTCGACAACTTCGCGCTGATCGACTCCACCTCGGGTGAGATCCTCGGCACGATCGAGGCCACACGTGCCTACTCGACGGTGCATGAGGGCGCGATCTACCTGCACCTCGGGCGCTCCTACCTGGTGCTGGAGCTTGACCTCGCCGCCCGCCGCGCGATCCTCGAGCCGTTCAGCGGCAACTACTTCACTCAAGGCCGGAGCGAGAGCATGACCTACATCGAGCGGATGCTCGAGACGCGTGAGAGCCACGGCGTGCGGCTCTCCTACGGCGAGGTGGTCTACTCCGAGACGGTGCTCGGCTATCAGCGCAAGGGGCTGCAGGATCACGCCGTGATCGACTTCCAGTCGCTGGACATGCCGACCACCGAGTTCGCGAC
>JBOGYJ010000151.1:0-15647 GCA_050696795.1 Solirubrobacteraceae bacterium | reverse complement strand
CTACAGAGAACGGCCAGTTGCCACCCAGGGTGGGGAGTGCGTGCGGGCCGTGTCCCGATCGGCCACGGTCGCAGCGGGCGGGCGTGAGTACCATCGCCGCTCGTGGACCAGAGCCGCATCCGCAACTTCTCGATCATCGCCCACATCGACCACGGCAAGTCGACGCTCGCCGACCGGATCCTGGAGCTCACCCACACGGTCGGCCCGCGGTCGATGCGAGCCCAGGTGCTCGACTCGATGGAGCTCGAGCGCGAGCGCGGGATCACGATCAAGGCGCAGGCGGTGCGCGTCTTCTACACCTCCGCCCTGGACGGTGAGACCTACCAGCTGCACCTGATCGACACACCCGGCCACGTCGACTTCACCTACGAGGTCTCGCGCTCGCTGGCCGCCTGTGAGGGCGCGTTGCTGGTCGTCGACGCCAGCCAGGGCGTCGAGGCGCAGACGGTCGCCAATACCTACCTCGCGATCGACGCCGGGCTCGAGCTGATCCCGTGCATGAACAAGGTCGATCTGCCCGGAGCGGAGCCCGAGCGCGTCGCCGAGGAGATCTCCGACCTGATCGGCGAGCCGCCCGAGGACGTGCGCCGCATCAGCGCCAAGACCGGGGAGGGCGTGACCGCGGTGCTGGACGAGCTGATCGCGCGCGTGCCGCCGCCGAGCGGCGACCCGGACGCGCCGCCGCGGGCGCTGATCTTCGACTCCGAGTTCGACCAATACCGCGGCGTGATCGCCTACGTCCGTGTCGTCGACGGGACGTTCCGCAAGGGCGAAGCGATCCGCGCGATGCAGGCCGGCACCAACGCCGAGATCGATGACATCGGCTTCTTCAGCCCGCAGATGATCTCGGCCGAGCAGCTCGGCCCCGGTGAGGTCGGCTACGTGATCACGGGCCTCAAAGAGGTCACCGCGCTGCGCGTCGGCGACACGCTGACGAGTGCCCGCAAGCCCGCCGCCGAGGCGCTGCCCGGTTACCGCGAGGTCAAGCCGATGGTCTTCTCCGGCCTGTATCCGATCGACTCCGACGACTACCCGGACCTGCGTGAGGCGCTCGAGAAGCTGACGCTCAACGACGCCGCGCTCTCGTGGGAGCCCGAGACCTCCGACGCGCTCGGCTTCGGCTTCCGCTGCGGCTTCCTCGGCCTGCTGCACATGGACATCGTGCGCGAGCGGCTGCAGCGCGAATACGACCTCGACCTGATGATGACGATGCCGAGCGTGGAGTACGAGGTCACGCTGGCCGACGGCAGCACCCTGGAGGTTCACAGCGCCGCCGACATGCCCGACCCGACCCGGGTCAAGGAGATCCGCGAGCCGTTCATCCGCGCTCAGGTCCTCACGCCCAAGGAGTACGTGGGCACGATCATGGAGCTCTGCCAGGAGAAGCGCGGTGACCACATCGGCATGCACTACCTCTCGGCCGAGCGCGTGGCGCTCAGCTACGACCTGCCGCTGGCCGAGATCGTGCTCGACTTCTTCGACCAGTTGAAGTCGCGCACGCGCGGCTACGCCTCCTTCGACTACGAGATCACGGGCCTGCGCGAGTCGGACCTGGTCAAGCTCGACATCCTGCTCGGCGGCGACGCCGTCGACGCGCTGGCGATGCTCGTGCACCGTTCCAAGGCCGACGGCTTCGGACGCACGATGGCCGAGAAGCTCAAGGAGAAGATCCCACGCCAGCAGTTCGACGTGCCGATCCAGGCCGCGATCGGCGGGCGCATCCTCGCGCGCGAGACCGTCAAGGCCTACCGCAAGGACGTGATCGCCAAGTGCTACGGCGGCGACATCAGCCGCAAGCGCAAGCTGCTCGAGGCCCAGAAAAAGGGTAAGAAGCGGATGAAGCAGGTCGGCCGCGTCGAGGTCCCGCAGGAGGCCTTCCTCGCCGTGCTCGAGATCGGCGACTCAGGCCGCTGACGCACCCGTGGAACGGACGCGGGGGGAGAAATGCCGCCCCACGCGGCAGAACCCCCCCCAGCGCCGGGGGTGGTCCAGCGGGACCAGCCCCCGGAAGCAAGACGCCAGACTAGCTCGGCTGCGGCACGATCCGGATGTAGGGCTTCGGCTCCTCCCACTCGCCGTAGATCTCCCTGGCCTTCTCGTTGCTGATCCCGCCGCCGATGATCACCTTGTCGCCCTGCTGCCACTGGGCCGGTGTCGAGACCGAGTGCTCGGCCGTCAGCTGCAGGCTGTCGATCACGCGCAGGACCTCGTCGAAGTTGCGGCCGGTCGACATCGGGTAGACGAGGATCAGCTTGATCTTCTTGTCGGGGCCGATCACGAACACGTTGCGGACGGTCTGGTTGTCGGCCGCACTGCGCCCATCCGATGCGCCCTCGGCGTCGGCGGGGAGCATCTCGAACAGCTTTGCGACCTCGAGATTGCTGTCGGAGATGATCGGGTAGTTCGGCGCGAACCCCTGGGTCTCCGCGATGTCCTTGGACCAGCCCTCGTTGTCGGAGACGGCATCGATCGAGATCGCGATGATCTTCACGCCACGGCGCGCGAACTCCGGTTCGATGCGGGCCATGTACCCGAGTTCGGTGGTGCACACGGGGGTGAAGCTCTTGGGGTGGGAGAACAGCACCGCCCATGAGTCCCCGATCCACTCGTGGAAGCTGATCGGCCCCTCGGTCGTGTCAGCCTGGAAGTCAGGCGCTGTCGCGCCAAGTGCAAGGGTCATTTGTCTCCTTTGTCCAGTGGGAAAGTGGAGTTTATCGCGCAGGCGCTGTGGCAGACTCCGCGGGGTGCCCGTTCCCACTGACAGGATTGGCAAGTCCTATCCGCCGGTTCTCTACGCCGTCGGCCGCGAGAAGGTGCGGGAGTACGCGGCGGCCGTGGGGGAGAGCAACCCGCTCTACTACAACCTCGATGCCGCTCGTGCCGCCGGGCATGCCGATGTCTTGGCGCCGCCGATGTTCGTGGTCGTCTACTGCGGGGGCGCGTTCATGACGGCGCTGTTCGACCCGGAGCTCGAGATCGACTTCGCCCACCTCGTGCATGGTTCCCAGCAGTACCGCTGGGGGCAGCCGGTCGTGGCGGGCGACGAGATCACGACGACGCTGACGGTCAAGGACATCTCGCAGCGCGCCGGGCTGCGCTTCGACAGCTTCGAGACCAGCTCGGTGAACCAGCGCGGGCAGACCACCTGCGTCGGCACCTGGTCGACGATCATCCGCGGGGAGGGGTGACCACATGGCGCTGAGCGAGGGCGATCGGATCGAGCTGCGGGTCACCCCCGACCGCTACGTGACCGTACGCTACGCCGGCGCCTCGGGCGACTTCAACCCGATTCACATCGACGAGCAGTTCGCCCTCGAGGTCGGCCTGCCCGGCCGCATCCTGCACGGCCTCTGGTCGATGGCGCAGGTAGCGCGTGCCGCCACCGACGCGGCCGGCGGCGATCCCACCGCGCTGCGCAGCCTCAGCGTTCAGTTTCGTGGCATGGGCCGGATCGAGCAGCAGGTCGTCGTCAGCGGTGAGGTCAAATCGGTCTCAGGCGGTGTCGCCACCGCCAAGCTCGAGGCCAACCAGGGCGACGCTCGCCTGATCCGCAACGCTGTCGCCGAGCTGCGCGCTGCGCCCTGAGCTTCGCCCGCTGACTGAGCGGTGGGGCAAATACATGCCCGGCATGCATTTGACCACCGTTGACTCGCCAGCGGCGCTCCTAGAATCGTTGGAATGCTGACCGAGCGCCAGGAACTGGTTCTGCAGCGCGTCGTCGAGGAGTACCTCGCCGAGGGCGCACCCGTGGGCTCGAAGGGGCTCGCCGAGGGCTTCGAGTGGGGCCCCTCGACGATCCGCCACGAGCTCGCGAGCCTCGAGGAGCTGGGACTGCTCCAGCATCCGCACACCTCGGCCGGTCGCGTCCCGACCGAGTCCGGCTACCGCTACTTCGTCGACCGGCTGCTGCCGGCCAAGGTGCAGGAGCCGCCACTGGCGCTCTCGCTCGTGCGACGCGAGGTCGACGAGGCGATGCGCTTCACGACCGAGACGCTCTCGCAGGTCACCAACCTGCTCGCGATCGTGACCGCGCCGCCGCTCAACACCGCGACGATCCGCCACATCGAGGTGCTGCCGCTGCAGCCGCAGGTGCTGATGGTGGTTGTGATCACCTCGACCGGTGGGGTCAACAAGCGCATGTTCACGTTCGACGCTCCCGTGGACACGGGGCTCATCGACTGGGCCGCGAGCTATCTGAACGAGCGCCTGGTCGGCACCGGCCTCGGCACCCGGCGCCTGACCCAACGCCTGCTGGATCCGTCGCTCGCGCGCGCGGAGGTCGCCTTCCTGAGCGCGCTGCTGCCGGTCTTCACCGATCTCTCGGAGGCCGCCGAGGAGTCCGTCTACGTCGACGGCACCTCACGCCTGCTGGCACTCGACCGCAGCGGCGATGTCAGCGAGCTCAACGTGCTGATGGACATGCTCGAGCGACGCGTGACGATGCTCGGCCTGCTGCGGGCCGCGCTCGGTGGCCACGACGTGCGCGTCCGTATCGGCGCCGAGAACGATCAGCCCGCGCTACGCTCGCTGGCGCTGGTGGCGGCCGGCTACGGCCTGCCGCAGCGTAACCTCGGAACGGTTTCTGTGATCGGACCGCTGCGGATGGACTATCCGCGGGTGATCAGCGTGGTGCGGGATGCCGCCGCCCAGCTGTCCAGGTACGTCGCCGAGGTCTACGACGAACGATGAGCGCCTCCACACCGAAACGGGACTACTACGACGTGCTCGGCGTCGCCCGCGACGCCGACGACGCCGAGATCAAGAAGGCGTTCCGCCGGCTTGCGCGCGAGCTGCATCCCGACGTCAACAAGGACGACCCCGACGCCGAGGGCAAGTTCAAGGAGGCGGCCGAGGCCTACGAGGTGCTGTCGGACTCCGATCGCCGCGCGACCTATGACCGCTACGGGCACGACGGGCTGCGCAGTGGCGGCTACTCCCCGAACTTCGAGGGCTTCGGCTCGATGTCGGACATCTTCGAGGCGCTGTTCGGCGGTGGCGGGTCCGCCGGCGGCTTCGGGGGCGCGTTCGCCAACGCCTTCGGTGGCGGTCGGCCCGCCGGTCCCACGCAGGGCGGCGACATCCAGGTCGGCGCCGAGGTCACGCTCGCCGAGGCGGCGGCCGGAGCGCCCGTCGAGCTCTCCTACGACGCCGTCGTCACCTGCGAGCACTGCCGGGGCAACGGCGCCGAGCCCGGTACCCCGATCGAGACCTGCCCCAAGTGTCAGGGCAGCGGCCAGCTGCGCACCGTCGCCCGCACGCTGATCGGCCAGGTGATGAGCACGACCACCTGCGATCAGTGCGGGGGCGATGGCAAGGTCGCGGCGAATCCCTGCCATGTCTGCCGCGGTCGCGGCCGCCGTCCCGAGACCCAGACGGTCTCCGTCGATATTCCCGCGGGCATCGCCGACGGCCAGCGTATCCGCGTCAGCGCCCGCGGTCACGCTGGTGAGCGCGGCGGACCCCCTGGCGACCTCTACGTGCTGGTGCGCGTCAAGGAGGACTCGCGCTTCGTGCGTGACGGCGACGATCTGATCACGGCCATCGACATCTCCGGCCCGCAGGCCGCGCTCGGCGTGACCGTCGAGGTGCCGACGATCGACGGCCCCGAGCCGCTGGAGATCCCCGCCGGCACCCAGCCCAACGAGACGCTGGTGCTGCGCGGCCGCGGCATGCCGTCGCTGCGCGGCCGCCACGAGGGCGACCTGCGCGTCGTCGTCAGCGTGCTCACACCACGCAACCTGAACTCCGAGCAGCGTGACCTGCTCGAGCGCTTCAGTGCCAGCCTGACCGACGAGAACCTGCATTCGGACGAGGGCGTGTTCACGAAGCTGCGCCGCGCCTTCCACCTCTGATGCCGGTGCTCCGGCCCCGCGGGCGCAAGCGCTGATGCTGCGCCTGGCGGTGCGGGTGCGCCGCGACGCCGCCGAACTGGTGCTCGCCGAGCTGCTCGAACTGGCGCCCAGCGGGGTGGAGGAGGTCGACATCGACACCGAGACCGTCGAGTACGCGGTGTACGGGCCGTCCGGCGAGATCCCGTCGCTGCCGGCCTTGCGCGGTGTCGCGGGCGGGGCGCTGGTCGAGCTGCTCAGCACCGAGGTCGCTGACGACTGGGCCGATCGCTGGCGCGAGTTCCACCGACCGCTGGTGCTGGGTGATCGCCTGGCCGTGCGCCCGCCGTGGGAGCCTATGCAGAACACCGCGCTGGACCTGGTGATCGATCCAGGCCGCGCCTTCGGCACCGGCGCGCACGCGACCACGCGGCTCTGCCTGGAACTGCTGCTCGATTTGCCGTTGCCCGTCCGTACTGGCCCGCTGGCCCGTACGGACGCTCCAGCGCCCGCTGCGATCGACCTCGGCTGCGGCTCCGGCGTGCTGGCTATCGCCGCCGCCAAGCTCGGCCACGGGCGCGTGCTGGCGCTCGACCACGACCAGCTGGCGGTGGACGCCACGATCGAGAACGCCGCCGTCAACGGCGTCGCCGAGCTGATCGAGACCCGGCGCTTCAACCTCCTCGACGAACCGGTGCCGCCCGCGCCGCTGGTGCTCGCCAACCTGCTGGCGCCGCTGCTGCTGGCGTGGAGCGCGACGATGGCCGCCACCGCGACGATGGCCGCCACCGCTCACCGCTGGATCATCGCCAGCGGGCTGCTCGAGCCAGAGGCCGATCTGGTTTCGCAGGCGATCGGCGCGCACGGCTACCGCGAGCGCAGGCGTCTGCTCAGCGGCGAGTGGGCGGCGCTGTTGCTGGAGTCGCCCGACCACGACGGGTAACGTCTCGGGCATCAGCCAGCACATCGTCATAGCGGGAGGCGGGTTCGGCGGTTACTACACGGCGAAGAAGCTCGAGCGCCTGGCTCCGGCCGGTGCCCGGATCACGTTGATCAACGACGTGAACTTCCTGATGTACGCGCCGCTGCTGCCCGGTGCGGCGGCGGGCACACTCGATCCCCGGCACATCGTGGTGCCCCTGCGCGAGCACCTCCAGCGCACGTCGCTGCGGGTCGGCTACGTGATCGGCGGCGATCCCTCGCGGGACACGCTGCAGGTGCAGATGATCTCCGGCGACACCAAGGAGTACCGCTACGACCACCTCGTCGTGGCGCTCGGCTCGGTCTCGCGCGTGATCCCGATCCCCGGCCTCGTCGAGCACGCGATTGGGTTCAAGACGATCGCCGATGCGACCGCGCTGCGCAACCGCATCGTGCGCCACCTCGAGCTGGCCGAGGGCCTCGACGACAAGCAGGAGCGCGCCGGGTACCTGAGCTTCGTGTTCGTCGGCGGTGGCTACGCCGGGCTCGAGGGCATCGCCGAGATCCAGGGCTTCGCCCGCGACGCGATCAAGCGCTACCCGCGCTGCCGCGAGACCGGCACGCGCTTCATGCTGATCGAAGCCGCGCCGCGCGTGATGACCGAGATCCAGCCACAGCTGGCCGACTGGGCCGTCGAGCTGCTGACCAAGCGCGGCGTCGAGTTCCGCCTCTCCACCACCGTCACCGAGGTGCTCCCGGACCAGGTTGTGCTCTCCGACGGTGAGATCGTCAAGACCCGCACCGTGATCTGGACGGCGGGCGTGCGTGCCAGCCCGGTCGCCTCGAACCTGGGACTGCCGCTCGAGCACGGGCGCATCGTCTGCGACGAGTACATGCGCGTCGTGGGTTACGAGAACGTCTGGGCGATCGGCGACATCGCCGCGGTGCCCGATCCCGCGGTGCCCGGCAAGCCGTGCCCGCCGACTGCGCAGCACGCGATCCGCCAGGGCAAGCTGCTGGGCAGGAACATCGCGCGCGTCACCAGCGGTCAGGCTCCTGAGCCGTTCACCTTCAAGACGCTCGGCGCCTTTGCCGACCTCGGCCGCCACCGCGCGGTCGCCAACCTCATGGGAATCCGCGTCAAGGGCTTCGTCGCCTGGGCGATCTGCCGCTTCTACCACCTCGCCTGGCTGCCTGGGCTCGACCGCAAGTCCCGGCTGATCGCGGACTGGTCGGTCGAGATCCTGTTCCCGCGCGACCTCGCCGAGATGGGCCAACTCGGCCATCCGCCCCCGCTCGAGCTGCCATCCGAGCCGATCGACAGCGCTGGGACCGGCGTTTCATAACGTCGCCGGAGCGTCGTATCCTTGAGCACTAGTTGAACGTGCTCGAACAGGTGCGCGCCGATGTGATCGGCGCGATGAAGGCAGGCGAACGGGATCTCGCCGCCGCCCTGCGCCTGCTCGTTTCCGAGCTTCAGAGGGACGCGAAGGAAGGGCCCGGGGACGAACTGGCGGTGCTGCGGCGCGAACACAAGCGCCGGCTCGAGGCAGCGACGCAGTTCGAGAACGCCAACCGCCCCGACCTGGCCCACAGTGAGCAGGCGGAGGCCGTGATGATCGCGCGCTATCTGCCACCGGATCTGACCGATGCGCAGCTCGACGAGATCATCGCCGAGGCCATCAGCCAGACCGGCGCCTCCGGACCCAGGGACATGGGTGCGGTGATGAAGGTGGTGAAGGATCGGGCCGGTGGCCTGGTGGATGGAAAGCGGGCGGCGGACGCGGTGCGAGCCGCGCTGGCGCGTGACCTGGTATAGGAGTCGGATGCGGACTCAGATCGAACTGGACAACACCGTGGCCGCCGAGCTGGCGGGGAGCGGTGACAGGATTCTCAGGACCCTCACGGAGCACATCGATTGCGACGTGTTCCTGCGCGGCAACCTGCTCACGCTCGAGGGCGAGCCGGAGGCGGTGGGTGCAGCGCAGGCCGTCGTACGCGAGCTCACCGGACTGATCGCGCAGGGGCACGAGCTGGTGCCCGGCACGATCGAGGCGGTCACGCAGGCGCTCGACGAGCACGAGGATCCCGGGTCGATCCTGGAGGACGTGATCTGGCGCGGTCCTGCGCTGAAGGTCGCGCCCAAGACGGTGCACCAGAAGCGCTACGTCGACTCGATCCGCCACAACACCATCACCTTCGGGATCGGCCCGGCCGGCACCGGCAAGACCTTTCTGGCGGTGGCGCTCGCCGCGGCCGAGCTGCACCGGCGCGAGGTCAGCCGCATCATCCTCACCCGCCCGGCCGTCGAGGCGGGCGAGCGCCTGGGCTTCCTGCCCGGTGACCTGATGGCCAAGGTCGACCCGTATCTGCGCCCGCTGTTCGACGCGCTGCACGACATGCTCGAGGCCGAGAAGTTCAGTCAACACCTCGAGCGCGGCGTGATCGAGGTCGCGCCGCTGGCCTTCATGCGGGGCAGGACCTTGAACGACAGCTTCATCATCCTCGACGAGGCCCAGAACACCACGCCCGAGCAGATGAAGATGTTCCTGACGCGTCTGGGCTTCGGCTCGAAGGTCGTGGTCACCGGCGACATCACGCAGGTCGATCTACCGCGCGAGCAGACCTCCGGGCTGAGCGCAGTCGCCGAGATCCTCGAGGGCGTCGAGGACATCGGCTTCGTGCGCTTCGGCGAGGAGGATGTGGTCCGTCACAAGCTGGTGCGCCGGATCGTCGCGGCCTACGAGGAGCACTCACAGCGCCTGACGCCTGAGCTGCGCTCCGCCAAGCGAGCCTGATGCCGGCGAGCGACCTCGACATCGAGGTGCTCGGGATCGACCTGCTGGTCCCCGACGCGCCGACCGCGCTCGAGGTTCGCGAGCTGTGCGTGCTCGCGCTCGCCTCGGCGGGGATCGACGCCGGCCACATGGCGGTCGAGTTCGTGGACGCCGAGCGCATCCAGCAGCTCAACCGCGAGTACCGCGAGATCGACAAGCCAACGGACGTGCTCTCCTTTGGCGTCGACGAGGACGGCGATAGCGCCGGGCCGCGAGAGCTGGGTGACATCGTCATCTCTCCGGAACACACCAGCGACCTCAGGGAGGCAGTCGTGCACGGGACCCTGCATTTGACCGGGATGGATCACGAGGTCGACCATGGTGAGATGCTGGCCGTGCAGTCCGAGCTGATGCGCTGGGTCCGATGAGCAGCCTGCCGCACGGCCTGGCCCTGGGGACGGAGCCTGGCACGCGCTCGGGCTTCATCGCGCTGGCCGGCCGCCCCAACGTCGGCAAGTCGACGCTCACCAACGCGCTGGTGGGCAGCAAGGTCGCGATCGTCTCGGACAAGCCGCAGACCACTCGGCGTGCGATTCGTGCGGTCGCGGGCGGGGTGGACTGGCAACTGGTGTTGATCGACCTGCCCGGCGTGCAGCGTCCGCGCGACGCGCTGACCGAGCGCATGCAGCATCGCGTCGAGACCGAGCTCGACGGGGCCGATGGCTGCCTGATGGTTCTCAACGCCGAGCAGGGGATCGGCCCGGGGGACCGGTTCATCGCCTCGCAGCTCAAAGGTGCGAGCGCTCCAGTAGTCATCGCGGTTAACAAGATCGACAGAATTGAGCGGGGAAAGACTGCGGCTGTGCTCCAAGCTGCCGATGATCTGGGTATAGCCGAGTCGATCTTCCCCATCTCCGCTCGCAAGGGCGACGGCGTCGAGCAGTTGCTCGCACACCTCGTTTCGCTCCTGCCCAAGGGCCCCTTCTACTTCGATCCGCGCCAGCGCTCGGATCAGTCCGAGTCGGTGCTGCTGGCCGAGCTCGTGCGTGAGCAGGTTCTGCTCCGCACGCGCGAGGAGGTGCCACACGCGGTCGAGGTGGAGATCGCGGACATCGAGGAGCACGACGGCAAGATCCGCATCGACGCCGTGCTGCTCGTCGAGACCGAGTCGCAGAAGGGGATCCTGATCGGATCGGGCGGTCGCATGATCAAGGCGATCGGCACGGGCGCTCGGCGTGCGATCGAGCGCGAGCTCGGCGGCCACGTGCATCTGGCGTTGCAGGTCCGCGTGCGCCGGCACTGGCGCGCTGATGAACGCGTACTGGACCGCCTGGGTATCGAGTAGGCTGCCGGATCTGGTCTTTGGGGGGTAGCAGAGGGTGGGGTTTTAGGTTGATGGTCGTGGCGGGCTCGGGGAAAGAGCCGGTGCGGGTGGAGACGGCGCTTGACGCGGAGCTGGCGCGCGCCGAGATCGACATGTATCTGGGCACGATCGGCATGGTCGAGCGTGCCGAGCAGATCGAGGCCCGCGCGAGCGAGGCCGACCTGGTTTCACGGGTCCGGCGGGCACGGCTGCTGCGCTCGGACGCGCTGAGCCGTCGCGGCGAGCTCGAGGAAGCGCTGCGGCTCCAGCTCGAGACGCTCACCGAGGCTGAGCTCGACGTCGACCGCCTGGCCTGTGCGCGGGCGCACTGCCTGCTGGCGGCGACCTACGACCGGCTCGCCGAGCAGGGCAAGGCGTTGCAATCCGCCGCGGAGTGCGTACGGCTGCTGGCGCCGGGCGATCCGCCCAACTGGCGCGCCGAGCACATGTCGGTGTTGGCGCTCTCGACTTCGTACTGGCGCCACGGCGACCCGGACTACACGACCTTCGACGAGGCGCTCCGGCTGGCGCGTGAGCTCGGCGAACCGGTGCTGCTGCTGGCGATCATGAACAACTACGTGTACGTGGCGATCACCCGCGGCGACCCGCGCGGCATCGCGATGACCGAGGAGATGCGCCGGCTCGCGGAACGGGAGATGCCCGAGGGCTACCCCTCCGCCTGGCTCGACACGATCGCCTTTGGACTGATCGGCGCCGGGAAGCTCGACGAGGCGGCGGAGTTCGCCGCGGCGGCGGTCGAGTCCGCACCACGTGACCAGGTCGAGCCGACCACGGTCTCCATGTGCATCCTCACCCAGGCCAAGATCGAGCGCGCCCGCGGCAACATCGCGCAGGCCGTCGAGCGCGCCACCGCTGCGCTCGCGCTCGCCCGCACCGCGGGCGTCAACGAGGCGATCGGGCGCGCGCTCGAGGAGCTCTCCGAACTGGCGGCCGATGACGGCGACTACAGGCGTGCCTACGAATACCTACGCGAGCGCAACGAGGCGCTCGATCTCTTCCAGACCGAGCGCAGTGAGCTGCACGCCGTCACCCTGCAGGCGATCTATTCGGTCGAGGTCGAGCGCCGGCAGCGGCTGGCGCTCGAGGCGCTGGCCGACACCGACCCGCTCACCGGGCTCTACAACCGCCGCTACATGAACCGCCAGCTGGCGCAGCTCGTGCAGGAGCCGGTCGCGCTGGCGCTGGTCGACATCGATCACTTCAAGCGCATCAACGACCGTTTCGGCCACGAGGCCGGGGACCGCGTGCTGAGCCGACTCGCGGCCACGCTGCAGGCGCACGTCGAGGCCGTCGGACACGAGGCCGCGTTTGCCGCGCGGATCGGCGGCGAGGAGTTCGTGCTGGCGCTGCCGGCGCTCGATGCCGAAACCGCGCGGGACCGCTGCGAGCGCGTGCGCGCCGAGGTCGAGAGCTGCGCCTGGGACGAGATCGCGTCGCGCCTTCAGGTGACGGTCAGCGTCGGCCTCGCCACGCAAACGGTCGGCGGTGGCGTACCCTCGTCGCTGCTCGGCCGCGCGGACACACAGCTCTACAACGCCAAGCGCCAGGGGCGCAACCGCGTGATCAGCGAGGAGCTCAGCTGAGCCGGGGTTCGCCGCAGCCGCCGTACTCATAGACTCTGAGCGGTGCAGGCCTCAGATCTGAATTTCGACGCGGACGGGCTGGTCCCGTGCATCGTCCAGGACCACCGCAGCGGCGAGGTGCTGACGCTGGCGTACATGAACGCAGAGGCCTTGGCGCTCACCCTGCAGACGGGCCAGATGCATTTCTTCAGCCGCTCGCGCCAGGAGCTGTGGCACAAGGGCGCCAGCTCCGGCAACGTCCAGCAGCTGAAGGGCCTGCGCTACGACTGCGACGCGGACGCCGTGCTCGCGCTGGTCGAGCCGTCCGGGCCCGCCTGTCACACCGGCGATCGCACCTGCTTTCACCGCGGTGACCTGGCGCCGCGGGCGCCGTTCGAGGTGCTGCCCGAGCTCGAGCGCACGATCGCCGCGCGCCGGTCGCAGGCGCCCGACGGTTCCTACACGGCGGCGCTGCTCGCCGACCCAGACCACATCGGTGAGAAGGTGCAGGAGGAGGCCGAGGAGGTCGCCCGCGCCGCGCGCGAGGAGACCGACGAGCGCGTCGCCAACGAGGCGGCCGATGTCCTCTATCACCTGTCGGTGCTGCTCGCGAGCCGCTCGCTGACGCTGGCCGACGCAGGGCGGGTGCTGGATGAGCGCCGTCACTGAGTGCGTCCCGGTCAGCGAGACATGGATCGAGGACACCGAGACACCGGTCTCGGCGTTCCTCAAGCTGCGCGCCGCGGCCCCCGGTGAGCCGGCCTTTCTGCTCGAGTCGGCCGAGCAGGGGCGGGTTGGTCGCTTCAGCTTCATCGGCTACCGCCCGCGCAAGGTGCTGCGCTGGTCCCTGGGCGATCCCGGCGACCCCTACGCACTCGTTCAGCAGGAGCTTGACGCCGTCGGCACCCGACAGCCGGACGGCGTCGAGCTGCCATTCGGTGGCGGCGCGGTCGGCATGTTCGCCTACGACCTCGTGCGCACGGTCGAAGCGCTCGGTGAGCCCAACCCGGATCCGGTCGGACTCCCCGATCTGGCGCTGATGCTCACCGACGCGCTCGTCGCGTTCGACCACCTCAAGCGCACGATCACGGTCGTGGCGCACCCGAAGGACGATGCCGACACGGCGCGCGTGAAGGTCGACGCGATCCGGGAGGTCCTCGCCGGCCCGCTGCCGCGTCCGGCGCTCACGCCCGAGATCGCGTACCGGACCGCTCCGCAGTTCGTCTCGAACATGACCCGCGAGCACTTCGAGGCCAATGTGGCCAGGATCATCGACTATGTCTACGCCGGCGACGCCTTCCAGGTGGTGCCCTCGCAGCGGTGGTCGGCGAAGACACCGGTCACCGGCTTCTCGATCTATCGCGGGCTGCGCGCGGTGAATCCGTCGCCGTACATGTACTACCTCGACTTCGGCGACTTCGAGGTCGCCGGCGCCAGCCCGGAGCCCCTGGTCACCGTCAGCGGGCGCCGCGTCTCGACCACGCCGATCGCGGGCACGCGCCCGCGCGGCGCCACCGCCGAGCAGGATGCGGAGTACGCGCGCGAGCTGTTGGCCGACGCAAAGGAGCGAGCCGAGCACGTGATGCTGGTCGACCTCGGCCGCAACGACCTGGGCCGTGTCTGCGAGTACGGCTCGGTCAAGGTCGACGACTTGATGCTCGTCGAGAACTACAGCCACGTGATGCACATCGTCTCCAACGTCAGCGGGACGTTGCGGCCGGGCGTCGGAGCGCTCGACGCGCTCCGTGCGGTGCTGCCCGCCGGCACGCTGTCAGGGGCGCCGAAGGTGCGGGCGATGCAGATCATCGACGAGCTCGAGCCGGTCAAGCGCGGCGGCTACGGCGGCGCGATCGGCTACGTGAGCTATGGCGGCGACCTCGATACCTGCATTCACATCCGCACCGCCGTGATCAAGGACGGGATCGTCCACGTGCAGGCCGGCGGCGGCACCGTGGCCGACGCGATCCCCGCCAACGAGTACGAGGAATCGGTCAACAAGTCGCGTGCGCTGCGGGCCGCGATCGAGCTGGCCGTCGGCCAACCGGGCTGGGAGTGATCTCGTTGCGCATCCTCGTCATCGACAACTACGACAGCTTCACCTACAACCTCGTGCAGTACCTGGGCGAGCTGCAGACCCCCCCGCACGAGATCGAGGTCGTCCGCAACGACCATGCGAGCGTCGAGGAGCTGCTGGTGCGTGGCTATGACCGCGTGATCGTCTCGCCGGGGCCGTGCTCGCCCAACGAGGCCGGCATCTCCCTGGAGGCGGTCAAGCGGTTCCCGCAGGCCCACATCCCCACGCTGGGCGTGTGCCTCGGCCATCAGGCGCTGGTCCAGGCCTGGGGCGGCCAGGTCATCCGCCACGAGCCGATTCACGGCAAGACCTCGCGGATCGAGCACGACGGCAAAACGATCTTCGCCGGCCTGCCCCAGGACCTCGAGGTCGGGCGCTACCACTCGCTGATCGCCTCAGGCGAGCTGCCCGACGTGCTCGAGATCAGCGCCACCGGCGACGGCGTCGTGATGGCCGTGCGCCACCGCGAGCTGCCGGCCGAGGGCGTCCAGTTCCACCCCGAGTCCGTGCTCACCGAACACGGCCTGCAGCTACTCCGGAACTTCACAGAGCGATGAGCGAGCTGCGATGAGCGAGCTGCTGACACGCGCGATCGACCACCTGGCCGACGGTCAGGATCTGAGCGAGACCGAAGCCGCCGAGGCGCTGGCCGAGATCATGGCCGGCGAGGCCACCGACATCGAGATCGCCGGTTTCCTGATCGCACTGCGGGTCAAGGGGGAGACGGTGCAGGAGCTCGCCGGCCTCGCGCGCACGATGCGTGCCTTCGCTGCCTTCGTGCCGACGACCGGTGAGGATCTGCTCGACACGGCCGGCACCGGCGGCGGCCGCACGACCTTCAACGTGTCAACCACCGCGGCGCTGATCGCCGCCGGCGCGGGCTGCTGTGTCGCCAAGCACGGCAGCCGCTCCTCGACCGGGCTCTCGGGCTCCGCGGATGTCCTGGAGGCGCTCGGCGCGCGCATCGACCTGGACACGCCGGCGGTCGCCCGCTGCATCGAGGAGATCGGCTTCGGCTTCATGTTCGCGCCCTACCACCACCCGGCCACCGGGCGCGTGGTGAAGGTGCGCAAGGAGCTCAAGGTGCGCACCACCTTCAAC
>JBOGYJ010000150.1:0-3730 GCA_050696795.1 Solirubrobacteraceae bacterium | reverse complement strand
CGTGGCAATCCACTTGCGACAGGTCGCTTCGGCCCGACGAGTCCTTTCAGTGAGAGCCAAAGCCTCATCCACACGATCGATTGGGGCAACCGAACGTTCAACCGCGCGGCAGACCGAGAATCGTTATGCAGCTGCGTGATCTCGCCGATATATCTCACTCATGATCTTGGAAGCAGCAGCATGAGCAGCGCGCCAGAGATAGTGCGCACGGGGTCATGGATCCGCGTCGACCGACGGGCACGGCGCTTCGGCGCGTTTGCGCTGGTGTTCTCGATCGTGTTCGTGATCCTGCCCTTTACCGCGTCGCCGAGAGCCGGGAACGTCGTGTCGATCTTCGCGTTCTGCTGGTGCGTAGCCGCACTTGGGCTGTTCCTGGCTGTGCGTCTGGTGCGCGCCGGTCTGTGGCTGGCTGCCAACGGCATTGTCGTTCGCAACCCTCTCCGAACGGTCACCGTCTCGCTCGAAGAGGCCGACCAGTTTGTTTCGGCCGTGGCCTCGGGCGTCGGTAACGGCACCCCTTGCCCCATCTTGAAGCGTCGGCACGGCAGAGACGTGGGTATTTGGGCGCTGGGCCGGGAGGGTTTCGTGTGGAGCTTTCGACGCTACACCGATGAGATGCGCCCGCTATGCGACGAGCTGAACCGCGCGCTCGACAGGCTGCAATCCAGCAACGCCCCGCAACACCATGAGTCGCTGCCGCTTTGATCTAAAAGAACTCATCCGACCGCCGTGCGCCGACGCTATCGCTCGGCCACGGCAACGCAACTCTCTGGGACCCGCTTCGGGTCGCCGGCGTATCTCTCGCCGCCGCGCTCGAGAGACATGGTTCGCGCGGAACGGGAGTACGTAACCCGAGGGCGTTAGCTCAGAACGTCAGCGACGTCAGCTGGGGTGAGTCGCAGAAGTCGTCCGTCACGCAGCGTGGCGACCAGTTCCCCGTCGCGCTCGAGCAGCCACTTGGCGCTGATTGCCGTGATGTGCGTGATGTGGCCGTCGGCGTCCAGCCTGACCGCATGTCCCTCGGGCGTCTCCTGTGCCGCTGCTGCCTTGTCGTCGCCGGAAGCCGACAGGTACAGCACGTCGCCGAGCTCCTCGTAGGAGCCGGACAGCTCAAGATCAGCGGCGGCGATATGAACGGTTGCGGTGGCCACGTCAGCCTCGCTCCTGAATAGCCGAGAACACCGTAACGATGATCGCAGGAACGTCGCCGAACTCAACTACGGCGAGAACGAGAACGTCGTGCTCTCGGCGCAGGAAACGCTCACGACCCGGTCTCGGATCAGGACGGCGCTGGTCCGGGGTCCTGATGGTCCGATCGATCAGCTCGAGATCAGCCACCGCGGCATGCTGCTCAAGAATCTTTGCGTAGACCAGCGCCGGCAACACAACTCGGATGCCCTCAGGCGTCGCGGTTTCGAGGACGATCTCCACTCGACCCAGCGTACGGTCCGACGCCGACCGAACCGAATCACTGAGTCCCGCTCTCGTCACGCCGGAGGTATCTGAAACGGCGTACCGAGAAGCGCGCTTTGCGCGGGGGCCGCGCTTCTCCATGCTTATGCTCGTCGAGATGATCAAAGCTCCACGGCAGATGACACGTCCGGAGATCGAAGCGCTGCTGGAACTGAGCGTCCCTGCCAGGCTGGCAACCATCGACCGCGAAGGGTTCCCGCACGTCACGCCTCTCTGGTTCATTTGGGTCGACGGAGCCTTCTATCTGACGAGCATCGTCGACCGGCCTCACCTTCATAGGCTCTCGGTGAACCCGAGAGCGGGCCTGTGCGTCGACGTTGAGCGGAGCGAACGCAAAGACGGCGAGCACCCCAACCAGCAGGTACGGGTGACGGGACGCGCAGAGCTGTTCCCAGATGACGCTGGGCTGTGGACCAGTCGGATCACCGAGAAGTACGTGCTCGGCTCGGCGGCTGTTGCGATGCGGGCGTCGCGAGTCGCGGACGAGCGCATCGTCATTTGCTTGCGTCCAGACCGGCTCACCGCGGTCGCCAGCGTCTGAATCAGACCCGCTTTCGATCGAGGCTGTCGGAGTATGCGGCGCGAGCGCCGGGGCTGTGGCGCCGGTTCAAAAGTAGGCCACCCACGGCGAATCGAAAGTGACCCGTGGAGGGTCAGGTGGTGTTGGCGATCCAGTGCTGGTGGAGCTTGAGCAGATTGTGGGTTGCTGCTGAGAGCCGCCATTCTGACCGTGCGGCGGCTCTGCCTCTTCGCATGAACGTGTCGATCCGGCGGTTGTGTTTGATTTGCCCGAACACAGGCTCGATCGTGGTCTTGCGGTGCCGGTAGAGCTGTTTGCCGGGGTCGGTAGCGAGCTTGTCGCGCATCTGTTGGTAGAGCCCGTTGTTCCAGCCTGGCCGGGTTCCTTTGCGTGCGCCACCGTCGGGTGCGACCAGCACTTCGATCCCGGCCTGGGCGAGCCGGTGCATCTGGTGGGTGTGCCAGTAACCGGCGTCAGCGACGACCGCCTCGAGCGGATCGGCGATCCCGATAGTCGCGAGTTCTGAGCGGGTCGCCTGAACCATCGGCTCAAGGTGGGTGAAGTCGCCCGCGTCAACAGTGACCTCGGCGGCAACGATGATCTGATCAGCAGTGACCGCGGCCTGCGCGTTGTAACCCTGGATCGTCGTACCACGCGAGCGCATCAACCGCGAGTCCGGATCGGTGGTGTTGATCCGACCATCAGGCAGCACCGGTGGCTGCCACTGG
This sequence comes from Solirubrobacteraceae bacterium, assembly GCA_050696795.1. Lineage (GTDB taxonomy): Bacteria > Actinomycetota > Thermoleophilia > Solirubrobacterales > Solirubrobacteraceae > Palsa-465. Next base: position 1,009 of record JBOGYJ010000150.1, on the reverse strand, counting down.
TTGGTCGGCCCACCCGGCGCGCGACGCGAGTTGCGGTAAACGGTCGACCCCTCACGCCGCCAAGCGTCATAGGCCTGGTTGGCGGCGATCTGCACCTGCAGGCTCTGCTCAAGCCGACCGGCGGCGTCCAACAGCCGCTCATCCCGGCCCTGCGGGATCGGCCTGGCGTCACGCTCCCGCTGGTTCTCAAGCTCCCGGCGGCCCTCACGCATCCAGTTGCGCCGACCACCGTTGTAGGTCATGAACCGCTCCCGGTCTAACTCGATGTCCGCAGCCCCATCACCGTCAACCGCATCCGGTGGCTCGGCTGCGACGCGGTTCTTGCGCTCCTCGATCCGGCGCTTGGCCTCTGCCAGCGCCTGCTTGCGACCCTCAGCGGTCCGCAGCTGCTCGGGCAACTCATCGCCGCGCGCATCGCCGTAGAGCTCATCCTCGGCCCGGTCGGTCTCATCGGCCTCCCGCAAGATCTCGGTAACGATCTGCCGATAGTCGCGGTTGGCCTCCATCGACGCATTGGCCTTGATCTTCGTCCCGTCGATCGCGATCACCCCGACCGACACCAGACCAGCCTCACGGCACAGACCGAGCACGTCGTCAAACAACCTGGCGATCTCGGTCTCATGCCGGCGGCGGAACTCCGCGATCGTGGAATGATCGGGGCAGCACATCCCAGTGATCACCTTGAACGCGACATCCTCCCAGCACGCCCGCTCGATCATCCGCGAGGACCTGACACCGCGTGCATACGAGTACAAAAGCAGTGCCACCATCACCTGCGGGTCAAACGCCGGCCGGCCCGCGCCACCCAACCGGTACGCCTGCTCGAAGCGGTCCAGGTCCATCTGCTCCACAGACCCCAACACCGTCCAAACAAGATGATTCTCAGGCAGCCACTCCTGAAGCGACGGCGGCATCAACAACAACTGACCACGATCAACACCAACGAATTCTCGAGCCATACCGGAAGTGTCTTAAAGCCGCCAGACGGACCCGATATTCCGACAGCCTC
>JBOGYJ010000149.1:0-1540 GCA_050696795.1 Solirubrobacteraceae bacterium | reverse complement strand
TAACAAATCATGACCGACATGTAAGATACGTCGGGCGCCGTAGAGCGGGTGAGACATGGCAAGCAACGAGAAGGTTCCTGCGGGCGATCCCTGGTCGCAGTGGTTGCTGCACCAGAGGCACGCGGGTTGTGGCGCGACAATCAGCGTGAGAGCGCGCGACAATCATGGTGAGAGACGGTGTCGCGGCGCGACGATCATGCCAAGTTGGATGGTTGTTGACAAGGAGGATTAGAGAGAGGACGAGGCGCGCATGGCGCCGCGCGACATGACGCTGTGATGGTGGGCAGGGAGGAGATCGCGGGGAAGGGCCCGACACGTCCGTGTGCCGGGCGGGGCGGGTGGTTACTCGGCGCTGTCCTCCTGCCAGCCGTTGCGTTGTACGCGCAGCGCCGCGGCGGTCCACAGGGGGCCGAGCCGATCGATGGCCTCTGCGATCGTTCCCCAGGCGCGCTGGAGGAGATCGTAGCGATCGAGGACGACGGCGACGGCGATGCGCTCGCCGGTGGAGAGCACGCCGAAGCGTGTCTCGTTGGCGAGGAACATGCGGACTTTCTCGAGGATCTGCCGTGTGGCGGCATCGAGCTCGGTCATGCTCGATCCTCCGACGCCTGGACGGGTCCCTCAAGTATCGTTGGTTGCTGGGAGTTCTCGGGCGGGGGCGGGACAGCGGTGTTCTTCGGCGTGGCGTAATGGGTGGGCCGACCCGGTCCGTGCTTGCGCTCGATGGCGGCGCGACGCCTGTAGCTCTCGACGTTCATCTCGAAGATCGTCGCGTGATGCACGAGGCGATCGACCGCGGCGAGCGTCATGGCCGGATCGGGGAAGATCTTGCCCCATTCACCGAACGGCTGATTGGCCGTGATGAGCATCGAGCGGCGCTCGTAGCGGGTGCTGATCAGCTCGAACAGTACCGAGGTCTCGGCCTGGTCCTTGCTCAGGTAGGTGATGTCATCGAGGATCAGGAGATCGAAGCGCTCGAGACGGTTGATGGCGGAGTCCAGGGCGAGCTCGCGGCGGGCGACCTGGAGCTTCTGCACGAGGTCGGAGGTGCGGCAGTAGAGCACGCGGTAGCCCTTCTCGAGGAGGGCCAGTCCGATTGCCGAGGACAGATGCGATTTCCCAGCCCCCGGCGGCCCAAGCAGGATCAAGTTCGCGCCCTGCTCGAGCCAGGCATCCCCGGCGCACAGGGCCGTCACCTGTGCCTTGGAGACCATCGGTACGGCCTGGAAGTCGAAGGTGTCGAGGGTCTTGCCTGGCAAGAGCTTGGCTTCCCCGAGGTGGCGCTCGAGGCGGCGCCGATCCCGTTCGGCGAACTCGTGCTCGGTGAGCGTGGCCAGGAACCGGGCGGCCGGCCAGCCTTCCTTGTCGGAACGGGTGGCGATCTTCTCCCACATCTGCCTGATCGCCGGCAGACGCAGCTCGTTGAGCATCAGCGTCAGGCGGGTCACGTCGATGGTGCTGCTCATGCCGCTTCTCCCTGACCGTCCTCGAGGAGGGCCTCGTAGTCCGAGAGCGGCGTGAGGGTCACGCACACTTCCGG
>JBOGYJ010000148.1:0-12753 GCA_050696795.1 Solirubrobacteraceae bacterium | reverse complement strand
CCTGCCGTATCGCTCGCGCCGGGCGCCTCCACTGCCCCGGCCCACTCCGATCCCCGCGCCGGGCTATCATCGGCCGACCACGGGGAGTGGCGCAGTCTGGTAGCGCACCCGGCTGGGGGCCGGGCGGTCGCAGGTTCAAATCCTGTCTCCCCGATCAAAGAAAAGACCCGCAAAAGCGGGTCTTTTCGTTTGGAGTAACCTGGCACGCGATGCGCGCTTTGTTCCAATTTTGTTCCAATTTTGTGGCGGCTGGATGGCTGGCGCGTAGGTCCGGCTGTGCCGAGAACCCCGCCAGTTTCGGATGTGCGGAGCCACGGCATTCATACGACCGACTGAGACTGACATTGCTGCTGCGTCGACCCGGCGAGCGATGCCAGGTAAGGGCGACCGCCCTGTTAGCCGCCTTCGCTGGTACGGGTTAGCGTTGGCAGAGCGGCTGACCGCTACGCCTGGATAGGCCTGCCGGGCTCGGCTTCGTCTAGTGGCGCAGTTGCTACTTCGTGCGATCGGCCGCCCTTGCTTCCACACGGTCGAGCATGCGCATGAGCATGCTCGCCGTATGGACAGCCTCAGCAGCCTCGCCTATGTCGTCGTAGTCGATGTCCCGATGACCAGCCGGGTTGCGTAGCACCGCATATGCACCAGCAAACAACGCGCGCGTTCCTTCTTGCTCTCCGTTGTTGGAGTGCGGGTCAACGAGCGGTCCGCCGTTGCCGAAGGCGCGGTTCATGAGCGCCACACCGGTGTCTTCATTACCGAAGCCGCCGAGTGCTCGGACCCGAACCTCTATCGCCTTCATGGAAGCGAAGACGGCCTGCTCGTACTCGCCGATGAGGAACTGCGTTCGCGCCTTCTCCTCGATGACTGGGTGGAGTCCGCCCTGGAGCCGCTCAACCGCGTAGAGAATGGTTGGTCCCTCGTCCAGAGCCTGCCTGCCCAGTCTGGTGATGAAGATCGAATCGGCGATGCTCTGGTTGGGATCAAGCGCCGTCAGCCCGCGCGCCCGCAGCCAGCCGAACGCTTCGGCCAACGCTCCCTGGACCAGGATCGGGTAGCCGTCACGGCCACCCGTCGTGAGGATGTGGGCGCTCTCGCCATGGCCAGCCGTCTTGGAAAAGTCTTCTAGGAGAAGCAAGCCGAGACGGTCGATCGGCAAGTTGAGCAGTGATTGCTCGTCGAGTTCGATCACGGGCCAATGATCCATGGCAGTCCTGTCGGAATCGTTCAGCCAGGGTCTGCCATAGGCTGCGCCGATGCCCCGCAGCTACGAGAGCCTGGTCCTCGCGGCAAGTTCGCATCGCACCTCGAAGGAAAACCGTCGCACCGAGCTCTATGCGGCAGTCCTCGACGAGCACGACGGCTTCGCCGGCGAGGTTCTCAAGCACGTCGGGCTGCCGACGGCTGACCGCTACGAGGCGTCCACCCAGGAGTTCAGGCAGGACGGCTTCGTCGACCTGATCCTCATAGGCTTCGACAGTCGCGGTGTCCGGCGGACAGTCCTCTACGGGGAGCACAAAGAGCCCGCGGGCAAGTGGCAGCCAGGGCAGCCAAAGAAATACCTTCCTCATCTCGCGGCTGAGCAGCCCCCGAGCGCGGCGCGGCGACTGGTGGCTGTCGTCGATTCCGCCGCCGACGTCCATGGTCGCGTCCGTCATCGAGCTGGCGGCTCCATGTCAGCGGTTGAGCGCGCCGCCCAGCTGCAGACCCGCAAGCGCGAGCCGAATCTGGTCTACACAACCTGGCAGGCAATCGGAGGTTGTGCCGAGCAAGCGGGCCAGAAGGCATACCTCGTCGACCACCCAGGCGAAACCGACGGCCTCCGATGGCGTGAGTACGCCGCCCTGCCAACCGCACCGGCGCGGGAGCGCCTTCTGCTTGAACTGATCTGGTACCTCGAAGACAAGGGATACGCGGTGACCACACCACTGACCAAGGAGCAGGTGGCGATCTATCACCAGGCGATCGCGCTGGATGAAACGCTATTGCAGCTCATCAAGACCGCCGCGGACTTCCTCACGGAGGCCGACGCGCCGACGATTGCTCGGCTGAAGCTGAAGCCCCACGGTGGAGCGGACGTCGACGATGGGCAACGGTTTGATACCTCCCGGGACACCTGGCTCGACGCATGGGGCGGTGAGCTTTGGCTCTCTATCCAGCCCGACACCAGGACGTCGCGTACGCGAGAGGCTGGGCTACGAATTTGGGTGGAGGCGTACTTCGACGAGAAAGGTCTGGGCCAGAGACTTGCCAACCGGAAGGGATTCATCGACCAGATAGGCGAGCGGAAGCTTCGTTTTGAGCCCTACGACGACGAGCTCTCAATCAACGACTCGATCCCGGTAACACAGCTGTTCAAGTACAAGACGATCGAGGAGCAGGCTCGCGTAATTTCAGACTGGGCAACTGGCGCGTTCGAGCGCCTGCTCACTCTTCGCCCCGGCAAGCCGCCGCCGTCCGCACGATGATTTGAGTCATGCCGATCATCGGCCCGATAGATCCCGGGGCGCTAGTCGGGAGCATCAAGCGCACGGCAGTGAGCCTGACCAGTCGGCTCCGGCCCGACCACCAAGCCATACAGAGGCGCAATGTCCGCTTCAGCAATCACGCCATGGGCAAGCTTTATCTCTACCAGGCTGTCGCGCCCAGCCGCTGGAGCAAGCGCTCATATGACGACGCTCAGGTCGGCCGCGCCGCCGCGTTCATCGAGACGGCCTTCCCGGGTGTCTTCGATGACGAGTCCGGCAAGCCGCAGCCGGAAGGCGCGAATACTGAGTGGACGCGGTTCCAAGTCAATGATGCGGACGAGTACCCCGACCAATACGTCTTCGTTCACCCCACCGGTCTCATCGAAGTCCAATGGGCGCTTGCGGAGAAGGCCGGCTCGGACGGCAACGTCGTTCTCGATGCCACCGAGATCGCGACCCTCGTGATGTGCCTGGCCCGCGCGATCGGAACCGAGGCTTACGCGGAGCTCTCGAACCTGGGCAGCCGCCGTGGCGATGGAGGTTCTCCAGGGTCGACTGGCATTTGGACATAGCTCTGCGCGTCGTGGGGGCGAGCGGGCAGACGAGCTGGAAGGAGCTCCGCTTCGCCGTGCCGCCGCCACCGCGGACCAACCAGGATTGGGTTGAGCCGCCACCCGGTGGTTATGGGGGCGACAGGGTCTGGTTCGTGCGACGGCGAGCCGACCCCACATCGCTCGTCGAGGCAGTCCTCCGCGACCTGGCATCAGCGAGCGGTTACTACGACTTCACCGAGGCCGTCGCTGCAACGGTGCGGGCGGCGGCGCAGCGGTTCCCTGACGGCCGAGCTAACTGACCTGCTCGGAGCTGATCCCGCCGAGCGCCCGCTCTACCAGGAGCGCAAACCCGAGATAGAGGTGGCCAAGATCGACGGCGGCCTGTCGAGTGTCAATCTCCCAACGCGCAGTCTGAAAGGGATCGGCCTGCACAACGCTCACTGCATCGCGCGATTTGCCCCAGTGAACCTGACCGCCGTACCAGAAGGTTTGGAGCATCTGGTGAGGACTTCCGGGTGGCCGCACCACTGGAGACCTCGTCTCACCATCAGGACCGACGAGTTGGGCGGGTAGCTCGCCATCCTTGGTCATCTGCTCCTGGACGAGTTCCTCGGAGGTCTTAAGCCTGAGCGCCGCGTGAGCCTTCCGCCACTGCTTCAGCACGCCGAGAGCGGCCTCATCGGATACTTCATGAAGTCGATGCTCCAGGATCTTCCGCACCTTCGAGAAGCTCCCTTCCTCGTCGTCGGAGTAGCACTGACGCAGCTTGACCATGAAGCCGGCTGTCACATCCGAGTCGGACAATTCCGTATTGACGGTGAAGCTGTTGTCGTCATCGGAGACCCGCACTGTGTAGTTGTCGTTAGCGGATAGCAGCGTGGTTCCGGCAAGATCGCGCGAATGTTCGACGAACCGCTGTAGAACCGCGAGCTCGCCATCGGTGACTCCCGCAACCGGTGAGGGAAACGAGCGTGGGTCAGGCAGCTTGAAGATGTAATGCAGCCGCTTCCAGACGTAGTCCCCAGCCGCCGGATTCTTCATCAGCTCCTGCATCGGCGGTGGCCACAGCATGGCCTGTTCCTGAGCATAGGACGAGAACGGGACGGCGTTGACGGGTATTCGGTTGGGCGACGCCATGCACTGAGCCTGGGTTGCAGGTGTCCGAAAAGTACGGTGTTGCGAGCAGAGAGCTACGGTAACCCGAGGCCGGACGGATCGCCGTGTCAGACCAGCGAGCCGCTTACCGCGCCTCTCGCCACCGCTACGCATCCGTTCGCGCCTGCCTATGAACCAGCCGTGTGGAGAGGACACGCCGTCATCCTCAAGCTGGGTCCGAGGCACCGAGCGCGCTGCGTGGGCGCGCTACTCGATGTCGAGAAACGCCAGCCCGACCCAGTCCTCATCGGTGCCGCGCAGTAATCGGACGTGGCCGTCGGTCACCTGCACAGTCCAAGGACCGGTCACCGGGTCGCCAGCTGCCTGGTCAAGCCGCTTGCCCCAATCGATCAGGTTGGCGTCGATGTGCGCCCGCAATTGGCGGAGCTCCTCCATGTAGGCCATAGCGCGACGGGCGGCCGTCATCGAGGTCCCAGCTGCGGTCACCCCGATGCTCGCTGGCATCCAGACAACCCCGTCAATCTCAACGAAGTCATTCACACCGTGCGCCCGCAACTTGCGCCGGTCCCCATCCGTGAAGTGAGTTGTCACTCCGAGCGCGTAGTTGGAGCCGAGGAAGAGTCCCGCGTCGGGCCAGTTGCTGACGGCAACCTCGACAAGCTCCCGACGCGTCCAGTCACTGTGGGTGTAGATGCCCAGCAGGTAGGCATCGTCGCTGCGGAAGATGACGTAGAGCAGGTCCGAGCCGCGCTTGTTGAACGTGCCAGGTCCGGGCTCACTGGACAGGTGGAGATGATGGATGCCCCACGCGGCAAGCATCCGGTCGTGATCCGCGTCGCGTTGTGCCGGACGGAGGCTCTGACGCTCCTGACCGGAGATGAAGTCGAAGTCGACGCGGGTGCTGAGGTGGGCCGTGAGATTCTCGCCAGCCTCGATCTTGCGAATCAGTTCCGCCAGTTCGGCCGCATAATCCAGGGACTTGCCGCTGCGGGCGAGTTCTGCTGAGCGATGGGCCGTGCGGGGGCGCGACTCCGGGAAGCGCTCGCGCCAGGTCCAGTAGATGCCCAACAGCTGCCGCAGCCCCATCGCGGCCAGCTCGCTGCTCGCGTCCGGCCGCATCTTCGATCGAAGGTAGTCGCACGCAGCAGCCTCTATCTCGTCGACCAGACCAGCGTTCTGCTGAACCGGCGAATCGGGGCTGCCGGTCGGCGGCGGAGGAGATGGCTGTGGCGAACCCACGGCTTGATCGTAGGCCGAGCGGCCGACGCGCATCGCCCATCTCCAGCGTGGTGGCAAGCCTGTGGGTGGGCGACAGCGGCCGTCAGGGGGTGGGCGGGCCGCCGGTAACCGCCGTGGTAGCGTCGGCCGCGTGAAACGCAGGTACGTGCCCATCGTCGGTGCTCTTGCCGTGCTCGCCGGTCTCGTTGGATCTGCGATCCCCGCTTCCGCTGCGACCGTCCGCCCCAGGGTGCGCATTAGCTACGCGACCGCGAAGGTCAGCCAGCGCGGAGTCCTCACAATCCGCGTCTCGGTGACGCCGCAGACGACCAGCTGCAGGCTCGCGCTGCATGGGCCTCGTTCCCAGATCGTCAAGTTGGCTGCGAAGCGCGGGCGGTCGGGCAAGATCCAATGGACCTACCGCCTCCCGACCACAGCACCGGCTGGCTCGTGGACGGCGCGAGCGACATGCGGTAAGACCACGAGCGCAGCGCGAGCCTTCGTCGTTCAGGCTCCAGTCCTGAAGGCGAAAGTGGCCGCCGCGTCGGATGGCTTCACACAGAGCAACTACGGGGACGGCAGCCAGACCTTCATCAGCTACGGAGCTGTGCTACACAACACCGCGACGCAGGTGGACGCACTTGACCTCAACGTCGCTGTGTCCTTCACGGACACGCTCGGGCGGTCGGTCGCCACGGAAAACACGACGCTGACCGGGATCCCGGCTGGCGGAACCTTCTACCTGGGCGGGCTCGCCAGCTCGAATGTGTCGCTGACGGTGGCGAGCATGAAGGTCGCGGTGACCGTCGGCTCTACGCAGAGCCATCGCCTGATCTTGCCGCCCGTCACTGGCCTGGGGTTCCAGACCGACAGCGACGGCAACGACAGCATCAGCGGCACATTCGAGAACCCCTACAAGCAAGCCATCCCATCGACCGCCAACATCTACGTCGTCTATCTCGACTCGCAGGGATCTGTTGTTGGCGGCGCATCAGAGTTCGCCGGCGCCTCGGTAGAGCCGAGGGATTTCGTCGCATTCGGATTCTCATCGGACAGCAGCACCATCAACAGCTCCTTCATTCCCGCAAGCGAAGTCTCCACCGTCGATGGGTCCATTGATCCGTGCGGCGGCATTCCGGGAGGATCCTGCCCGGCCCAGCTTCCTGCTCAAGCAAGTTGAAGCGCGACGTAGGAGGACGTCGCACGGATCGACTGTTCGACAGAAAGCCGCGCAGGTCGCTGGAGCCTCGCACCACCAGGCCATTCGTCTCGCCGGCCGGGAACGCTCATCGCTTCACCCCCATCTGCTGCAGCGCCCTCTTGAGCTGTTCAGCGGCTTGGAGGTCTTGCACTGCTGGATTGCCTATGTGCCGGTGTTCGGCGCGCCAATCGAGCAGCTCAGCGCTGGCGATGAGTCCGAGCTGTTCGCACCCGATGAGCCGCTCGAGCGCCAAGTAGTCGCCTTCCGTCACTGCCCCACCGGCGACCTCCGCCAGCACGAAGTCGTGCTTGTCCGGGTCGGACCGGATCGCGGTGTGCTCGGTCAGTGAGCGCTGCGGGCTCCCGACCCAGACCCCGACACCGTGCTCGGCGCACCAGCGTGCGAGGCTTGCCCACTTCATCCAGTTGGTGAAGTCGCCGAGGAACTCAAGCGGCTTGGCCTCCACCACGAACGCGCCCCCGTCCGCGAGCTGGACGATCACGTCTGGCGTGTACTCGTGGTCCTCGCCGCCGACCGTGTACGGGATCGTTATCGGCTGTTCCTGGTAGTCGATGATCCGCGAGTTGATGTTGAACTGACGGAGCATCAGCAGCTCGAGTTCTGAATCGAACTGCACCAGTCGACCGAGCTTGGCGCTGGGGAACGCGCCGGACTTTGCTGGGACCCAGGATGGCAGCGGCCGTTGCGTCGCAAACGCGCTCAGATCTCGGAGCCGCGTGGTGTTTGGTGGCCAGATGATCTGTTCGAGGATTCGGTCGACCGCTGCCCTGGCGGCGTCAGTTTGCTCTGCCGGCGTCAGTGGTTTCGGCCACCTCGTGCCTCGTCCCATTCCCATCTCGCGCATGTGCTGACGCGCATGCCGGTGCGCATCCGGTACATCAAGGCCACCGGCGGCGAGCAGCAGGACGGCTTCGGAGAAGTTCGACTCCTCGTTGCCCCAACGCCGCTCGGCCTGCTGCCACGCCCGCTCAGCCCACATCCCGCGGTCGTCGCCGAGGAGCTCCCGGATCGCCGGCAGTTCATACAGATGCGCGTACCGCGCGACGTTCCACAGACAGCGGCTGAGCATCTCCTCCGCCGTGCCTTTCGGGATCTCGAACTTCCGTGCGGTCTGGCTCGCCAGATGCGGGAAGTGGGTGTCCAGCCCCCAGCGAAAGCGGAACACGTCCGCGTAGCGCTGCGGCATCAGCGCGGCAAGGCGGTTCAGCTGCTCGTAAACGCGGTCAGGTCCAGCATGGATAGGCCACGGAAGCGCCATCGGATCGCTGCAAACCAGCAGCCACGGCTGGCGAGCCGCACCGCGTTGGCATGAAGATCGGTCTGGATGATCTCGAGCTCCCGGCGCATCAGCGCCGAGGTGTAGTCCGGTCGCCAGTTCGGAGACCACGAACCCATCGCGCGACCGACGTCATAGACCACGCCCTTGAGCCTCATCGCCGTGGCCGTTCCTGACCGACGGCCACCATCTTCTGGATCGCCTGCCGAGTCACCCCCAACTCCCGGGCCAGATCGGCCTGTGAGAAGCCCGCGGCCAACAACGTATCGATCAGCCGGCGGCGCTCCCGAGCTAACTTCTGCGCCGCGAGGTAATGCTCGATCGCCGCCGCCCTGACCCGTTTCAGCTCTTCGAGCAGTTCGACATCAGCCGCCGACTCGATCCGCTTGACCATCTCACCAGAATGACAACCACCGGTTGTCGTGTCAACCCACGGTTGTCAAATCGCGGGACCCATATGCCACCTCCGCGACCAGCGATCTCGCCCCAACCTGCTCGGCCCCTGGATAGCTTCGACGCCTGCGCCAACACCGATGCAGGTCTCGACCGCAGCGGCGGTTGCGTACCTGCTCCTCGCCAAAACCGCGCCTCGGTGCTTGCAAGCTGACTGCTAGCGACCGGGTCGATCCAGAAAGCGGCCAGGCCGATCCAGAAGTCTCGACGTCGGCCGTAGAGACTGCCGCCTCCACGAACCTGCAGGCGTGCGGTCAGGTGCCGACCGTCGGATCGGGACTACTGGTTTTGGTCTGCCCGCTCTCGAAGCAGAAGGCCAGTCCAGGTGCCTGCTGTGGCGACAATGGGGAAGCGAGCGACCAGCCCCGCGGACTTCCGCTTTCACGCGTCGTTTGCGAAGACGGATGCGGAGTTGCGTTTGCGTGGCAAAGCAACAGCGAGACGCGGAGACCGCATCGTTAGCGCTGTGAGCCAGCTACGTTTCGTTGATCCAACGTGCTGGAGGCACGAGCGAGACCGGTCGGTCGTACCCGCTGAGGTAGGTAGTTGGATGACCTTTGTCAGCGACCGCGAGCAGGAACGGGGTGCCCTTTGCCGCTATGTAGAGAGTCACGCTGTGTGCCTTGTTCGTCACCGGAACCGCTGCCCGGCCGTCGATCGTTGTCGGCGTCTCCTTCGTCGCGGAGCCGATGGGCTCGCGAATAGCTGCTTCTAGAGGCTTGCCAAAGTACCTCTTGTTCAGCGTGGACGCCAATTTGGCCCAATTCCCTTTCGTGGCCAACCCTCTCAGCCATACCCCGGCGTAGGTCTTTACAGCTGCGGCGCCTCCGTAATGCTTCAAGTACGCGGCGCTCGGTTGCCAGTAGACGTATCTGCCGACCGAGAGCACCTTCTCCCGGAAGCCGTCCCTAGAAATGGTGCCCTTGCCGCCCCTGTTGGTGATTTCGATGTCGACGGAGTTCCCAGCGCGCTGCGTAGTGCTCACGCGAACCGACGATGCTTTGTTGAACGCTTGAATCGACGCGACAGCGGCCGCTGTCGGCTTCATCGACGACACGCTGCTGGAACTCCCACCGCAGCCGGTACACACCAGCGCCAGAGCGAGGGCGGCTACTGCCCCCACCGCGCGATTTGCGATGTATCTCCCCACGGGCAAAAGCATACGTCGTAATCGATGCTCGGCTGCTGCTTTGCCACGCAAGCGCAATCCTCGAGCTTGGTACTCAAAGGCGTTACGTCTTCAGGCCCGGCTGCTGCTTGCGTGAGAGGTTGTCGGAGAATTCCGAGCGGTTGTACGAAAGTGACAACCCCGCTTTTGGGGCAGCTCACAGGAGCGCCACAGGCGGCCGAAGCGGCTCCACGCGACCGAAATGGCCCAGCGCAGAACCACCTCTTTGTCATGGATGCACAAGAAGCCGCAAGTCCCCCAGAATTCTCCGACAGCCTCGTGACATCGCGATCCTCACCTGGCGCGCCACGCCCGGACCCGCACCTTCACATCACGAATCAACCATCCCGCCGGGACCGCGAGAAACCAGGCGATAGAACTCCAGACCCCGGCCATCCACTCCCAATCGGGCACCCAGTGTCCAAGCACTGTCGTCCGGTCTGCCCAGCCCTCACCCGTCGGGTATCGCAGGGCGCTTTCGCCCAGGAAGATCGCGACGATAAGAACAAATCCGCCGATGCAGACGCCGAGGGCTCGAACGGGCGAGTTACCCGTGCGGTACCCCGCCGCGAAGGCGACGATCGATACCGCCGAGATCACGAATCCCGCAGCCATGGCCGCAGTATCCCACCGCGGGCTGAAGCGGCCATTTCACAATTTGCGTTCGTGGCGAAGCGGCTGGGGTGGCCTGCTTTACCGCGACGATCCCTCTGACTTGGAGTGGTCGCGCCCGCCAAACCCGAGCGTAGCTCGCCCGAAACTCGAGGCTGTGGCTACCCGATCTGATCGCGTCGTCAGGCGATCACCCTCCGGGACCGAAGCACTTGCGAGGTGGCCACCGGGCTTGGCTATCGCTCCGCCACCGCAACGCAACTCCCGCCACACCCTCTTTTGTCTGCCGACGTGTCTCTCACCTGCGAGTTCCGCGAGACGTGCTTCGCGCGGAGAGCGGTGCCTGACGGCCATCTCCACATGGTGGGCGCCGACCGGTGTGGTGACCGGTAGGTTCTCTGTATGTCCCGGGTCCAGATATCCGTAGATGCTGCGACAGCAATCGTTCGCGATATCGGACTTATTGTCGAGGATGCACAGGTGCTCTACGAGGGCTCAAGCGTGATCGTTGGCTTCGGAGCGGACGGGCCGGTAGCGCGCGTCGGCGGCCTCACCGCTGCGGTCAGGGATCTGCGCGGGCACTACGGCCGGGAGGTCTCGATCGCGCGTCACCTGGCTGCAAGCGGGATGAGTGTGGTTCACCCATGGGAGCCAGCCGGACCGTTCGTGCGCCAAGAGCAAGTCGTCTCCCTGTGGCATGAGGCTGAGACGAGCGCGCCGCCGTCCGCTTTAGCTCGGATTCCCAAACAGCGGATTGGCACCTGGTTGGGCGCTCAGGAGAACTGGAATCGTAGGGGCCGGTTCTCCCACGAGGGGATCGGGAGGTCGGGGAGGTCGGCGGTGCGCATGATCGGGCTGTAGGTGCGGGGGTTCAGGCGGCAGGTGATGTCGTGCGGGGTGATCGTGATCTGGCCGGGGGTCGAGATGAACCGTCGCCAGAGGGTGTCCGGGGTCGCGGTCTCATAGCCGGGGAGGAGTCGTCGGAGGTGGTCGTAGGCGGCGGCGGCCCAGACGGTCAGGGTGGTGTCGAGATCGACGTTCAGCGCGACGGCTGATGAGAGCGCGTCGAGGTGGAAGCTGCGGATCGATTCTTCGAGGCGTTGCTCGATGCACATGCGTTTCGCGTATCGGGCGACGATTTGCTTCGGGGTGTTGGTGCGGTCGTTGGTGAGGATCAGGGTCGGGTGCTCGTGCCCGAGGCCTGAGACCGCGATCTGCCGCAGCGGGGTCGGGCAGCCACGGACGGTGAGGTCCTGTTCATGGATCCGGGGTTTGCGGTAGGGGCCGCGACGCTCGAGCGTGATCGGTGTCCACTCACTGTCCGGGAGCGCCTCCAAGTGGGCGGTCACCTTCGCGGTCCGCGCGCGCAGTGTGATGAATGTCAGATCGGCGGCGTGCAGTTCGGCAAGACCGGCGCCGGTGGTGACCTTCGAGTCGAACACCAGCAGCTCGGGTCGGTGGCCGGTCGCGTCCTGCCAGTGGCGCGCGAACGCGATCACCTCTGAGGCCTGGCCGGCTTTCGTGCAGGCCGCGTTGGCGTAGACGAGGTTGTGGGTCTGTCCGTCGTGCGCGAAGAACGACAGCACCGACTCGGTCCGTTGCGAGCGCCTGGGGACGTAATGCGTCTGAAGCGCGACGTCTTGACCGAAGTGCATGATCGCGTGGAAGTCCAAATCAAAATCACCGCCGTGGGTCTGAGCGGTGCGGGTCATCGCCGCAGCGAGGCCGGCGAGCAGCGCCTGGTCATGGCCGCGGGTCAGGCGGTAGCTGTAGCCACCGAGCGAGCTGGCTTTCGGGAGGGTCTCCAATCCCGCGAACGCGGCGAGGCCCGGATCGACACAGACATCATCGACGTGACTGACACGCCGCCTGCCGATCGCTTTGACGGCCAGCAGCGAGAGCACCGAGCAGAGCGCGGGCACCTCGCGCGTCCCAGGAAACCGCGCCTGTGCGACGGCACCGGGAAGATCGAGCGCGACCAAGCCCGGGAGCAACAGCAGCGCGCCGGCATACGCACTGTCGACCCGGAATGGCTGCTCGGGCCAGCGCATCACCCGCACCCGTGGCGGATGGTCACGCGTGGGCACGCCACGCTCACCCGGAGCGCGCGGCCCGAGTCGCTCATACCCCTCTGCGGCCAGTAGTTCCCACACACCGGTGCGGTTCAACGGCGTCTCGCTCCCAGCCAGCGCCTGGGTGATCTCGGTCACCGACCGGCCCGTCGCGCGCAGGCGCAGAACCTCCTCGCGTGCCGCTGCCTTTGACGGTGCGATTCGTGGGCCGGGCTTGCGCTCGGCGAAGAACACGCTCTGCTCCGCCGTGAAGTCGCGGACCATCGCGACGACCGTCGAGGGCGCGTAACCGAACCGCTCAGCGACCTCCGCGGCCGAGGCGTTCTCGGCGAAGTACGCGCGCATCGCCTCGTAGTGGCGCTGCGCGACCCCAGCCGGCTCCAGGAAGAACTGAGCGCGGGCACGCCGCCGGTCCGCCCTGCCACCTGAACTGGTGCGCTTCGCTGAACCCACGGACCAGAACCATAGAGTCCTGCTCGGACGCTACGGTGCCGAAGCCCTCCGCACGACCCGCGACAGGCCCGTGCTCATTGACTTCCGGTCCCAGCTCGTCCTTCCAGGAACCCGCCGCTGCGTGACACGACCCCAGCACTACGG
>JBOGYJ010000147.1:0-12328 GCA_050696795.1 Solirubrobacteraceae bacterium | reverse complement strand
GGCACCATGTTCGCCGGATCGAGTGCGGACGGCGACTTGGCGCCACCGCCAGCACCACCGCCGCAGGCGGCCAGCGCGATGCTCAGCGTTGCCGCCGCAGCCGCCAACCTCGCAACACGCCCCGTCCTCATAGCGTCGCTCAGCATACCCGCCGCCCTCGCGGATCAAGCCTGGGCCTGGACGCGTAGCCGCTCACTGCGCCAGCTGCGAACGCACCTGTGCGGCCAAGGCATCCGCGAGTTGGCGTGTGTCCGCGGCGTTCTCGACGGCCGCGGCGGCGGTCATCCCCCGGTGCGCCAGCCGCCAGATGTCGAAGATCAGGGGTCGCGCGCGGAGCATCCCGGCGAGCCGCTCGACCTCCTCCGGTTCGAGTGCGACGTGCCGCCTATAGCCGGCGAGCGCGAGTGCAGCGCGGCGCGGATCCTTGGCGGCCTCGGCCCACAGCAGGAAGGCGAGCGCCCAGGCCCGCGGGCCGATGCCGGCGCCAGCCCAGTCCACGAGCACCATCGATGGCGCGGCCGTGGCGACCACGTTGGGGAGCACGAAGTCGGGATGGATGAAGGCCTGCGGCAGGCCCTCGCCGGCGTCGAGCGCGTCCAGCTCCTGATACAGCGCCTCGAAGCGACTGAGCTCGCGCGCCGGAGCATCCGCCTGCGCCTGCTCGAGCCACTCGCTGGCCCGCGCGATCTCGCTCGCCGGACGCCCGTCGGCGGCGTGGTGCCAGGCTCCGCCGGGACGCTGCGGGGCGCCGCTTGGCGTGGTGAGCCGTGCGAGCTGCGCCAGCAGCTCGCCGAGGCGCGCGATCCCACCCGCGTCCTTGATCGCGTGGCGCCTGAGGTTCCGGGGCACGGCCGGCACGGCCAGGGTCGCCAGCACCGGGCTGCCGTCGAGCATCGAGACGGGCTCCGGATCGGCGCAGCGCTCGGCCGGGTAGCCCTCGGCCTCGAGCCAGCGCAGGATCGCGGCGTCGCCCCGCACCGACTCGGTCGACCGCTGCGGCCCGAACACGCGCGCGACCCAGCTGGGCCCGTCGGCGCGCCGCAGCAGGACCACGTCCTGGTCGAAGCTGAAGAGCGTGTGGGCACGGAACCCGTAGCGCTCTGCCAGGTGCGCGCGCAGCTCCTCGGCGCCGGTCACTACAGCAGCGCCTCCAGTGCGGCGATCTCGGTGACGGGCAGCTTGCAGGCAAAGCGCTCGCACACGTACGCGGCCTGGCGGCCGTCGACGAGGCCGCGGTCGCGCAGCAGGGCGACGGCGGCGTCCTCGGTGCTGTCGGCGTCGGTGCCGGCGAGCACGAGATGGGGGCGGTAGCGGGTGCGTAGGGCGCCGGTCAGCGGACCGGCGCCAACGATCGCAACCTCGCGCGGGGTGGCAAGGAAGAGGTCGAGTGCCTGCAGCAGCTGGCCGAAGGCGAGCGGGTGGCGCAGCGCCAGCTCGGCGTGCAGCGCCAGCACGCCGGTGGCGTGGCGCTCGTACTCGGCCTCGCCGGATAGCCGTGCCAGCCGCAGCAGCCCGAGCGCGGCCGCCGAGTTGCCCGATGGGATCGGTGTGTCCTCGAGGTCCTTGCGGCGGCTGACCAGGGCCGGTGCGTCGGCGGCGGTGGTGAAGAAGCCACCGTGCTCGCGGTCGGCGAAGCGCTCGATCATGGTATCGGCGAGCGCGACCGCCTCGACGTACCAGCGCTCGTCGAAGGTCGCCTCGTAGAGCACGAGCAGCGCCTGCAGCAGGTAGGCGTGGTCCTCGAGGTAGGCGGGAAGCGCGGCCCGGCCATCCTTCCAGCTGCGCAGCAGGGTGTTTGCGGCGTCGCGCAACTCGGTCAGCAGGAAGTCGGCGCAGGTGCGGGCAGCCTCGATGTAGTCGTCGCGCTCGAGCGCCGCGCCCGCGTCGGCCAGGGCGCTGATCATCAACGCGTTCCAGGCGGTCAGTCGCTTGTCGTCTAGGCCGGGCCGGACCCGCTGCTCGCGCGCCGCCAGCAGCCGGCGGCGGATCTCGGGCAGCTCCTCGGGTGCGGGGCCGTGCGCCTCGAGCACCCAGGCGCGACGCTCGAAGTTGGGCTCGCCGGCCGGAATCCCGAGGTAGTGGTCGAGGGCGAGACCGGAGAGCTGTGAATCGTGCGGGCTGGGCAGCCCCGCCCCGCCGATCGCCTCACTGATCTCCGTCGGCGTCCAGACGTAGTACCTGCCCTCCTCGCCCTCCGAGTCGGCGTCCCGCGCCGAGCAGAAGCCGCCCTCGGGGCCGCGCAGCTCCCGCAGCGCCCAGTCGAGCGTCTCGGTGCAGACCTCGCGGAAGCGCGGCTCGCGGGTGACCTGCCAGCCGTGCAGGTAGGCGCGCGCCAGCAGCGCGTTGTCGTAGAGCATCTTCTCGAAGTGCGGCACGGTCCAGGTCGCGTCGACCGCGTAGCGCGCGAAGCCGCCGCCGAGCTGGTCGTAGATCCCGCCGTCGGCCATTGCGTGCAGCGTCGCCGGGGCGAGCTCGACGTCGCCGGCGGCCAGCAGGAACTCGAGCGTGCAGTGCGGCGGAAACTTCGGCGCCGACCCCCAGCCGCCATGAACGCGGTCGAACATCTGCCCCAGCGCGTGGACCGCATCGGGGATCGCGGTCTGCGGCACGTGGGCCTGCTCGGTGCGCTGGACCGTGCCACCGGCGGCGACCGCCGTCGCCAGCCGCGCGCCCTGCTCGCGCACCTGCTCGGGGTGCTCGGTCCAGGCCTCGGAGATCGCATCGATCACCATTCGCCAGCTCGGCATTCCAGGACGTTGCTGCGGGGGAAAGTAGGTGCCGGCGAAGAACGGCTGCTGATCGGGCGTCAGGAACACGTTGAGCGGCCAGCCGCCCTGCCCGGTCATCGCCTGGCAGGCGGACATGCAGACGGCATCGATGTCGGGCCGCTCCTCGCGGTCGACCTTCACGCAGACGAAGCGCTCGTTCATCAGGCCGGCGATCTCAGGATCCTCGAACGACTCGTGCGCCATCACATGGCACCAGTGGCAGGCTGAATAGCCGATCGAGACCAGCAACGGGCGGTCCTGGGCACGAGCGCGGCCCAGCGCCTCGTCGCCCCACGGGTACCAGTCCACGGGATTGTCGGCATGCTGCAGCAGGTAGGGCGAGGTCTCCCGCGCGAGCCGGTTCATCCTGTCTCAGGCTACCCCTCAGGACCGGTCGCGTAGGCGCGCCAGCAGAGCAGCGCGACACCGGCGATGATCGTGCCGGCGGCCGCATAGGCGACGCGTGGGCTGAGCGCGTCTGAGACCCCGCCGGCGATCAGTGCCGTGATCGGCAGGGTGCCGGGCAGCGCGACGCTCCACGCTCCCATCACGCGGCCGCGCAGCTCGGGAGGCGTGCGCAGCTGCACGAGCGTGTTGGCGGCGGCGATCATCCAGATCGAGCTCAGGCCGGTCGCGATGATCCCGCCGTAGAGCACCGGCACGTTCGGCGCGATCGCCGTGATGACCACGGCCGCGCCGGTGAGCACCGCAAGCGTGCGCACGCGCGTGCCCGTCGGAGCCCGGCGCGATGCCAGCAGCGCTCCCGGCAGGGCGCCGACACCGAACAGCGCTAGCAGCACGCCGTAGCCGCTGCCACCGAGGTGGAACGCGCGGGTGGCCAGTAGCGGGAAGAACAGCGTCGGGCTGAACAGCACCGTCGAGCTCGCGGCCAGCAACAGGCAGGCACGCAACAGCGGATGCGCCCACGCGTAGCGCACGCCCTCGAGCGCGATGGGGCGGGCAGGGCGGGCGACCCGGGCGTGGCGGGCGACCCGGACGTGGCGGGCGACGCGGGCAGCGCGGGCGGGATCCAATTCACGCGGTTCTGGGGGGCTGGGATCCGATCCACCGTGCCGATAGCGCAGCAGCACCGCGATTGGGGCGGCGAAGGTGACGGCGTTGACGAGCACGCACGCCGCCGGCCCCGAGGTGGCCAGCAGCGCGCCGCCGGCGGCCGGGCCGAGCACGCGCGAGAGGTTGAGGATCACCTCATAGAGGCTCACCGCGCCGGCCACCCGCTCGGGACCGACCAGGTCGAGCACATAGATCTGGCGGGCGGGACCGTCGAGCGAGTTGACGATGCCGCTGGCCAGCATGATCGCCACCAACGGCCAGTAGCTGGCGCTGCCCGAGACGATCAACGCGTACAGCACGAGGCTCAGCGCGGTCAGCAGGCCTTGAGTCCAGATCAGCAGGATGCGACGGTCGTAGTGGTCGATCAGCGCGCCGGCCCAGAGGCCGAGGACGAGCGTCGGTCCGAGGCCGGCCGAGGACAGCAACCCGAGCTGCACGCCGCTGCCGTGCCAGCGCAGCACCAGCCAGCCGACCGCGACAGACTGCGTCATCAGACCCGAGGCTGAGGTGATCTGGCTGAGGAACCACCAACGGAACGGGCGCACGGCAAGCGCCGCCCCGGGACCGCCGTGGATCTCTGCTTCGCCCGTTGCTGTCACGATTGACGAAACCCTAGGTCCGAAACAAGTTCCAAGCTTCCAGAGGAGGCAGCGTTGTATCGAGTGACTGTGAATTCCACCAGCGCCCCCGCCGCGGTGGGCCCGTATTCCCATGCGGTGCGCGTGACCGGTGAGCTGCTCTTCATCTCCGGGCAGATCTCGCTCGACGCCTCGAGCGGCGAGCTCGTCGGCAACACGCCGGCCGAGCAGGCGCGCAAGTGCCTCGAGAACCTGCATGCGATCGCGAGCGATGCCGCCTGCTCGCTCGAGGACGCCGTGAAGATGACGGTGTATCTGACCGACATCGCCGCCTTCGCCGAGGTCAACGAGGTCTATGCGGGCTTCTTCAAGAGCGACCCGCCCGCGCGGGTGGCGCTGGCCGTCGCCGCGCTGCCGAAGGGCGCGCAGGTCGAGATCGACGCAGTGATCGCAGTTGGCGCCTGAGCCCGAAGCCGATGGCCTCGTGACCGAGGCGAGCATCGAGCGCGCGGCGCGCGCCGGTGAGGGCGTCGTGCGTGAGACGCCGATCATCACCACGCGTACGCTCTCCGAGCGCGCCGGCACGCGGATCGTGCTCAAGGCGGAGAACCTGCAGGGCACGGGCTCGTTCAAGCTGCGCGGCGCGATGGCGAAGCTCGCCGCGCTCGGCGAGGAGACCGGCCGCGGCGTGGTCTGCGGAAGCGCCGGCAACCACGCTCAGGCGGTCGCCTACGCGGCGCGCGCGCGGGGCGTCGCCTGCGAGGTGTTCATGCCCGCGGCGGCGCCGATCGCCAAGGCCGATGCGGTGCAGGCGCTCGGCGCGACGCTGCATCTGGAGGGCCGCTCGGTCGATGACGCGGTGGTGGCAGCCAGGGCGCGTGCCGCCGAGGCGGACATGAACTTCATCCACCCCTTCGATGACCCGGACGTGATTTCGGGTCAGGGCGGTGTCGGCCTGGAGTTGCTGCGTCAGGTGCCCGACCTGGCGCGGGTCGTGGTGCCGGTTGGTGGCGGTGGGCTGATCAGCGGCATCGCCGTGGCGCTCCGCTCGCAGCGACCCGAGGTGGAGATCATCGGCGTCCAGGCCGAGGCGTGCTCACCGTTTGTCGCGTCGTTGGAAGCGGGCGAGCCGGTGGCCGTCGAGTCGGTCCGTACGATCGCCGACGGCATCGCCGTCAAGCGGCCCGGCGAGATCACGCTGAAGCTGATCGACGCTTTGGTGCAGCAGCTGGTCGTGGTCGCCGAGGACCAGGTCGCCGAGGCGATGGTCTTCATGATGGAGCGCTCGAAGCTGGTGGTCGAGGGCGCCGGCGCAGTTGGCGTAGCCGCGCTGCTCGCCGGCAGGCTTCCGCCCGGCCCCAGCAAAGGCAGCACCGTGCTGGTGCTCTCGGGCGGCAACGTCGGCGCGGGGATGCTGGCCGAGGTCGCCCGGCGCCACGAGACCCAGGCGCGGCGCCGGCTCGTGCTGCGCGTGCGGATCCCCGACCTGCCCGGGAGCCTGGCGGCGCTGCTCGGCATGGTCAGCAAGACTGGCGCCAACCTGCTCGACGTCCAGCACATCCGCGAGGGACTCGACCTGCACATCCAGGAGACCGCGGTGCAGCTCGTGCTCGAGACACGCGGCGCCGAGCATGCGGCCGCCGTCCGCGCCGCGATCGAAGCCGGCGGCTATCGGGAAACGACAGAGATTCTCTGACGCGCCTCGTCCACGAGCGCGGTCATGATCCGGCTGGTCTCGTCGGCCTCCGGATGCCACTGGACACCGAGCACGAAGGCCGAGTCAGGCAGCTCGATCGCCTCGGCCAGGTCGTCGGTCGAGCGGCCGGTCACCACCAATCCGTCTCCGAGTGCATCGATCGCCTGGTGATGATGGGACTTGGTCATGGTCAGCTCTCCGCCTGCCGCCTGTGCGGCCAATGAGCCCGCGGCCAGCTGTACGTCGTGCTCGTTGCCCTCGAAGGTGCCAGCGTGGCGGCGGTGCTCATCGCTGTGCAGCACATCGGGCAGGTGCTGGATCAGCGTCCCGCCCCTCACGACGTTGAGCACCTGCATCCCGCGGCAGACGCAGAGCGTCGGCATGTCGCGCTCGATCGCCCGTTCCAGCAGCGCGAACTCGAAGTCGTCGCGGGCGGGGACCAGGCCGACGGTCTCCGGATGTTGCTCCTGGCCGTAGCGCGCGGGGTCGACATCGCAGCCACCGGCCAGGACGAAGGCGTCGACGCGGTCGAGCGCCTCGTCGGGGTTCTCGACCAGCGCTGGATCCGGCGGCAGCATCAGCGCCATCGCGCCGGCCCGCTGGATCGCCTCGATGTAGGAGAACTGCAGCAGCGCGCACGGGCCGCCGACCCAGATGCCGTAGCTGGCGATCTCGAGGGCCGTTGCGATTCCGACGACTGGGCGGCGACTGCTCATCAGCACTCCTGTGTTCTTGGGCCGAGGTCATGACAGGCCCTCGGTCCAGCGTACTCACGGGGTCAAAGCGGTGCGGGCCGACAGCGCGCCGGGGACGTCGTCGGTGATCACGCCTGCGACGCGCGCGTCGGCCAGCAGTGGGGCATGATCGGTGGCCATGAAGTCCCAGACGATCAGCTCGAGGCCGGCCTCGGCCGCCTCGGCGAGCAGCCGCTCGTCGACCAGCTTGATCTCAGGCAGGACCGTCGCCGCCCCGGCGGCGCGCGCGCGCTCGGGCGCCCGCTCGGCGCTGAGCTCGAGCAAGAGCCCGAGCCGCAAAGCGGGGGAGATCTGCGCGAGGCGCGCCAGCAGCGGACCGCGGAACGAGGTGATCAGCAGCTCACCGCCGCCGGCCGCAAAGGCCGCCAGCAGTGGCGCCACCTGCTCGGCATAGCCGCCCTCCTTGAGCTCGACGTCGAGGGCGATGCGACCTGCGGCCCAATCCAGCACCTCCGTCAACAGCGGGGGACGAAGGCCGGTACGGCGCTCGAACTCGTCGAGCGAGCACGAGTCGAGCGCGACGCCCGCATGGGCCTGGTCGTGCAGGATCGCGAGCTGGCCATCCCCGGTTCGGCGCACGTCCAGCTCGATCATGTCGGCGCCCGCGTCAAGCGCCAGCGCGAAGGCGCGCATCGTATTTTCGGTCGTCCCGCCGGGGTGAGCCCCGCGGTGGGCGACCACAGCTGGTCTCGACCTCATCGCATCACGACGTTCGCAAATCGTCTCATCGGCGCTAACGCGCTCGAAACTAAAAAACATTGACGGCCCGATGCCCAAAGGTATATGAAGCAGACCTTGACAAAATCGTCACAATTGGCGCGAGGGTCCGTACTAGGCTCCAGCGGGTCAATCGAGACCGGCCAGTGCCTGGTAGGTCAGGGA
Organism: Solirubrobacteraceae bacterium; assembly: GCA_050696795.1. GTDB lineage: Bacteria > Actinomycetota > Thermoleophilia > Solirubrobacterales > Solirubrobacteraceae > Palsa-465. Next base: position 4,575 of record JBOGYJ010000147.1, on the reverse strand, counting down.
GACGACCAACCACAAATCCCTGTGAGGAGGGTCATGTTTGTTATGAAACGTCGCGTCAGTGCGCCGGCCGTTGCCGCCATTGCCGCGACCATATGCGGTCTCGGCGCCAGCTCGGCCGCGAGCGCAAGTACGAACTGGTCGACGGTTAAGTCGGCCAAGGCCGGTGGCGGCATGGCGGCGCTGGTAACGGCCGCCAAGGCCGAGAAGCAGCTCAATCTGATCGCCGTGCCAAACAATTGGGCCAACTACGGCGCGATGATCAAGACGTTCGAGAAGAAGTACGGGATCAAGGTCAATCAATTCAACCCGGAGGGCACGAGCGCGGAGGAGATTCAGGCGCTCAAGCAGGACAAGGGCCGTAGCTCGGAGCCGGACGCGATCGACGTCGGCGAGTCCTACACCGCCAGTCCGGACCCGGCGCTGTTCGCTCCGTACAAGGTTCAGAACTGGAGCAGCATCCCCGCGGCCGCCAAGGCCGCGAACGGCGACTGGTACAACGACTACGGTGGGTACATCTCGTTCGGCTGCGACATGAGCGTGGTCAAGACCTGCCCGACCACCTGGAAGGCGCTCGAGAGCTCGCAGTACAAGGGCGACGTGACGCTCAACGGTGCGATCGGCCAGGCTGCGGCCGCGACCGACGCGGTCTACGCGGCGGCGCTCAACGCGGGCGGCTCCTTGGGCAACGCGCAAGCTGGCATCAACTTCTTCAACACGCTGAAGTCCGATGGCAACTTCAACGCCCAGGACTGCAACTCGCCGTCGGAGATCGAGGCACACCAGTGCCCGATCCTGATCAACTGGGATTACCTGAACAGCGCCAAGTACTACGGCCTGCCGGCCAACATCGCGGCCCACTGGAAGGTCGTCGACCCGACTGGCAAGGTGTTCGCCGGGTACTACGTGCAGGCTGTCAGCAAGTACGCCGCGCACCCGGCTGCCGCGCGCCTATGGGAGGAGTTCCTGTATTCGACCCAGGGCCAGAACATCTGGCTCGAGGGTGGCGCTCGTCCGATTGAGCTCCCGGCAATGGTGAAGGCCAAGACCGAGAACAAGAAGGCGTACGCAGGGCTGCCGAAGGTCAAGGGCACGGTCGCGCTGCCGACGGTGCCTCAGTCCGCCAAGGCCGGCACGGCGATCGCCGCTGCCTTCCCGGCTTGACGACTGAATCGCAAGCAATCGCAGTAGCAACGGATCCCGCGGCGCCTCGGCGCCGCGGGATCAGCCGCTCGTCGGCGGGCGGTGGCGCCTGGATCGGCATGTTGCCGTTCAGCGTCTACGTCCTGATCTTCCTGGGGCTGCCGCTGTACGAGGTGATTCACGGCGCCTTCACAACCGACGCCGGCAGCTTCACCTTGCACAACTTCAGCATCGTCTTCAGCGGCTCCCAGTACTGGCTCTCGATGAAGAACAGCGTCATCCTCTCTGCCTGGACTGCAATCCTGGGTGCGTTCTTCGGCACTTGGCTGGCTGCGGCTGTGGTCGCCAGCCGGGCCGGAAGCATGCTGCGCCGCGTAGTCTCGAGCTCAGCCGGCGTGCTCGCCTACTTCGCCGGGGTCCCGCTCGCCTTCGAATTCATCGCAACGCTCGGACGTGCCCCTGGCGGCGTCGTCACCACATGGCTCCAGCACGTCGGCATCGACCTCTACGCCCATGGCTTCAGCATCGAGTCGATGTTCGGAGTCGGCCTGGTGTACGTGTACTTCCAGATCCCGATGATGGTGATCCTGATCACTCCGGCGCTCGAGGGGCTGCGCCCGCAGTGGCAGGAGGCCGCCGAGAACCTGGGGGCATCGAAGCTCGAGTACATGCGCCACGTCGCCGTTCCGGTGATGGCCCCGGCGTTCATCGGCTCGCTGCTGATCCTGTTCGGCAACGCCTTCTCCGCGTACGCGACGGCGCTTGCGCTGGTCGGCGCGGCAATTCCGCTGATCCCGGCGTCGATCAACGAGGCGATCAACGGCAACGTGCTTGTCAACCAGGATCGCATCGCACTCGCGCTCGGTGTCGAGATGATCCTGGTCGTGATGATTATCATGGTCGGCTACTGGCTGGTCCAGCGGCGCGCGCGGAGGTGGTTGCAGTGAGTGCCATCAGCGGGGGCGGGCCCGGCGGCGCGGGCGCCGGCGCCCTGCTTGCAGAGATCGAGGAACCACCGGTGCCCCCGAACCAGACCCGCCGGCGCGGCCGCCCGCGCATCTGGCGCATGGTGATCCTGGTCCTGGCGGCGGTCTTCTTCGCCGGCCCGATCCTGGCATCGATCAAGTACAGCCTGCTCCAGCTCGATGGCTCCTACGGCTTCGCCAACTACTCGCAGATCATCAGCAACGCAGCCGTGCGCGACGCGCTGATCAAGTCGCTCGAGATCGCCGGCATCGCCGCGGTGGTTGTGGTGGCGCTGATGCTGCCAACGGTCGTGCTCGTGCGGCTCAAGCTGCCGAAGCTGACGCTGCTGATGGAGGGCGTCACGGTACTGCCGATCATCGTGCCGCCGATCGTGATCGCTGCCGGGCTCGCGCAGCTGCAGGGCAGCGCGCCGGGGTGGCTGGTGCGGCTCTGGTTCAACCATCCGCTGACGGCGCTGACGCCCGTCTACGTGGTGCTGGCGATGCCGTTCAGCTATCGAGCGTTCGACACCGGCGTGCGCGCGATCGACCTGCGCACGCTGGTAGACGCTTCGCGTAACCTCGGCGCGTCGTGGTTCACGACACTCACGCGGGTGATCCTGCCGAACGTCGAAACCGCCGTCCTCGGGGCCGTCTTCCTGACCATCGCGTTCTGCCTGGGCGAGGTCGTGATCGCGACGATCCTGTTGTATGTGACGCTCCCGGTCGAGCTGATCCAGGCCGGCCAGTCCGGTGACGCTGGTACGTCTGTGGCACTCTCGATCGTGAGCCTCCTGTTCGTGTTCCTGCTGCTCTTCTCCCTGTCCTTCCTCGCCGGGCGTAGGCGCGGCTCGACCTCTGTCCGGGTGATCTGATGATTCGTTTCGAAGGAGTCCAACGCCGCTACGGCTCGGTCGCCGCGCTCGCCGGTCTCGATCTCGAGATCAACGACGGTGAGTTCGTCGCACTGCTCGGTCCATCCGGCTGCGGCAAGACCACGGCGCTGCGGATCCTCGGCGGCTTCGACTTCCCTTCGGCCGGACGCGTGCTGGTGGACGGCAAGGACGTCACCAACGTGCCGCCCAACAAGCGTGACATGGGCATGGTCTTCCAGGCTTACAGCCTGTTCCCGAACATGGATGTGCGCACCAACGTCGCCTTCGGGCTGCGCATGCGCCGGCAGGACAAGCGGACGCGGCTGGAGCGTGCCGATAAGCTGCTCGAGCTGGTCGGCCTGGTCGACGCTGCGGATCGCTACGCGCATCAGCTCTCCGGCGGCCAGCAGCAGCGCGTCGCGATCGCCCGCGCGCTGGCGATCGAGCCGAAGGTGCTGCTGCTCGACGAGCCGCTGTCGGCGCTCGATGCGCGCGTGCGGGCGCAGCTGCGCATTGAGATCCGCAACCTCCAGCAGCGGCTCGGGATCACGACGCTGTTCGTCACCCACGACCAGTCCGAGGCGCTCTCGATGGCCGACCGCGTCGGCGTCATGAATTCCGGCCGGCTGGAGCAGCTCGACACTCCGGAGAACGTCTACCGGCGCCCGGCCACCGCCTTCGCGGCTGAGTTCGTCGGCGCGATGAACCGGCTGCCGGGACGTATCGGCGACGCCGGCGAGGTGCAGGTGCTCGGCCAGCGGCTGACGGTGTTGAACGTCGAGGGACGCCAGCCCGGCAGCGCCGTCGAGGCGCTGCTGCGGCCCGAGGCGGTCTCGGTCGTGCAGGATGCGGCCGGGGCGGGCGAGGTCACGCAGCGCACGTTCCTCGGCGCGTCGGTGCGGCTCGAGGTGACCCTCGACGGTGGGCAGAGGGTGCTGGTCGAGGCGTCGAGCCATGACGCCGGAGTCGCGGTAGGCGCGCGCGTGGGCCTGCGCATCCTGGCCGATTCCGTCGCGGTCTCCGATCCGGGCGTGGCGCCCGATCCCGAAGCGGTTCCGGCCGTCGCATAGAGCAGACGGCGGTCGCGAGGCGGGAGATTTGCTCGCCGCTGCACCCTAGAAACCGGTAGATCGGGTCGCCCGGTGGTGGACCGAATAGATCTGCGGCACACGGGCAGGTCGGCTGTGCGCCAAAACACCTGAATCTGGGTAAAAGCCGGCAGGCCCTCCAAAGCGGTGCACTTCCGCCGATTACGGGGGCATGGCCCCCGATCTGGCAGCCACTGCGCACTTCAGCCCCTGGTCGTGGGACGTCGAAGCAGACGTCGTCTGGTGCCTGCCGGGGCTGTTCGTGATGCACGGTCAGCGCTGGCCGGCGGAGGCCGTCGACCAGACGACCGCGATCCCCGTGCCCCGCGAGCGCTGGCTCGAGCTGCTGCCGCCAAACCAGCGTGACCGCGTCAGCGGTTTCTGCGAGGCGGTGCTCGAGACCGGCATCGGCGGCGAGCTCAGCTACCCCGTCACCGTCGGCGACACGATCCGCTGGATGCTGCTGCAGGCCGCCGTCGGCGAGGGCGACCGCACCCAGTTGCGGCG
>JBOGYJ010000146.1:0-11408 GCA_050696795.1 Solirubrobacteraceae bacterium | reverse complement strand
CGCAACAGCACGGTCACCGGGCGGTTGGGATCGACGTGTCCGAGCGTCGTACCGGCGTAGTAGTCGCGCAGGATCTGCTGGTAGCTGGCCCCGTGCAGCGCGTAGCCGGCGGCGCCGTACTGGCTCATGCCGACGCCATGGCCGTTGCCGGCGCCGCGCAGATACAGACCGGCAGCGCTCGTCGCGGCACCCGCGGGCGCCGCGGCGACCACGATCGCACCCAGCGCGCCCGCCGCGGCCAGTGCGCAGCGCCTGCTTGTCACCACCATGATTCGCACCTGATCGTCAGCCCTAACGCACCCGATGGCGGATAGTTCCGCCTGCGACTGACCGGCTCAGGCGGTCAGCTCAGATTTCCCTGCGCCATCTTGCGCAGATCCATCGCGCGATTGTAGGTGTCCTCGTCGACACCTTTCTCGTAGGCGACCTCGCGCAGCATCCGTCCGGAGTTGGCCGCCTCCTTGACGATCTCGGTCGCCTTGTCGTAGCCGATGTAGGGGTTCAGCGCCGTGGCCGCGGCGAGCGTCGACTCGGCCGAACGCTCACAGCCGGCCAGGTTGGCCTCGATCCCGGAGACGCACTTGTCATTGAGCACGCGCGCAGTGGCCGCCAGCAGGCTGATCGACTCGAGCAGATTGCGCGCGATCAGCGGCACGCGCACGTTCAGCTCGAAGTTGCCCTGGCTGCCGGCGAGCGTGATCGCCGCATCGTTGCCGACCACCTGGGCCGCGACCTGCAACGTGACCTCGGCGATCACCGGGTTGACCTTCCCCGGCATGATCGAGGAGCCCTTCTGCAGCTCGGGGAGCAGGATCTCGCCGATGCCCGCGCGCGGGCCGGAGCCCATCAGCGCCAGGTCATTCGCGATCTTGGTGAACGAGACGGCGATCACCTTGAGCGCTCCCGACAGCTCGACCAACGCGTCACGATTGCCCTGCGCCTCGAACGGGTCCTCGGGGGCAGAGATGTCGAGGCCGGTGGCCTCGTTGAGCTTGGCGCGCACGCGGGCGGCGAACTCAGGGTGGGTGTTGAGGCCGGTGCCCGTCGCGGTGCCGCCGAGCGGGATCTGGGCCACCTGTGGCAGTGCGTTACGCACGCGGCGCGCGCCCAGGCGCACCTGTGCCGCATAGCCGCCACACTCCTGGCCGAGCGTGACGGGGACAGCGTCCATCAGGTGCGTGCGCCCCGACTTGACGACGTCGTGGAACTCGCTCGCCTTGGCGGCAAAAGCCTGCTCGAGCGCGTCCAGCGCCGGCAGCAGCTCGCTGCTGGCCTCTCCCAGCGCGGCGAGATGCACCGCAGATGGGAAAACGTCGTTGGAGGACTGACCCATGTTGACGTGGTCGTTGGGGTGAACGGGGTCCCCGGGGATCAAATTCGCGAGGTTGGCGATCACCTCGTTGGCGTTCATGTTGGAGGAGGTGCCAGAGCCGGTTTGGAAGACGTCGATCGGGAACTGGTCATCGAACTCGCCGCCGGCGACCCGATCGGCCGCAGCGGCAATGCGCTCGGCGCGCGCGGCGTCGAGCAGCCCGAGCTCGGCGTTGACGCGGGCGGCAGCGCCCTTGATGCGGCCCAGCCAGCGGATCACCGCAACGGGGATCGGCTCGCCGGAGATCGGGAAGTTGGCCACCGCCTTGCTGGTCTCGCCGCCCCACAGCTGCTCGTTCTCAGTAGTGCTCACGCTCGTCCTTTCACCGCATAACGCATCAGCCATGAAGGTACCGCGCGGCTTTGCGAATCGGACGCTCGGGTTGGGGGTTGACAGCGTTTTCTAAGGCTGTTAGGTTTATTCCTAATATTCGTAGCCAACGTAATCGGAGCCAAGATGAAGAGCACGCAGATCACCCCCAATCTCACCCAGCTGACGAAATTCGGGCTGATGAACGCCTACCTGGTGCGCGAGGACGACGGCTTCACGCTGGTCGACACGACGATGAACGCCGCCGACGCGCTGATCGCCGCGGCGCAGCAGCTCGGCGCCCCGATCCGCCGGATCGCGTTGACCCACGGCCACGGTGACCACGTCGGCTCGCTCGACGCGCTGCGCGGGAAGCTCGGCGCGGAGGTGCCGGTGCTGATGCCTGAGATCGACGCGAGGATCCTCGCCGGGGAACCCGTCGAGTTCTCCGACAAGAAGCGCGGCAGCTGGCCGAAGGTGAAGACCAAGCCGGACGTACTGCTGGGGCCGGGCGACCGTGTCGGCAGCCTCGAGGTGGTCCCCTCCCCTGGCCACACCCCCGGCCATGTGGCCTTCCTCGACACTCGCGACCGCAGCCTGATAGCAGGCGATGCATTCCATTCGGTCGGCGGCCTACAGGTCCCGAGCCGCCCGAGGTTGCCGTTCCCGCTCGTCTGGATGGGCACCTGTGACCGCGAGCAGGCGTTGGAGTCGGCGGCGGCGCTGCGCACGCTCGACCCCGAGCTGCTGGTAGTCGGACACGGCAGAGCAACAGCGGCTCCCGCCGCGGCGATGGACGCGGCGATCGCTCGCGCGCGGCGGTCTGCCTGATGCCGCGTGCCGGATTGGACACCGCCGCCGTGGTCGAGGCCGCGGGCGAGCTCGCGGATGCCGGGGGGTTGGAGGCGTTGACGCTGAGCTCGGTGGCGTCGAGGCTCGGCGTCAAGCCCCCGTCGCTGTACTCGCACGTGGCCGGGTTGCCGGATCTCCGCGCACGACTCGCGGCGCTGGCAGCGAGCGAGCTGGCCGATGCGCTGGTCCCCGCGGTCTCCGGCCGCGCCGCGGGCGATGCCCTGCGTGGGGCCGGTCACGCCTACCGCCGGTGGGCGCTGGCCCATCCAGGCCGGCACGCGGCGCTGCAGTTCGTCCAGCTGCGGAATGAGCCCGCGACCAAGCCCGCGACCAAGCCCGCGGCCGAGCCCGCGGCCGCGCGCCTCGTCGAGCTGATGGTCTCGGTGATGCACGGCTACGCGATCGAGGGCGACGCAGCGATCCACGCGGTGCGTGCGATACGCGCCGCGATCTATGGCTTCGTCGCGCTCGAGGCCGGCGGGGGCTTCGCCATCCCGCTGGCCAGCGACGAGTCCTTCGAGTGGCTGCTGACGCTGCTCGACCGGGGGCTGTCCGCTCAGCCCACGTGAGCCGGCCATGGGAGCGGGAAGAGCTCGCGGTATGGGCGCGCCTCATGGATGACGCGAGCGACCGAGGGCCGTGCGCTCAGGCGGTCGTAGTAGGCGCCGAGTGCCGGGTGCATCGAACGGTCCAGTTCGTGGACAACGTCTGCGTAGTGCAGCGCCGGGGCGGCCGCGCAGTCGGCCAGTGTGAAGACATGCCCCGCAAGCCAGCTGCTTGAACCGCGGCCGGCGAGCTGGCGCTCGAGCGTGGCGTAGGCGAGGTCGAGCGCGCTGTGGGCCTGATCGACTCCGAGCGGATCACCTGCAGCTACGGGCCGGCGCGCGTCACCCACGATCGTCTGGACAGGTGTCGCCACGTAGCCGTCGACCACGCGATCCCAAATCCGCGCCTGCAGGGCCAGTTGAGCGTCGGCCGGCACGAGCGGTGGCGCGTCGCCGTGGCTATCAAGGTACTCGACGATGGTCGAGGACTCCGGCACCACGAATCCGCCGTCGACGAGCAGCGGGATCGAAGCCGGAGGCCACAACGCCGTGATCTCGGAGCGGTCGTCCTCCATCCTTGCCTCGAAGGCAACGCCGCGCTCGTACAGCGCGATCAGAGCCTTCCAGCAGTACAGGGCGAAGGGATGCTCGTGGAGAACCAGGCTCATGCGGCCGGCCCGCTTCCGAGGAACATGCCGAGCCCGTCCAGCAGCAGGCCGGTGCCGTGCTCACGCTCGGCCGGATCCTCAAGGCCGTCGAGGAACGCGCCGTGTTCGGTGAACACGAGGTGCGTACCGCCGTCACCGCCCGAGCGGAACTCGATGGCCACAAGTGACACCGAGACGAGCTGCTGGTCGAGCAGCAGGTCGTAGGCGTAAACGATCCGCTCACCCTCGGCGATCTCGTGGTACCGGCAGCGGAAGAGGTGATGATGGCCGCTGTCATCGCGTGCGGCGCTGAGCTCGCTGCCGCCGACGCGGAAGTCGATCGACCGCTCGTTCTCGGTCCAGCTGTCCGGCGTCGCGAACCACCTGGCTTTGAGCTCAGGGTCGGCGAACGCCTGGAACGTCTGGGCGGGGGTTTGGCGGAAGCGCCGTTCGATCGTGAAGTCCTGCTGGCGGATGCTCATCGTTTCCGGTCTCCTTGGTCGTCGGGAAATACCTCGTCGAGAACCTGACCGAGGCGGTCTAACCTGCGCTCCCAGGTCGCGCGGTGCTCGGCGATCCAGTGCTCGAGCGTCTGCATCGGACCGGGCTCGAGCCGGCAGGTTCGGACGCGGCCGACCTTCTCGGAGCGGATCAGTCCGCTGTGCGCCAGCACGTCGATGTGCTGGAGCACCGACGGCATCGACATCTTCAGCGGCTCGGCCAGCTCGCTGACGCTCGCCGGTCCGCGCGTGAGCCGGATCACCATCGCACGTCGACTGCTGTCGGCGAGCGCCTGGAAGGCGAGGTCGAGTTGCTGCTCCTCGGTGGCCGGCATGGTGAGCACCGTAACACATACTTAGGTGATTACCTAACTGTTGTCACCGTGTCGGGAGGAGTTATGCACCGTGGGGGTGTAAACCCCTCCCGCGTGTGGCCCGGCAGCGTCGCAGGCGCCGACCGCTTCAGCCGCAGACCCGCTTCAGCCGCAGACCCGCTTCAGCCGCAGAAGCTGATCAGCTCGCGCGCGAGCACCACCGGGTCGTCGTAGGCGACGAGGAAGCCGGCGCCGGGAATCGTGCGCAGCTGGGCGCCGGGGATCAGGTCGAGCGCCTCCTGCGCCCAGTGCAGCGGCGCGGCCGGGTCATCCTCGGCCCACAGCAGCAGCACCGGCAGCGTCAACGACGGGTAGGCGTCGAGCAGGTCGCGCTGGGCCTCGAACGGCCAGCGCCGCGAGAACTTGGCCCAGGAGCGCGCGCGGTTGGTGTTGCCGCCGACGTCGGCGAACGCGTGGCGCACGACGTCACGGCTCTCGGGGTTGCGCTGGGCGCTGAGGTGCTCGCCGAAGCGCGGCCGGAATACCACCGGGGCCGCATGCGAGAGCGCGAGGTCGAGCACCGGCAGCGTCGCCATGCCGGTGACCAGGCGCCAGAGCGCGCGACGCCCGCGCAGCGGCGCGGGGCGGTGCAGGCGGTTGCCCATCAGCACGAGCCGAGCGGGCGTGTAGCCACCGTCGACGATCGTCCGCAGCGCGAGCTCCGCGCCGAAGTCGTGACCGACCACCGACGCCCGCGGGCCGCCGACGTCGGCGCAGAAGCCGGCGATCACCCCGGTCAGCCATTCGGGCGTGTAGGGGTGCCGCGGCCGGTCCTCGGAGTCACCGTGCAACGGCAGGTCGGGGAGCACGACCCGGAAGCGCGACGAGAGTGCACCGACGATCGGCGTCCACTCCCGGTGCGAGAGCCCGAGCGAGTGCAGCAGCACGATCGCCTGACCGGTCCCCGTCTCCCAGTAGGCGACCCGCGCACCGTCGCTGTGGTGGTAGAGGCGCAGGCGCATCCCGGGAGTATCGTGCACACATCTCAAGCTGGGATGACGTCCGCCGCCTTGCCCTCTCGCTGCCCGAGACCAGCGAACAGGACATGCACGGCCTGATGAGCTGGCGTGTGAAGGACAAGCTGTTCGTCTGGGAGCGACCGCTGCGCCAGAGCGACCTCAACGCATTGGCGGTGCGCGGCGACGACGCTCCGACCGGAGAGATCGTCGGCGCCCGGGTCGAGCACGAGGGCGCCAAGCTCGCGCTGATCGAGTCCGACCCCGAGGTCTACTTCACGATTCCGCACTTCGACGGGTACTCAGCGATCCTGGCGCTGCTCGAGCGGATCGGCCTCGAAGAGCTCGAGGAGCTGATCACCGAGGCGTGGCTGCTGCGTGCGCCCAAACGCGTGGCCGCCGCCTACCTGGCGGCACGCGAGGACTGACCGCGTGCTCGTGGCCTGTGGCCAGCGGGCCACAGGCGCACGCAGCCTAGAATCCGGCGTCCCGATGGCCGCCCCCCACCGACCTGTAGACCCGCGCGCTTCCTTCCCCGCCCTCGAGGAGGCCATCCTCGAGCGCTGGCGCGAGCACGACGTCTTCAAGCAGTCGATCGAGCGCCGCGCCGGCGGTCCGCGCTGGGGCTTCTTCGAGGGTCCGCCCACGGCCAACGGCGCCCCGGGCTCGCACCACGTGCTGGCGCGCGTGTTCAAGGACATCTTCACCCGCTACCGCACGATGTGCGGCTACCAGGTCGAGCGCAAGGGCGGCTGGGACTGCCACGGCCTGCCGGTCGAGCTGGCGGTCGAGCGCGAGCTCGGCATGAAGCAGAAGGCTGACATCGAGCGCTACGGGATCGACCGCTTCAACGCCCGCTGCCGCGAGGTCGTGCTCAGCCACATCGACGACTGGACGCGGCTGACGCAGCGGATCGGCTTCTGGGTCGACACCGAGCACGCCTACCGGACGCTCGACCCGAGCTACGTCGAGTCGGTCTGGTGGGCGCTGAAGGCGATCTATGAGAAGGGCCTGCTATTCGAGCGGCTCAAGGTCGTGCCCTACTGCCCGCGCTGCGGTACCGCGCTCTCGAGCCACGAGCTGGGGCAGCCCGGCGTCTACCAGGATGTGGTCGACCCGTCCGCCTACGTGATCCTGCCGAGCGCGCGCGGCAAGCTCGTCGTCTGGACCACCACCCCCTGGACGCTCGTCTCCAACGCCGCCGTGGCTGTCGATCCCGAGCTCGTCTACGTGCGCACGGCCGAGGACTACATCGTCGCCGAGGCGCTGGCCGAGAAGCTCTTCGGCGAGGGCGTGCAGATCGCCGAGCGCTTCCCGGGGGCCGATCTCGTCGGGCTCTCCTACGAGCCACCGTTCGAGTTCATCGCCAGCGCCGAGTACGGCGAGAAGGGCCACACCGTGCTGGGCGCCGACTTCGTCACCGCGCAGGACGGCACCGGCCTGGTGCACACCGCGATCGCCTTCGGCGAGGACGACTTCCGCCTGGGCGAGGCCAACGGTCTCGAACCGATCAATCCGGTGCTGGGAGACGGCACCTACGGCAAGCGCATCGGCAAGTGGGCGGGCATGAACGTGAAGGCCGCCGACGAGCCGATCATCGAGGATCTGCGCGCCCGCGGAAGGCTGCTCAAGGCCGAGCCCTACGAGCATTCCTATCCGCACTGCTGGCGCTGCAACACGCCGCTGCTCTACTACGCCAAGCCCTCCTGGTACATCGCCACCAGTGTGGTCAAGGACCAGCTGCTGGCCGCCAACGAGACGATCAACTGGCAGCCGCCGCACGTCAAGCACGGGCGCTTCGGCAACTGGCTGGAGGGCAACGTCGACTGGGCGCTGTCGCGCGAGCGCTACTGGGGTACGCCTCTGCCTGTATGGAGGTGTCCCGCTGGACACCTCCATGTGGTCGGCTCCCTGACTGAGCTCGAGGCGTTGTCGGGCGTCGCTCTGGATGACCCGCACCGCCCGTTCGTCGACGACGTGACGTTCGCGTGTCGTGCGGATGGCTGCGCGGAGGTGATGAGGCGCGTACCCGACGTGATCGACGTCTGGTTCGACTCGGGCTCGATGCCGTTCGCGTCCTTCGGGGCGATGCCGACAGTCGACGGCCACGCGGGCAACGCGGAGTTCGAGGCGCACTTCCCCGCCGACTACATCTGTGAGGCGCTCGACCAGACGCGCGGCTGGTTCTACTCGATGCTGGCGGTCTCGACGCTGCTCTTCGGCGAGAGCTCGTACCGCAACGTCGTGTGCCTGGGCCTGCTGCTCGACGAGACGGGTCAGAAGATGAGCAAGTCCAAGGGCAACATCGTCGAGCCGTGGGACGTGCTGAACAGCTACGGCGCCGACGCCTTCCGCTGGTACTTCTTCACCTCGAAGTACCCGTGGGACGGCTACCGCTTCTCGCTCGACTCGCTGGGCGAGGCCGTGCGCCAGTTCATGCTGCAGCTGTGGAACACCTACGGCTTCTACGTGCTGTACGCGAACGCCAACGACATCGCGCGCGAGTCGCTGTCGCTTGACGGCGTCGAGCTGACCGAGCTCGATCGCTGGGCGCTGTCGCGACTGAACGCAACGGTGGAGACCGTTCGGGACGGGCTGGACGGGTTCGACGCGACCGCCCCAGGCCGCACGATCGCCGAGTTCGTCGACGATCTGTCCAACTGGTATGTGCGCCGCTCGCGCCGGCGCTTCTGGGATGGCGAGCCGGCGGCGATGGCGACGCTGCACCACACGCTCGTGACCGTGGCCAAGCTGCTCGCGCCGTTCACGCCGTTCGTGGCCGACGAGATCTACGGCAACCTCGACGGCTCCGAGGTCAGCGTGCACCTCTGCGACTTCCCCGAGGTTTCACCGCATGACGTCGAGCTCGAGCAGGCGATGGCGGTCGCGCGTGAAACCGTGCGCCTGGGTCTGGCCGCCCGTTCGCAGGCGAAGGTGAAGCTGCGCCAGCCGCTGCACGCCGCCGTGGTCGTCGCCGCCGGCGCCGAGCGTGCGGCGATCGAACGCCTGGCGGAGATCGTGCGTGACGAGCTCAACGTGCGCGAGCTGCGCTTCGTCTCCGAGGCCGACGAGCTTGGCGAGGTCGAGGTCAAACCGAACTACCGCACGCTCGGACCGCGCTTCGGCGCGCAGATGCCCTTGGTCGCCGCCGCGGTCGCCGGGCTGGATGCCGGGCGTGCGGCGGCAACGCTGCGGGACGGCGGCACGGTCGCGATCGACGTCGGTGGTAACGAGCACGCACTCGTCGCCGATGATCTGCTGGTCTCGATGAAGCCACTCGAGGGCTATCAGGTCGAGCGCGAGGGCTCGCACGCGGTCGCGCTGGAGCTCGAGATCGACGAGTCCCTGCGCGTCGAGGGCTGGGCACGCGAGATCGTGCACGCGGTGCAGGCGGCTCGCCGCGCCGCCGGTTTCGATATCTCGGATCGGATCACGCTGACACTCGACGGTGACGAGCAACTGCTGGCCGCCGGCCGCGAGCACGAGCAGTACATCGCCGGTGAGGTGCTGGCTGTCCAGGTGCGCTACGGCTCGGCTGGTGATACCGGCGCTGCCGCCGCGGAGCTCGTGAAGATCGACGGGCTCGAGCTGCGGATCGGCGTCAGCAGGGTCTGAGCGAGGCGCCTGCTCTCGATGCCAGGGCCGGTGATCGATCTCAACGCCGATGTCGGCGAGCGGCCGGGGGCCGACGGGATCGCCGCCGACGCCCAGATCATCGCCGCCTGCTCGAGCCTGAACGTGGCGTGCGGCTTCCACGCCGGCGACGCCGCCACGATGCGCGCGGTCTGCGCCGAGGCGACGCTGCGGCACAAGCGCATCGGCGCACACGTCTCCTACCTGGACCGGGAGGGTTTTGGCAGGCGCGACCTCGACGTCGACCCAACGGAGCTGTGCCAACTGGTCGTCCAACAGATCGCGGCGCTGCGAATCGAGGCGGGCCTCGAACACGGCCATGTCGGTTACGTCAAGCCGCACGGAGCGCTGTACAACCGCGCGGCCGTCGACCGCGTCTACGCCGACGCGATCGTCTCTGCGATCGCGGCCGTCGACCGGGATCTGAAGCTGCTGGCGCCACCTGACTCGGAGATGCGGCGCTCCGCCGAAGCCGAAGGGATCGAGGGCGTCGCCGAGGGCTTCGCGGACCGCGCCTACCGTGCGGACGGCACATTGGTCCCCCGCGGTGACCCCGGCGCCGTGCTGGCCGCGCCGGACGCCGTCGTCGCCCACGCGGAGGAGCTCGCCAAGACCGGCCGCTTCCGCTCGCTCTGCCTGCACAGCGACACGCCGGGCGCCGCCGAGCTCGCGCTCGCCATCCGCAACCGGCTGATCGGCGCCGGCTTCGAGATCCGGCCGTTCGCATGAGCCCCAGCGCCCCATGCGTGCCCGGGTTGAGCAGATGACGGTGGGAGCACGGCGAGTTCCGAGAGGCCCGCTCGCGACGGCCTTGCTCGCGGACCTGCTGATCAGCTGCGGCAACTGGGGCTTTGAGATCGCGCTCGTGGTCACCGCGTTCCGCCGCGGCGGCGCGAGCGCCGTCGCCTTGATGGCGGCCGCGCGGCTGCTCCCGGCAATGCTCGCGGCGCCGATCAGTGGCCGCTTGCTGGACCGGCTGGATCGGGGACGGATCGTGGTCACCACCTGCTCTGTCCAAGCGATCTGCTTCGGTGGCGGCGCGCTGCTGATCCTCGAACACAGTCCACTGCCGCTGATCGCGTTGTTCACGGTCGGCGGGAGTGTCACCTCCTCCGCGCCGCGCCCGGCGCTCCAGACGCTGATACCGGCGCTCGCCGACACACCGGATGAGGTGACGCGAGCCGTGGGCCTCTGGAGCATGGCCGAGAATGGCGGCGCGCTGATCGGCAGCGGACTCGGAGGACTCGCGATCGCCTTGGTGGGCACGGGTGCGATCGCGGGCGGAGCGGCCGCGGTGATCGGGATCGCGGTTGCGCTGGCCATCCGCCTCCCCGCGGTGAGGGCCACCACAGCCGACGACGCGCCGGGTGACGCGGGCCTGAGTGGCGTGCTGGCGGGAGCGCGCGCCGTGGCACGCTCTCCGCTGCTGCGCGGACCCTTCGTCCTGTTCATGGGCCTGCTGCTGCTGGAGGGCACGACCAACGTCCAGCTCGTGGCGCTCGCGATCGGCCGGCTGCACCTCGGCAACGGGGGCCCCGGGGCGCTGCTGACGGTGTGGGGAGTGAGCGGCACGCTCGGCGCAGTCGTGTTGCTGCGGCTCGTGCGGCGCCGTGGATACGGCCTGGCGCTGAGCGTGGGCGGCCTGGGCTTCGGCGTCTTCGTGGCGGTCGCGGGGCTGGGCGACCGAGCGCTGGCGTTGGCGTCGATGGTCCCGCTCGGGCTCGGCTTCGCGCTGATCGAGGCAGGAGTCATGGCGATCATCCCCCGACTCGTCGACGATGCGCTCGTCGGCCGGGTGTACGGGCTGATGGAGATGATCTACAGCGGCGGCGCAGCGGCCGGAGCGCTGATCGCCCCTGCGCTCATCAGCCTGCTCGGTGTGGGCGGCAGCATGGTGCTCGTGGGATCTGCGCTGGCAGCCCTGACCGTCTTGCTGCTTCCCGTCCTGGGACGGCTCGACCTCCACCAGGAGCGCGCAGCGCGGGTGCGCGACCTGCTCCGGGCGATTCCCTGCTTCTCCCCGCTGCCCTTGCCGCGACTCGAGCGCCTGGTGCAGGAGGCTCAGCCGCTGCACGTGCCGGCCGGAGCGACCCTGATCCGCGCCGGTGAGCGGGGCGATGCGTTCTACGCGCTCGAGCGTGGCGAGGTCGAGATCGTGGAGTTCCAACGCCTCCAGGGCCCGGGGAGCGGCGTGGGCGAGATCGCGCTGCTGCGCGACGT